>JAJRUD010000062.1 GCA_024277995.1 Chloroflexota bacterium
GCTTTCTGGCAGCCGACGCTGTGGAGCAGGCCAACTCGGGCCATCCGGGGTTGCCCATGGGCGCGGCGGCCATGGCTTACGTGCTCTGGGCGCGCCACCTCAAATTCGATCCCGAGGCGCCGCGCTGGCCGGACCGGGACCGTTTCGTCCTTTCGCCGGGGCACGGATCGATGCTGCTCTATGCCCTGCTCCACCTGAGCGGCTACGACCTCTCCCTGGAGGAGATCAAGCGCTTCCGCCAATGGGGCAGTAAGACCCCCGGCCACCCGGAATACGGCGAGACGCCCGGCGTGGAAACCACCACGGGGCCATTGGGGCAGGGCTTCGGCAACGGCGTCGGCATGGCCCTGGCCGCCGAGCACCTGGCGGCACGCTACAACCGCCCGGAGTTCCCCGTGATCGACCACTATGTCTACGGCATCATCTCCGACGGCGACCTGATGGAGGGCATCTCTCACGAGGCGGCTTCGCTGGCAGGGCACCTCAGGCTGGGGCGGCTGATCTATCTCTATGATGACAACCACATCTCCATCGACGGGAGCACGGACCTCTCCTTCACCGAGGATCGTTGCGCACGTTTCCGGGCCTATGAATGGCATGTACAGACGGTGGAAGATGGAGAGGATCTGGAGGCGGTCGATCGCGCCATCCGCGTCGCCAAGGAAGACCCGCGACCCTCCCTGATCGCCGTCCGCACCCATATCGGCTATGGCCTTCCCACCAGGCAAGACACCGCCGCGGCGCACGGCCAGCCTCCGGGCGAGGAAGAACTGCGCGGCGCGAAGGAACGCCTGGGTTGGCCGCTGGAGCCGCGCTTCTTCGTCCCTGAGGCGGTGCGGGCCCATTTCAAGCAGGCTGCCGATCGCGGGCGAGAGGCCCATCGTGGTTGGCAGGAGATGTTCTCACGTTACCAGCAGGCGCACCCGGAACTGGCGGCGGAATTCAGCCGCACGCAAGAGGGACGACTGCGTGAAGGGCTGGCGGGGCAGCTGCCCCTTTTCGATGCCGATGCCAAGGGGATGGCGACGCGGGCTTCGTCGGGGAAGGCGCTGAACGCGCTGGCCCGGGCTCTTCCTGAATTGATCGGCGGCTCGGCGGACCTGACGGGCTCGAACAAAACGGCGCTGGAAGGGGAGTCCGCCTTCAGTGCCGAGAACCGGGCAGGTCGCTACATTCACTTCGGCGTGCGGGAGCACGGCATGGGCGCCATCCTCAACGGCCTGGCTCTGCACGGCGGCCTGATCCCCTTCGGGGGAACCTTCCTGGTGTTCTCCGATTACATGCGTCCTGCCATACGCCTGGCGGCAATGATGGGCCAGCGAGTGATCTACGTCTTCACCCACGACTCCATCGGCCTGGGTGAGGACGGGCCCACACACCAGCCCATCGAACAGCTCGCCGCGCTGCGGGCTATCCCGAACCTGACGGTCATCCGACCGGCCGACGCCAACGAGACGGCCCAAGCCTGGCTGGCGGCGGTGGAGAACGCGCAGGGGCCGACGGCGTTGGTGCTCTCGCGGCAGGCCGTGCCCACATTGGATCGGGCGCGCTACGCGCCGGCGGAAGGGCTGCGGCGCGGCGCGTACGTGCTGGCAGATATGGGGCAGGGCGAGCCGCAGGCGCTGCTCATGGCGAGCGGTTCCGAGGTGGGTCTGGTCATCAAGGCGGCGGAAGAGCTCGTCGCCAGCGGCGTCCCGACGCGCGTGGTCTCCTTCCCCTCGTGGGAACTCTTCGCGGCCCAGACCGAGGCCTACCGGCACGAAGTGCTGCCGCCCGGGCTGAAGGCACGCATCGCGGTGGAAGCGGGAGTGACGCAGGGCTGGGAGCGTTGGGTCGGCCAGGCCGGCGCCGTGGTCGGGCTTAACCGGTACGGCGCCTCGGCTCCCTACGAGGAGCTATATCGACATCTGGGCCTGACGCCCGAGCGCGTGGCCGACGTCGCCCGCCGGGTGCTGCTCAACCTGGCAGGTGAGGAGGCAAGAACATGAGGGTGGCCATTGCCTGCGATCACGCCGGCTTCCCCCTGAAAGCCCTGGCCATCGAAACGGTGTGCCGCTTGGGGCATGAGCCGCTGGACCTGGGCACCGATTCGACAGAACCGGTGGACTATCCCGATTTCGCCGCCAAGGTGGGACGTGCCATCCAGCGTCGTGAGGCGGAGCGCGGCATCCTGATCTGCGGATCGGGCGTGGGTGCGGCGGTGGCGGCGAACAAGATGCTCGGCGTGCGCGCCGGGCTGTGCCATGACACCTACTCCGCCCATCAGGGCGTGGAGCACGACGATGTGAACGTCCTCACCTTGGGGGCGCGCGTCATCGGCCCGGAACTGGCCCGGGAGGTCATGGAAGCTTTCCTGCGGGCGCGTTTCACCGCTGAAGAGCGCCATAAGCGCCGCCTGGCCAAGGTGGCTGCTCTGGAAGCCGAAGGTCGGCAGGAGGGCCGATGAACCCCATCCAAGAACTGCATGCCTTAGGACAATCGATCTGGCTGGACTATATCCGTCGCGACCTGCTGGAGAGCGGCGAACTGGCGCGCATGATCGCCGCCGGGCAGGTGCGCGGCGTGACCTCCAACCCCACCATCTTCGAACAGGCCATCGCCGGCAGCGATCTGTACGCAGGATCGCTGCGCCCGCTGGCCCAGGCTGGATGGGACGCGGAGCGCATCTTCGACGCTCTGGCGGTGGAAGACATCCGCGCCGCGACGGAGATCTTCCTCCCGCTCTATGAGGAGAGTCAGGGCGGCGACGGCTACGTGTCCATCGAAGTGAATCCGAAACTGGCCAATGACACACAGAGGACGCTGGACGAGGCGCGCCGCCTGTGGTCGCTGGTGAACCGGCCCAACGTGATGATCAAGATCCCGGCCACTCTGGCCGGGATCCCGGCCATCGAGCAGGCGATCACGGAGGGCATCAACGTCAATGTGACCCTGATCTTCTCGCTCGATCGCTACGCGGCCGTGATGGATGCCTACCTCAAAGGGCTGGAGGCACGGGCCCAGGCGGGTCAGGCGCTGGACCACGTGGCTTCGGTGGCCTCCTTCTTCGTCTCCCGCGTGGACACGAAAGTGGACGGTCAGCTCCAGGAGCTGATAGCAGAGGGTGGGCCGCGGGCCGAGCGCGCCCAGGCGCTGCTGGGCAAGATCGCCATCGCCAACGCCAAGCTGGCCTACGCTCAGTTCAAAGCGGTCTTCGGAGCGCCGCGCTTCCAGGCGCTGCAGCGCAAAGGCGCCCGCGTGCAGCGCCCACTTTGGGCCTCCACCAGCACCAAGAACCCTGCTTACCCGGATACCTACTACGTGGACAACCTGATCGGGCCCGACACGGTGAACACCGTTCCGCCCAAGACGCTGGATCTATTCCGTGCTCATGGGCGCGCCGCGCTCACCCTGGAGCAGGACCTGTCCGCGGCGCGCGCACAGCTGCAGGCGCTGGAGGCATTGGGGATCGCGATGGAGCGGGTCACCGATGAACTGGAGCAAGAGGGGGTCGAGAAGTTCGCCCATTCCTTCGTCTCGCTGCTGCGCACGCTGGAGAAGCAGGCGCGCCTCATGCGCAAGGAAATGGGGCCTTTGATGGAACCCCTGCGTGGTCAACTGGAGGCTATGGCCTCCGGCGATGTCGGATCGCGCCTGTGGCGGAAAGACGCCACGCTCTGGGTGCGGGATGCACAGAGTTCCGAAGGCCGCGAGGTGCAGCAGCGGCTGGGCTGGCTCACACTGCCGCAAGAAGGCCGGGAGCATGCGGCCGAGTTCGAGGCCTTCGCCGAAGAGCTGCAGGCGGAGGGGATCGAGAAAGTGCTCTGGCTCGGCATGGGGGGCTCCTCGCTGGCAGCGGACGTCTTCAGCCGCACGGCGCCTGAAGGGCCGGGTCTCAGCTTCGAAGTGCTTGATTCCACCGATCCAGCCGCAGTGCGCAGGGCGGCGCGCCGCTCGCCCGCGGCGCGGACGCTTTTCGCCGTGGCCAGCAAATCCGGGACCACCACGGAGCCGCTGGCGCTCTTGGAGTTCTTCTGGGAGCGTGCCAGGCGCCGGTTGGGGGCGGAGACAGGCCGGCATTTCATCGCCGTCACCGATCCGGGGACGCCGCTGCAAGATCTGGCCTCCGAGCGCGGCTTCCGGCGGGTCTTCACGGCCCCGCCGGAGGTCGGCGGGCGCTATTCGGCCCTCTCCGTCTTCGGGATGCTGCCGGCGGCGCTGATGGGGCTGCCGGCGCAGGAAATGTTGGAGGCCGGCGCCCGCATGGCGCGCGCCTGCGGGCCGAAGGTGGATCCGGCCCGCAACCCGGGATTGTTCCTGGGCGCGATCCTGGCCGCGGCTTAAGGGCAGGGGCGGGACAAGCTCACCCTGGTCGCCGACCCCTCGCTGGCACCGTTGGCGGATTGGATCGAACAGCTCATCGCCGAGAGCAGCGGCAAGGATGGGCGCGGGCTGCTGCCCATCGTGGGTGAACGGCCCGGCCCGGCCCGGCGCTACGGCCCGGACAGGTTGATGGTCTACCTGCGGCGCGAAGGGACGCTGGATCGTCGTGCCAGAGGTTGGGCGCGCGCCGGGCTGCCGGTGGCGGTGATCGAGGTCGGGAGAGGCGCGAGCGCGCTGGGGGCGGAGTTCTTCCGCTGGGAGGTGGCTACGGCCGCCGCCTGCCATCGCATCGGCGTGAACGCCTTCAACCAGCCCGACGTGCAGAGCGCCAAGCTGCGCACGGCGGCCCTGGTCGAGGAATACCGCAAGCGGGGCAGGCTGCCGCGGCGTGAAGCGCTGTGGGAGGGATCCGGGCTCTCGATCAGCGGCGCGCGCGCCCCGGACGGACTGCGGGAAGCTGCAGGCCCTGAGGCGGCGTTGGGAGAGATCCTCAAGACCATCCAGCCGCGTGATGCCTTGATCCTGCTGCTCTACCTGCCTGCCGATCGCAGGCTCGTCGCGCGCGCCCGCCGGCTGCAGTACAAACTGGGCGCTGCGCTCGGCGCGGCGGTCAGCGTGGGCATCGGGCCGCGCTACCTGCACTCGACCGGCCAGCTGCACAAGGGCGGCCCGCAGGGCAATCTGTACCTGCTGATCACGGCCGATCCACAAAGCGACGTGGAGATCCCCGGCTGGGACGTCACCTTCGGCCTGTTGGAGCGGGCCCAGGCTATGGGTGATCTGGAAGCGCTGCTTGCCGCGAGGCGGCGCGCCTACGCCGTTCACCTGGACTCGCCGGCGCAGTTCGCCGATTTGACGCAGGCGCTGCTTCGGGCCAGCGAAGCGGCGACGGGTGACTGACGCCGCTTCCGGCCGGGCGGGAGTGGGCCGAATGCACCTCGAGGGAGCGCGCCCGGCACGCCCTGACAGCAGGCGGCTGCTCGCCGGGGAGGGCGAGGCTATCTTTCAGGTCCTGCCGCAGCGCGTTCTGGCCAACCTGCGGCAGCCCGCCTCGGAAAATGCCCTGCTCTGGAACCTGGTCTATCCTCTGGCTCGACCGACGATCGCCCTGGAGAGTCTGCAATCGATCCCCCCTCTCTGGGGCAGCGCGCTGCCCCCTGCCGCCGACGACCTGGTTCCCTACTTCTGGGGATATGACCTGGCCGGCACGCGCCTGGCGGCCCTGGACGACGCGCTGGAGGCATTGGATGGCCCCGGGCAGAAGACGGAGGTCGATCTCTTCCTGCTCGGGCTGAAGAACCTGATCGTCGTCGAAGCCAAGCACCTGAGCGGCTTCGGCCGCTGCAGCCGGTTCAGCCAGGGGCGCTGCCCGCTGGTCCATGATGGTGAGCAGGATCCGCAGGATTGCCGCTACTGGCTGCCCGGCCCACAGCGGTTTGACGAAGCGCTCGGTTTCGCCGAACCTCCCGGGCCCGCTGAGACACGTCCGGCGTGCGCCGTGCACTATCAGTTGGCCAGGACCCTGATGGTGGCGCGTGAGCTGGCCCGTCGCCTGGAGCGGGAAGCGCACCTGTGGCTGATGGTACCCAGGGGTCGTTGGGGTGCGCTGGAAAAGGTGTGGCTCGACTTCGTCGGGCGCGTGCGGGAAGATGAGCTCTGGCGCCGCATGCGGGTGCTGGCCTGGGAAGAAGTCAGGCGGCTGACACCGCCTCAGGCCAGCAGGTAAGCCAGGGACATCAGGATCACGAAGGCCGTCGAGGCAGCCAGTTGCCGGAAGCCGATGCGGGTGGGCCTGACGCCCACCGGCGGGCGCAGCACACCCTCCAGGGCATCGAGCGCCATCAGGCCGAAGGCCAGGACCACCAGCGACGGCGCCAGCCGCAGGGCCACCGCCGCGGCGGCGGCCAGCAGGTTGAAGAGGTGGTAGAGCAGCGTTCGGCCGCCCATACGCAGACGTTCACCCAGCGGCGCCACGGCTTTCAGCCGGCGTCCTTCCAGGCGCAGCGCGACGTACAGGATGGAAGCCGCCGACTGTAGCCAGGTCAGGCCCCAGAGCGCCCACGCCTGGCCATTGTCCTGCCCGCCCGCGACCCAATAAGCGGCCGGGGCGGCCAAGGCCAGCACCCCACAGGCGACCAGTTCCACCCCCGTCTGCCCGCGCTCGGCGCGCCGGCTGACCAACCACAGGTGCCAGAGGAAGACCAAAACGCCCGGCACGGCCAGCCAAAGGATGCGCGGATGCCCGGCCCAAAGCAGGCCCAGGGTCGCGGCGAGCATCACCAGGCTGTACAAGACCAACCAGAAGAGCGCCGGTTGGAAGTCCTGTCGCGCCCGTCGCTTGCTGAGGACCTTGACTATGATGGAGGCCGGCTGACGCAACAGGAAGGCGGCCAGCGCCGCCACCAGCAGCAGCCATCCGTCAGGCAGCGGGAAACGGCCGGCGGCCGCCAGGCCGATGATCAGGGGGCCCAGCAGCCAGACCCACGCTCCGTGCTCCGCGGGCAGGAAAAAGTGGCGACGGAAGAGGCGGCGGCGTGTCTTCGACATGGCCGCATTATACCCACCCGCGAGCGAGAAGGGATGAAATCTGTGAGGATACATGCTGGGTGTCACGGGGATATGGCGGGGTAGTGATGTATAACAACAATGGTGTGTCAATGGGCTAATGGGGCCGGAAAGGTCGCCAAGCTGCAGGCGGGAGGCGAGAATGGAATTCGGCGGCGGAGAAGCGATCTCAGTCAACGTTGGGGCCCGGTTGAGGCAGCTGCGTCAGGAGCGCGGGCTCTCCATCCGGGCGCTGGCACGGGCGAGCGGCCTCTCGGCCAACGCCCTGAGCCTGATCGAGCGCGGGCGCACCTCGCCTTCGGTGAGCACGCTCTATAAGGTCGCCGACGCGCTCGGCGTTCCGATCACGGCGTTGTTCCGCGACCGCCCCCAGCGCAGGCCGGTGATCTTTCGCAAGGCCAGCGAACGCACGCGGGTACCCTTCCCGCGTGGGCTCTGGGAGGGGCTGGGTGGGGAACACTTCGAGGGGCGCGTTGAGCCCTTCGCGCTCACCCTGGAGAGCGGCGCCAGGAGCGGTCCCCACCCGATGATCCACTCGGGTCACGAGTTCGTCCTCTGCCTGCGCGGCCAGCTCGAATATCAGGTGGAGCACGAGGTCTTCCTGCTCGAACCAGGGGACAGCCTGCTCTTCGCCTCTCGGCTGCGCCATCGCTGGCGCAACCCCGGCTCGACGGTGACCAACGCCATCTTCGTGCTGTCGGGCTTCGAGGAGGGGGAGCGGCCCAGCGAACACCATGTCAATCGCCAGGACGGGACTGCACAGGAAGAGGACCGGGAGCAGGGCGGCTAGGTCCTGCTGCGCCCGGCGCGAAGTCTTTGCGGCTGCTCTGCCTGACTTTGCAGCGAGAGACCCCTGCACGTGTCAGGGGTCTCTCGTCATTGCAGGGTCCCGGCCCTTCACCTGGCCGCGGAGAGGGCCGGGGCGACGCCAGGGGGCCAGTCCATTCCTAGATGAAGACGATCTGGGCGCCTTCGGTCATATCCATGAAGTCGCTGGCGGTGACGATGTCGATGACGCCGTCGACCAGGTCGTCTTTGGTCAGGCCCATCATGTCGACGGTCATCTTGCAGCCGTAGAGCTTGGCGCCGCCGTCGACGAGCATCTGCAGGTACTCGCTCACCGGTGGTGCGCCGACCTCGGCGATCTTCTTCTTCATGAACCAGGTGGTGAAGGCGGTCATGCCGGGCAGGGCCGCCATCCAGTTGGGAATCCCCAGGTTGCCGGTAGGCAGCCCCATCATGCTCATTTTCATGCTGGTGTTGCCGATGGGGGAGATCTCGAGGTGGTCCTGGCGTTTCTTGGTGACCAGGTCCAGGCCCCAGAAGGTGAAGAATATGGTCACGTCGATCCCGTTGCCAAGGGCGGCCCAGCCCATGACCAGGGCCGGATAGGCCATGTCCAGGTCCCCCTTCGAGCATATGAAAGCGATCTTGCGCGTTTCGTCCGCCATGTCCTTTGCTCCTTTTCTGGCGATGATGCGGCGGCAGCAGCTAGACGCAGCCTTCGGGCTTCCCCAGGCCGGCGATCTTGGCGACCTTCTTGGCGGGCCCTTTGGGGAAGAGGGAGAAGAGCTCCTTGGTCGAGATGCCCGTTCCGCTCGTTATCTGGCGCAGCGTGGGTGCGGCGCCGCTCTCCGAAGCGCGCTGGCGGCAGAATTCGATGATCTTCCAGTGGTCCTCGGTCAGTTCGGCGATGCCCTCCTGGCGGGCGATGGCCTCGGCGATCTGTGGGGTCCAGGCGTTGGGGTCGACCATGTACCCGTCTTCGTTGAACTCCACGCTCTCCAGGATGGCTTCAGCGGTTTTCTCGGTCATCGTGGGGTCTCCTTTCTGGATGACGTAATCACTTCAATTGCCGGAGGCGGCCGGCGGCTGATCTGCCAGGGCCTTGAGCATGTTGAGCATGCGTGCCAGGCCCTTTTTCACTTTGGGATCGGACAGTTCGCGCAGCAGCCCCAGCGTCGACAGCTTCTGCTCTTCCTGCGGCTCGCGGATGGCGGCCAGGGCGTTGTTGGCCAGGCTGAGCACTTCGGGTTGGGTCATGTTGCGTACGGTGGCGAGGATGGGGACGATGTTGTCGCCCAGCGCGCGCACGTCCTCTTCGCTGAACTCGGTGACGATGCGGTCGAGGACGTAGAAGCCCTCGCGCATGAAGGCGAAATAGCCTTTGCGCTCCAGTTCGTCCAGCGTCTCGACCAGGTTGTTGAAGACCTGATGGCCGATGAGCTGCATTTCGTCGGCCAGCCCCATGGCCGCCTCCAGGCGGTCGAGCAATTCGAGCCAGGCGCGCGTGTTGCGCAGCAGGCGCTTGAGCAGGAAGAGCAGGTCTTCCAGCTCGAAGTCGTTACCGATCTCGGCCAGCTCGTCGATGGAGAGGCGCATCATGTGGTTGGCGATGGGGACGAGGTCCCGCTTCAACTCGTCAGCGGCCTCCTGCCGGCGGCGCTGTTCTTCCAGCAGCTCGGTCAGGTGGTCGACTTTCTCATGCAGTAGCGCCAGTTCCTGGTCCATGGCTGTACCTCAGTTCCACTTGCCGGCCATGCTCATCTGAGATTCGAAGGGCATGTCGCCGCCCTTGAGGAGCACGTTCCAATATATCCAGCGGAAGGTCATCTTGCCCCAGTGGTTGGCGGCGGATTCCTTGAGCAGGGAGAAGGGCCCCAGGCCGGGCAGCGGGTATTTGCCGGGAAGCGGCTCCACGTCGTAGTTGAAGTCGATGAGGATGCCTTTCTCGAAGCCGGATTCGATGAAGCAGTTGGCGTGTCCGTCGAATTTGGGAAGCGGCTCCAGGCCCTCCATGTGGCGCAGCATGTTCTCGACCAGCACGTCGAGCATGAAGTGCGCCACCGAGCCGGCCTTGGAGGTGGGCAGGTTGGTGGCGTCGCCGATCACCCACACATTCTCCCACTTCTCGGACTGCAGGGTGTGTTTGTGGGTGGGGACGAAGTTCAGTTCATCGCCCATCCCGGAGCGGCCGATGACCTCGGCGCCCATGTTGGTGGGGATGGTGACCAGCAGGTCGAAGGGGACCTCGCGCTCGTCGTAGGAGCGCAGGACACCTTTCTCGTGGTCGACCTCCATCGCGTTGAAGTCGGCCTGCAGGTTGATGTGCTTGCGGTTGAGCATGTCGCCCAGCATGGCAGCGGCGCGCGGCTTGGTGAAGGCGCCGGGCAGGGGCGTGGCGAAGGTGATGTCCACCTCGTCGCGCATGCCGCGCTGGTGGAAGAACCAGTCGGCCAGGAAGAGGAACTCGAGCGGCGCCACGGGGCACTTGATGGGCATCTCGACCACGTTGAGCACCATGTGGCCGCCCTTCCAGAACTTGAGGAAGCGGCTGAGGGCGGTGGCGCCTTCCAGGGTATAGAAGTCGAAGACGTTCTCGTGCCAGCCGTTGTCTTTGAGCCCCGCGGTTTCCTCGGGGTGGATCTGGGTGCCGGTGGCGATGACCAGGTAATCGTAGTCGATCACGCGGTTGTCCTTGGCCAGGCGGACGCGATTCTCATCGGGCTCGATGAGGTCGATGGGGGAAAGGACGAACTCCACGTTGCGGGGCAGGAAGTCGCGCTTGGGCTTGACGACGTCGTTGGGGCGGTAGATCCCGAAGGGGATGAAGAGGAAGCCGGGCTGATAGTAGTGGGTCTCCTCCTGATCGACGACGATGATCTTCCATTCGACGGGATCGAGGTGTTGGGCCATCTTGTTGGCCACCATGGTGCCGGCGGTGCCGGCGCCCAGGATCAAGAGGGTCTTCATGGGTTACTCCTCGGCAGGGGTTTCGGGGAGCTCGCCGCCCTCCAGCGCCTGGGCCAATGTGGCCCGGCTGGCGAGCAGGTCGGCGAGCACGGCGCGCAGCAGGTTGAGGGCCTGCAGGATGCGCACATCGGCCAGGCGGTAATAGACGGAGGTGCCTTCGCGCCGGGCGATCACCAGGCCGCGATCGCGCAGCACCTTCAGGTGGCGCGAGATGGTGGGTTGGGGGAGGCTCAGGATCTCCACCAGTTCGCCCACGCTGAGCGGCTTGTCGGCCAGGGTATAGAGCAGCAGTATGCGCTTGGGGTCCGCCAGCCCGGCGCAGAGCTGTGAGTGGAGCTGGTTGAGCTCGCGTTCGAGTTCCGGATTCATGGCCTCCTCCATTGAGTCGTCCTGGCTAATATGCGCATATGCATATATAGCTTCAGTCGGGAGGATACGACCAGGCATGCCGGCCCGTAAGTGCAGAATGTCACAAAGGGTCTGTGCCGGATGTCACGATACAAAGCGGGGTGCTATTGTCGTGTTCCAAGCCTGAGGCGCGCAATGCCATCGCCTGGTGCGGGGGAAGCGCGCCAGCCCTTTTCGCCCCGTCCATGTCGCAGGCCGATGGCCGGGAGGGGGATGTGCCGGTCGAGCGCCGCTGGAAAAGCGGCATGAAAAGGGACCGCGACCCCTGCGGGTCGCGGTCCACCTTGCGCGCGGCGAAGGCGTCAGATGCCGAGGTAGGCCTTTTTCACCTCGTCCTGCTGGGCCACTTCCGCCGCTGGTCCTTCCAGCGTGATGCGTCCCTCGGCCATGACGTACGCGTAGTCGCTCACCGAGAGTGCCATGTGGACGTTCTGTTCCACCAGGAGCATGGTCAGGCCCTCACGCTTGAGCTGCTGCAGGGTCTCGAAAAGGTTGAGCACCAACACCGGTGCCAGCCCCAGGTAGAGCTCATCGAACATGAGCACCTCCGGCTCGGCCATCAGGCCGCGGGCCACGGCCAGCATCTGCTGTTCACCGCCGCTCAGGGTTCCGGCACGCTGTGATTCGCGCTCCTTGAGCCTGGGGAAGAGGCCGAAGACCCGCTCCAGGTTCTGGGCGGCGTGAGCCCGGGCGCGGCTGTTCGTCGCCCCCATCTCCAGGTTCTCGCGCACGCTCATGTCGGTGAAGAGCTGGCGGCCTTCCGGGACCAGCACCACGCCCAGATCAGGCTTGCGATAGGCCGGCAGGTGGCCTATCTCCTGCCCGTTGAAGCGCACGGAACCGCGCCAGGGCTTGATGGTTCCCGTGATCGTGCGCAGCAGCGTCGTCTTGCCCACCCCGTTTCCGCCCACCAGCGATGTCAGGCGCCCCTTCTCCAGGGAGAGGTTCACCCCCCACAGGATCTGCACTTCGCCGTAGCCCGATTCCAGGTCTTGGATTTCCAGCAGAGCCATCATCACCATCCTTGCCTGTCAGTCATGGCTCAGTCTCCCGAGCCGTTCCGCCAGCTTCGGATCGCCCAGGTAGGCCTCGATGACCTTGGGGTTCTTGGAAACCTCCTCCGGAGACCCTTCGGCGATCTGCTGGCCGTAGTCGAGCACGACGATACGATCGGAGACCCTCATCACGGCGTGCATGACGTGTTCGATCATGATGATGGTCACGCCCTGGTCGCGGATCGCCGATACGGTCTGGATCATGGAGGCGATCTCGGAGGGGTTCAACCCGGCCAGCACCTCGTCCAGCAGCAACAGCTTGGGACGCGAGGCCAGCGCGCGCGCCAGCTCCAGTCGCTTCTTCTGGGCCACGTTGAGGCTGCCGGCGAACTGGTCGGCCCGGTCGCCCAGGCCCACGAATTCGAGCACCTGTTCGGCGATCTGCTGCGCCTCGTTCAGGTTGTGGTTCTCGCGGCCGAAGCAGGCTCCCACCATGACGTTTTCGCGCACGGTCAGCTCGTTGAGCGGCTGCACGATCTGGTGGGTGCGCGCCATGCCCATATGGGCCACGTGGTAGGGTTTCTTCCCGGTCACGTCTTGCCCCATGAAGATCACGCGTCCTTCCTCGGGGGCGTAGACGCCGTTGATCACGTTGAAGAGTGTGGTCTTGCCGGCGCCGTTCGGGCCGATCAGGCCCAGGATCTGGCCTTGCGGCAGATCGAGGGTGACCTGGCTGAGCGCCTTCAGGCCGCCGAACCATTTGCTCACGCCTTGGACTTGCAGGATCATTCCAGCACCTTCCTCAGCACGGGCACCCGGTGGCGCAGCCACCCGACGGCGCCCGCCGGCACGAAGAGCACGATGATCAGCAGCAGCCCGCCGGCCACGGCAAGCTGGATGTTCTTGAAGATGGGGCTCACCAGCAGCATCCCGCGCAGGCGCTGATAACCGGCTGCGCCGAGCACGGGCCCCAGCACGGTGCCGTAGCCGCCCAGCATCACCATGACGATCATTTCGATGGAGAGATGCAGCCGGAAGGCGTCATGGGGTTCGATGTTGCCGTTCTTGAAGAAGAAGAGCACGCCGATCATCCCGGGGAAGATGGCCGAGAGCACGTAGGCCCAGGTCTTCGCCTGCGGCGCCGTCACGCCCATGATCTCGGCCGCGTCCTCGTTCTCGCGGATAGCCAACAGACCCAGGCCAAACTTGGAATTCTTGACCAGGTAGCTCACCAGGATGACCAGGAGCGTCAGCCCCAGCATGACGCCGTAGACCATCCACAGGGCGCGTGCCGCGCCGCCGTAGTGATCATAGAGTCTGAAGTTGAGCGTCATGCCGATGGGGCCGCCGAAGGGCTGGAAGTTGTTGATGAAGGCGCGCGCCGCCTCGTTGACGCCGATTGTGGCCAGCGCGAAGTAGGCGCCGCGCAGGCGCAGGATGGAGGCACCCAGCAGCAGGGCCAGCAGGCCGGCGATGGCTCCCCCGGCCAGCACGGCCAGCCAGAGCGAAACGCCGCGTTCGCTGAGCAGGTAGATGCCCATGTACCCGCCCAGGCCGTAGAATACGATATGCCCGAAGCTGACGTAGCCCGTGTAACCGAGCAGGATGTTCAGACTGGAGGCCAGCGCGACCGAGAGCAGGATGGTGAAGGCTACCTCTCGGTTAGAGGCGCTGCCGGTGAAGTAAGGCCAGGCTCCGGCCGCCGCAGTGAGGGCGAGCGCGAGCCACAGGCCGGGGCTTCGCAACGCTCTCATGATTTGCTCCCTAGCAGGCCGGAGGGCCGCACAAGCAGGATCAGGACGAACAGACCGAACTCGAGCACGGGTACCCAGGTGGTGGGCATGAAGGCCGGGGTGAGGCCCTCCAGGCCGCCCAGGATCAGCCCGCCGAAGAGGGCGCCCAGAGGGTTGCCCAGGCCGCCCAGCACGCAGATGACGAAGCTCTTCAGTTCGTAGCTCCCACCGGAGAGGATCGTGAAGGGGAAAAAGGTGGCGATCAGGCCGCCAGCGATGGCGGCCAACATGGTGCCCAGGCCGAAGCTGAGGGCCAGGATGCGGGCTGAGGGGATGCCCATCAGCTCCGCCGCGACGCGGTTGTTGGCCACAGCCCGGATGTACTTGCCGGGCCGCGAGACGTAGAGGAACAGGTAGAGCAGCCCCGTGACGAGCATCGTGGCGAAGGCGGCCGCGACGCGCGTCCAGGGGACCGTGATGGGGCCGACGGAAAGGCTGCCCAGCGTGAAGTCGATGTTGCGCGGGGTGGTGGTGAGCAGGGCGGTGCCGATGCCGATGATGATCATGTTCACGCTGAAGGTGGCCAGCAGCGTCGAGAGATGCGGGGCGTCGATGACGCGGTGCACGGCGACGCCGTAAATGATCATGCCCAGCAGCAACCCCGCCAGCGCCACCACGAAGAGCGCCAGATAGGGGTTGAGGCCGGTATTGGTGAAGATCAGGTAGATGCCGAACATACCCAGTGCGATGATGGGTCCGTGCGACAGGTTGATCACGTCCATCACTCCCCAGATGAGGGACAGACCCATCGCAGCGATGCCGTATACGAACCCCAGCAGCAGGCCGTCGACGAGTGAGGGCAGAAGAATATCCGACATGCAGGTCTCCTGACGTGGACATAGTTGCCGCCCCCGCGGGCGCAGGCGCGCCCGCGGGGGCCGTCCGACGAGCGAGACGGATCAGCGGATGGGGTAGATGGCTTCCGCCGTGGCGCCTTCCTTGGGCCAGACGACCTGTTTCACCAGGTTGCCGCTCGCGTCGCGCTGCCACTGGATGTAGACCATGGAGTGGCCGATCTGCAGGCCGTGGTTCTCAGGGCTGGTGTCGAACTTGATGTGGCCGTAGAAGGTCATCAAGTCCATGCCGTTGAGCGCGGCCAGGATGGCCTCGGGGTCGGTGGAGTCGGCCGAGCGGATGGCACCTTCCAGGATGAGCCCCGCGGCGTAACCGCCAGCGGCGTGATAGGATGGCTCGTCGCCGTAGGCGGCCTCGAAGGCGGACACGAACTCGTTACCGAGCGGGCCGAGCCAGGTGGCTCCGATAGCCTCGGCCGAGGCGGGCGTGAAGGCCGCCAGCGGCTCCCACTGGCTGGGCCCGATCACGCCGACGGCCGCGTCGCCCAGTTCGGCGAATTCCGGCTCCGGCGGGGCGACCAGCAGGGCGAAGAACTTGATGGGCGTGCCCTTCTCATAGAGCTGCTTGGCGAAGGCTTTGCCGTCCACGCGGTGCCCGCCGCCCAGGATGGCGTCCGGCCCGGCGGCCTCGATCTTGTTGATGAAGGGCGCGAAGTCGGCGGTCTCAGGGTCATAACCCTCGAAGAGCACCACTTCGTAGCCCTGGGCCTCAGCGTAGTCCCTGGCGGCCGTGACCACGCTGGTGGAGAACTTGCTGTTCTCGTAGACCAGGGCGACCTTCGTCACGTTGGGATCCAGGCTGGCCAGCAGGTCCACGGCGCCCGTCAGGTAGCGGCTGGCGGGGGTGTAGGCCTGGAAGACGTGCGTATAGCCTTGCTGGTAGGTGGAATCCGAGGCGGCGCCGGTGGTGATCATCACCTTGCCGTACTGTTCGGCGATCACGGCCGCGGCGGCCGTCAGGCCGCTGGAGTAGGGGCTGATGAGCAGGTCGGCATTGTCTTCCGTCGCCAGGCGCGTGTACAGCTCCTGCACGCGCTCTTTGTTGCTCTCGTCATCGTAGAAGATGTAGTCGAAGGTGACGACGGTGCCGTCGCTCAGCTCGATGCCGCCGGCTTCGTTCACGGAATCCATCCAGAGCTTCAGGCCGTTGACCTGCGCGGCCGAGGAGACTTCGTACTTGCCGGTGACCGAGGCGGTGAAGCCGATCTTGAGCGTGACTTCCTTCGCCTCCGGGGCGCCCGGGGCCTCTGTTGCGGGGGCGGGCTCCTCGGAGACGCCGGAAGAAGGCGCTTCGGTGGGCGCCGCTTCCTCGGCGGGTGCGCCGCCGCCGCAGGCGGCCAGGACCAGCGCCAGGATGGCCAACAGGCTGAGCACGGTCCAACTGAGGCGTTTCATGCTAGCTTCCTCCCTCTCATTGAAGTGTTGGGGTAAGTGACGGGTCACGTTTCAGGCGCGATTCCTCCTCCTTCCCTCACCTGAGAGTCGGCTCCCTATTCCATAAGCATGGCATGCGTGGGAAAAAAGCAGCGAAACGCAAGGGCGCGGAATATAAAGATTTCGAAAAAACGCCTGGGACGCGCATCAACCGCGCTCGCCGCGCAGGACGGGGGCGATCAGCGGTCAGCCATCAGCCCCTTCGATGGGCTCAGGATGGCGGGACCCGCTGTCTGAGCCTGTCGAAGACAGCGGGTCATAGCGGACATGCACCCTTCGCTGTGTCGCCCTTCGGCAAGCTCAGGGCAGGCCCTGCGGGAAGCAGGCTCTTCCAGAAGCTCAGGATATGGGGGAAAACTGGGTGTGCGCGTGGCGGCTCAGTCGGCGGCGAAGCGGTAGCCCAGGCCGCGCTCGGTCAGGATGAGGGCCGGGTTCGAGGGGTCTTTCTCCAGCTTGCGGCGCAGGCGCCCCATGTAGACGCGCACGTACTCCACTTCCTCGCCGTATTCGGGCCCCCAGACGCGCTGCAGCAGGTCGCGATGGGTGAGCACCTTGCCGGCGTCGCGCATGAGGTGGAAGAGCAGGTTGAACTCGGTAGGCGTCAGATCCACCGGGCGGCCATCGACGGTGGCCTGGTGCCGATCCAGATCCAGGCGGACACCGTGTCGCTGCAGTACGATCTCCTGGGTGCCGCGCGCCGGCGCCTCAGCCCAGGAGGCGCGGCGCAGCACGGCCCTGACGCGCGCCATCAGCTCACCGACACCGAAGGGTTTGGTCAGATAATCATCGGCGCCCGTCTCGAAGGCCCGCACCTTGTCCGCTTCCTCACCCAGGGCGGTCAGGATGATGATTGGCACCAGAGAGCCTTCGCGGATGCGGCGGGTGGTCTCCAGGCCGTCCATGTGGGGCATCATCAGGTCCAGGATCACCAGGTCGAAGGGCTGAGCCTGAATGAGGGCCAGGGCTTGCAGGCCATTGGCCGCCGTCTGGACTTTGTAGCCGCGCACTTCCAGGTTGCGCCGTACGAAATCGCGCAGGGGCTTTTCGTCGTCGACCACCAGCACGCGCGGCTCACGCATGGGCTCTCTCCTCCTCCAGGGGCAGGCTGAAGGCCACGCAGGTGCCGCGCGGGCGGGGCTCGATCCAGATCTCGCCGCCGTGGGCCTGGACGAAACCGCGGCAGATGGCCAGGCCCAGGCCGGCGCCGGAGGCCCGCCGCGCCAGGCCGTGTTCCAGCCGTACGAAGGGCTCGAAGACCTGCTCGGCCTGCTCGGCAGGAATGCCGGGACCGTCGTCTTCCACCTCCACCACCACGTGCCCGTCGTCGCGGCGGGCGCGCACAACCACCCTCGCCGCCTCGCCGGCGTACTTGGCCGCGTTCTCCAGCAGGTTGCGCAGCACGGCCTCCATGCGACGCCGGTCCACCCGCAGCGGCGGCAGCCGGGGGTCGATGTCCACCTGCAGCCGGCCGGAAGGGGAGGGGCGGGCGCGCGAGGCGGCCTGCAGCACGAGGTCGGAGAGCAGGCAGGGGCTGCGCTCGACCCTCAGGTTCCCCGCCTCGATGCGCGACAGGTCGAGCAGGTCGCTCACCAGCTCGCTCAGCCGGTCGCTCTCGGCGCTGATCACTGAGAGGAACTCGCGCTGGGCATCGCGGTCCCACTCGACGTCCTCGGCCAGCAGGGTGGAGGCGTAGCCCTTGATGGCGGCCAGCGGCGTGCGCAGTTCGTGGGAGACGGTGGCGATCAGGCTGTCCTTCATGCGATCCAGCTCGCGATCGCGCGTGATGTCCTGGATGATCTGACCGCGGCCGATGAGGGTGCCCTTGGGGTCCGTGACCTGGAAAGTCTGGAAACGCAGGATCATGGGCGTGGAGCTCTCATGATGCAGGGCGAGCTCCACGCTGCGCGTGCCGCCGGACTCCAGGGCCGCCTCGAGTTTCTCGAGCGCCTGCCTGGGGTTCGCCGTCCAGGATGCGAGCCTGGCCCTCACCTGGGCAGCCGGCATGCGTTCGATTTCTTCCGGCGGCAGTCCGGCCAATTCGTGGATGCGGCGGTTGCAGTAGATGATCTTTCCGTCGGGGTCTTCCAGGATCAGGCCGTCAGACAGGCTCTCCACCAGCGCCTCCAGGCGGCGCGTCTGTTCCTGCAGCTTCACGTCGCTCAGGGCGAAGAGGGCGGCGTTCTCGATGGCCATGGCGGCGTGGTTGGCGAAGTTCCAGACCAGGCTCACCTCCCGGTCTGAGAAGGCGCGCGGCTGCGAGAAGTAGACCAGCAGCGCCGCGGGCGGGGCATGCTGGGTCATCAGTGGGACGGCGAGCAGCGCGCGGTAACCCTCGGCACGGGCGCGCGGTCGCAGGCCGA
>JAJRUD010000063.1 GCA_024277995.1 Chloroflexota bacterium
CGGAGCCTGGAAAGCCCCGGGGGGCTGTGGTATACTGACAGCCCACGCCGCCCGGCAGGATTGGGCGGCTGATCATGTGTATTTTGAGGCAAAGGTGGATGCCATGACCGAAGAAGCCCAGGCGGTGGAAGCGACGCCCGAGAAGAAACGCTCGGTAGAAGCCCCAGCCAACCCCAACATACCCGAGTTGCACCCGGGGGATACGGTGAACGTGCATGTGCGCATCAAGGAGGGGAGTCGCGAGCGCATCCAGGAGTTCCGCGGCACTGTCATCCGCATGCGCAAGGGCGGCAACAACGCCAATTTCACCGTCAGGCGCACGGCCTCCCACGGTGTGGGCGTGGAGCGGACCTTCCTGCTGCGCTCGCCGCGGCTCGAAAAGGTGGAGATTCAGCGCCGGGCGCACGTGCGCCGGGCCCAGCTCTATTTCCTGCGCGAGCGCACCGGCAAGCGCGCGCGACTCAAGGAGAAGCGCCGCTCCTGACACGGCCCCCATACATATCCACCCAGGCGCAGCCGATGGCTGCGCCTTTCGCTTTCCAGCCCACCTTGCGCGGCGTCAGGCCGAACCATGGAGCGCTGCACGAATTATCCCTGACCTGCGGGCGACCGCTGCTTAAGGCACGGCGCCCCCCGCATCTGCACCCCCAGCGGACCGTTCTTGGGCCGAGAAGGGGTTCCTCGCTGCCCAGCCGTGCCGCGCCAGGCGTCCCTTGACGCCGGCCTCCCCTCCGGAGTACCCTTGCCCCATGAGCAACGCCCCCCTGGCCCTCTTCGATTCCGGCGTCGGCGGTCTCTCCATCCTGCGCGAGATACGACGCCAACTGCCCCACGAAGACGCCCTCTTCTTCGCCGACCAGGCCCACGTACCCTATGGGCCTCGCCCGCTGGAGGAGGTGCGTCGCTACGCGGTGGGCATCACCCGCTTCCTGCTGGCCCAGGGCGCCAAGCTCATCGTGGTGGCCTGCAACACCGCCTCGGCCGCCGCCCTGCACCACCTGCGGGCGACGTTCCCCGATATCCCTTTCGTGGGCATGGAGCCGGCCGTCAAACCCGCCGCTCGCAGCACGATCAGCGGCGCGGTGGGCGTGCTGGCCACGCCGGCCACCTTCCAGGGTGCACTCTTCGCCTCGGTGGTGGAGCGCTTCGCCAACGGCGTGCAGGTGGTGGAGCAGACGCTTCCCGGGCTGGTGGAGCGCATCGAGACCGGCGACCTGCAGGGACCCGAGACGCGCGCCATCCTGGAGCGAGCACTGGAACCGCTGCTGGCGCAGGATGTGGACACGCTGGTGCTGGCCTGCACCCATTACCCCTTCATCATCCCGTTGATCCAGGAACTGGCCGGTCCAGAAGTGCGGGTGGTCGACCCCTCGCCGGCCATCGCCCGCCAGGCGGGGCGCCTGCTGGAGCAGGCCGAGGCGGCCGCCGGCCGGCAAGGCCCGGGCAGGGTGACCTTCTACAGCAGCGGCGACGCGGCGGCACTAGCCCGCATGGCCCGGCGCCTGATCGGAGAGCAGGGGCAGGCCGTTGATGTGCGCTGGCAGGAGGAGCAAGTCGTCCCCCTCGATTGCTAGAAAGAGGGCCGGAGAGCGACGCTCCCATCACTTGCAGTTCCCCGAATCTATGCCTTAAGTAGAACAGGGGCGGTTCGTGAACCGCCCCTGCTGCGTTCCGCGATCCATTTCAACTGCGCTCGCGCCGCGGGTCCGGTTGATCTGCGTCCGGGGATCTATTCGGCCGCCTGCGCCTCCACCTCGACGCCGGCCTCTTTCAGGTCCTTGGCCGCGATGCGCGCCACGGAGGCCACCGTCTCGCCCTCCTTCAGATCGATGACACGCACGCCCATCGTAGCGCGGCCGGAGCGTTTGATCTGCTTCACCTTGGTGCGCAGCACGATGCCCCCGCTGGAAATGATGGTCAGGTCGTCCTCGGCGTGCACCACGCGCGCCGCGGCGATGGGGCCGGTCACGTCGATCTTGTCCCTGCTCAACGTCAACACGCCGCCCGTGCCGCGTCCCTTGACCGGATAATCCGT
Source organism: Chloroflexota bacterium (assembly GCA_024277995.1). Lineage (GTDB taxonomy): Bacteria > Chloroflexota > Anaerolineae > Anaerolineales > E44-bin32 > JAJRUD01. Next base: position 2,036 of record JAJRUD010000063.1, read on the forward strand.
GATGGGCGTGCGCTTGCCATAGCCCTTTTCCGTCACCACCAACAGCTCGCCCTCCGGATCGGCCACGTCCATGCTCGTGACGTGGTCCCCGGGCCGCAGGTTGATGGCCTTGACGCCAGCGGCGGGGCGCCCCATGGAGCGGACTTTCTTCTCGTGGTAGCGCAGGGCACGGCCTTGCTCAGTGACCAGGATGATGTCGTCCTCGCCGCTGGTCAGCCGCACCCAACCGAGGACATCGCCCTCGGCCAGATTGATGGCTATCAAACCTGAGGGGCGCACGGCGGCGAACTCCGACAGCGCGACGCGCTTGATGCGCCCGTTGCGCGTCGCCATGGTGCAGTAGCTGGCGGCGCCGAAATCGGGCACCGCCACCGCGGCCGTGATGGTCTCGCCCGGTTCCAGGGCCAGGATATTCACCATAGGGACGCCGCGCGCCGTGCGATCGGCGTCGGGGATCTGATAGGCCTTTTCGGAGTAGACCTTACCTCGGTCGGAGAAGAAGAGGATGGTGTCCAGCGATCGCGCCGGGAAGAGCATCATCAACTCATCCTCGTCGCGCGTCGTGTGCCCCTTCACGCCGCGCCCGCCGCGGCCCTGGCGGCGATAGGTCTTGGAAGCCACGCGCTTCACGTAGCCCCGCTCGGTGATGCTGATGAGCACGGCCTCGTCCGGGACCAGGTCCTCTTCGGAGAATTCCTCGCTGGCATCTGGCGCGATGCGCGTGCGGCGCGGGTCGCCGTACTTCTCCACCAGTTCGCCCAGATCATCCTTGATCAGGGTCAGGATCTTCTTCGGATGGGCCAGCAGGTCTTCCAGGAAGGCGATGCGCTCCAGGACCTGCTTGTGCTCCGTCTCGATCTTCTCACGCTCCAGCGCCGCCAGCCGGCGCAGCTGCATGTCCAGGATAGCCTGGGCCTGCACTTCGCTCAGCTCGAAGCGCTTCATCAGGCGCTCCTTGGCCACATCGGCGTCCTGGGACTTGCGAATGGTGTCGATCACGTCGTCCAGGTTCGCCAAGGCGATGAGCAGCCCGTCCAGCACGTGAGCCCGGGCGCGGGCTTTCCTCAATTCGAATTGGGAGCGGCGGCGGATGACCGTCAGGCGGTGTTCCAGATAGATGGAGAGGGCACGCTTCAGTGAGAGCAGGCGCGGCTCCCCATTCACCAGCGCCAGCAACTGCACACCGAAGGTGGTCTGCAACTGGGTGTACTTGAAAAGCTGGTTGAGCACTTTCTTGGGCTGGGCGCCGCGCTTGAGTTCGATGACGATGCTCAGGCCCCGACGGTCGGATTCGTCCCGCAGGTCAGAGATGGCATCGATGCGGCCGGAGCGCACCAGCTGCGCGATGCGCTCGATGAGGCTGGTCTTGTTGACCTGATAGGGGATCTCGGTGACCACGATGCGGAAGCGGCCGCCGGTGGTCTCTTCGATGTGTGCCAGACCGCGCACCACAATGCGCCCTTTGCCCGTGCTGTAAGCCTGCTTGATGCCCTCGGCGCCGACGATCACACCGCCCGTGGGGAAATCCGGGCCGGGGACGAACTGCATCAGGTCGTCGATGCTGACTTCTTCCAGCTCATCGTAATGGTCGGCCATGTAGCGCAGCGCTTCGGCCAGTTCAGGCAGGTTGTGCGGCGGGATGTTGGTGGCCATGCCGACCGCGATGCCCGAGGCACCGTTGAGCAGCAGGTTGGGCAGCCGTGCCGGGAGCACCGTGGGTTCTTGCAAGGAGCCGTCGAAGTTGTCCGCGAAATCGACGGTGTCCTTGTCGATGTCAACCAGCAATTCTTCCGCCATGCGGCCCAGGCGGGCTTCCGTATATCGCATGGCGGCGGGGGAATCACCGTCGATGGAGCCGAAATTGCCCTGGCCGTCCACCAGGGGATAGCGCATGCTGAAGTCCTGCGCCATGCGCGCCATGGCCTCGTAGACCGCCGAGTCGCCGTGGGGGTGGAACTTGCCCAGCACCTCACCCACAATGCGCGCCGACTTGCGGTAGGGCGAGTTGGCGCGCATGCCCATCTGGTGCATGGCGTAGAGGATCCGGCGCTGAACGGGCTTGAGCCCATCACAGGCGTCGGGCAGAGCCCGCGAGACGATCACGCTCATGGCGTAATCGAGATACGCGCCCCGCATTTGTTCGTCAATATCCACCTGGCGGACGGTGCCAATTTCCATGGGTCTTCGTCTCTCTATGTAAGGAATGGGACGGGGGAAAGCCTTGGGGGGC
>JAJRUD010000064.1 GCA_024277995.1 Chloroflexota bacterium
AGGCTGGCGCTGGATGCCAGCGAGACGACCGTCCTATGCGTCGACTGTCACCGGGCACACATCAATCTGCCCGGCTCAGAGCTGCGGGGCTATTTGAACCTGGTCGGCATCGTCTACCCGGCCTGCGTGCAATGCCACCGCGAGGCGGGGTCGGGGCCCCTGGACCTCGCGCAGCCGGGCGGTTCTTGAGATCGTCATGAGCCGCGCTCTTGCCGAGGCCCTTGGAAGCACCGCAGGGGCCCGTGAACAGAGCAGGGAAGGGGGCTTCCCGATTCGGCGAGCGCGGTGCATACTGAATGGCGCTCCGGACTCTGCGCGTATTTGAGGCCAGGGCGAACGCGACGCCGTGATCGGCCGGGGGGACGAGATCGGTCTGGAAGGAGGAGCATGAAGATGAAACGTTGGTTTATCGTGCCCGGCCTGGCTCTCGCTTTGCTCCTGGGTCTGGCTGCCTGCGGAGGCAAGGGGGGCTCGCCTTCGCCGACGGCGCCGCCCCAAGCCGCCGGCGGAGAGACACCAGCAGCCGCCACGGTCACCGAACCCCAGCCGACGGCTACGACACAGCCGAGTGCGCCCACGCCCAGCGAAGCGCCGCCAACGCCCACGCTGCGGCCGGAGCTGCAGGCTACAGACCCCACGACGGTGGACTTGGCCAGCGGGAAACCCACCCTGGTCGAGTTCTTCGCCTTTTGGTGACCGACCTGCCAGGATATGGCGCCCGTCGTGCACGGGCTCGAGCAGGCGTGGGGGGATCGCATCCAATTCGCATACCTGGACATCGACGACAGCCGCAACAATCCCTTCAAGCAGCAGTTGGGCTACCAGTACCAGCCGCACTTCTTCCTGCTGGACGGGCAGGGGGAGATCGTCGGGCAGTGGATCGGATATGTGGCGGCGGAAGAGCTGGAGGGGGCCTTTCAGCAGGTGATCGAGTAGCGGGGGGGGGCCGCCGGCAAGGGCGCACGGCCCTGCCCTCGCCTGAAAGCAGGCTTCCGATATCCGCCGGACTTCGGAAGCCTGCTTCCTTCTCAGGCAGGTGTTTCGGCAGTTCCTACTCGAACAGGACACGCCGGCCGATGACCAGGCGCTGGATCTCGCTGGTGCCTTCGCCGATGGTCATCAGGCGGGCGTCGCGATAGATGCGCTCCACGGGGTATTCCTGGCTGTAGCCGTAGGAGCCCAGGACCTGGATCGCGTCGCGGCACACCTTTTCGGCCATCTCGGTGGCGAAGAGCTTGGCCATGGCGGCTTCCTTCGTGTAGGGCAGGCCCTGCTCCTTGAGCCAGGCGGCGCGGTAGACCAGGAAGCGGGCGGCTTCGATCTGGGTTGCGGCGTCGGCCAGCATGAACTGGATGGCCTGGTGCCTGGCAATGGGTTTTCCGAACGCCTGGCGCTGGCGCGCGTAGCGCGCCGCTTCCTCGAAAGCGGCCTGCGCCAGACCCACGGCCAGCGCTCCGATGCCCACACGGCCGCCGTCCAAGGTCTGCAGCGCCTGGTACAGGCCGCGCCCGGGCTCCTGCAGCACGTTCTCACGGGGCACGCATACGTCTTCGAAGGTCAGGGCGTGGGTGGGCGAGGCGCGCACGCCCATCTTCTTTTCGGGTGGGTGGATGTGCAGCCCCGGTGTGTCGGTGGGCACCAGAATGAGGCTCATGGAGCGCGAGCCCGCCTCGGGATCCGGGTCGGTGCGGCAAAGGGTGACGACCACCGGAGCCAGGCTCACGTTGGTGATCCACGCCTTGCTGCCGTTGATGACCCATTCATCGCCCTCGAGGACGGCGCGCGTGCGCACGCCGCCCAGCAGGTCCGAACCGCCGCCGGGCTCGGTGAGGGCCAGGGAGCCGAGGCCGGTCTCGCCCGTCGCCAGGCCCGGCAGCCAGCGCTTCTTCTGTTCCTCATTGCCGAAAGCGGCGATGGGGAAGCAGCCCAGGCTGTTGTGCGCGGCCACCGAAAGGGCGGTCCCCCCGCAGGCCCACCCCATTTCCTCGATGGCGATAGCCGCGCTGAGGGCGTCCACACCCGCGCCGCCGTAGGCCTCGGGGACGTTCAGGCCGAGCAGGCCCAGGGCACCCATCTTGGGGATGAGGCCTTCATCGAGCCGGGCGTTGGCGTCCATTTCGGCGGCTTTCGACCGTACTTCTTTGGCCGCGAATTCGTGCACGGCCTGCCGCCACATGCGCTGTTATTCGGAGAGTTGGAAGTTCATGGTCACCTCACGATGAGTGAAATCTGTAGAGCCGTAGCATGCTACGGCTCTACAGGCTCGCAGTTGGATGGATGGTATCGGTCAAGATGCCATTTTGCCGGTTTGATGATTTTGGTCCCGTGCACGTGATTGGGCATGATGACGAAGGCGTCAATGGCGGTGTCCTCGTGGTGAAACGGTATCTCCTCCCAGCAGCGGCGGGCGATATGGCCCAGCGGGGAGAGCGAGACCCCATCATCTACGATAGATCCAAAATGCACCTCTCGATGATAGGTGCAGATAGTGACGAAGTACCAACCCGGATTGGTGTAGTCCCAGGCAGGAAGCCGAGTAGTATTAACGCGATGCCTGTTCTTGAATCTGGTCACGTTTCCCCCTCTTGCGTGCTGCGCAGAAGAGCCGCAACGCGCTATGGCTCTTCTGATCGGTAATCCCCCCTCAGCCGGCTGATCTCCTCCAGCACCTGGGGGTTCAGCAGCGCGGAGGTGTCGCCGGGCTCCTGGCCCAGGTAGGCGGCGCGGATCATGCGGCGCATCACCTTGGCGTTGCGCGTCTTGGGCAGATCGCTCACGAAATACACCTGGCGCGGCGCCAGCGGCTTGCCCATGGCGCGCGTGATTTGCTGCTTAATCTCGGCGCGCAGGGTCTCGCTCGGCTCCGCCTCCGGGGCCAGCACGCAGAAGAGCACCACCTCGCTGCCCTTGATCTCGTGCGGCACGCCGATGGCTGCCGCCTCCACCACGGCCGGGTGCCCCACGGCCAGCGATTCCACCTCCGCCGGCCCCAGACGCTTGCCGGCCACCTTGATGGTGTCGTCGGAGCGGCCCAGGATGTACCACATGCCGTCCTCGTCGACCATCGCCCAGTCGCCGTGGACCCACACGTTCGGCCAGCGCGACCAGTAGGTCTGCTCGTAGCGCTGCGGGTCCTTCCAGAAGCCGCGCGTCATGCCGATCCACGGCGCCTTGATCACCAACTCTCCCACCTGACCCACGACGGAGTTGCCCTCTTCGTCGACCACGTCGGCCGCGATGCCGGGGCAGGGGCCGGAAAAGGCGCAGGGCTTGAGCGGCAGGATGGGGTTGCCCATGACGATGCCGCCGGAGATCTCCGTGCCGCCCGAGTAATTGATGATGGGCCGCTTGCCCTCTCCAACCTTCTCGAAGAGCCACATCCACGGGTCCGGGTTCCAGGGCTCACCGGTGGAGGCGAAAAAGCGCAGGCTGGTGAGGTCGTGCTTGCGGAAGTGCTGCTCGCCCTTGGGGATCAGCGCCCGTACCAGGGTGGGGGATATACCCAGGGTGGTGATGCCGTGCCGCTCCACCATGGCCCAGACGCGGTCCGGCGCCGGATAATCGGGGGCGCCGTCGTAGATGAGGAAGGTGCCGCCCAGGATCAGCGCCCCGAAGACCAGCCAGGGGCCCATCATCCAGCCCATGTCGGTCATCCAGTAGAGGACCTGGCCGGGGTGCAGATCGGTGCCGAAGGCCATG
>JAJRUD010000065.1 GCA_024277995.1 Chloroflexota bacterium
ATAGGTGATTTCTGTCAGCTCGGTCGCGCGCACCTCGCCGTCCACCTGGATGGGAGTGGGAGGGGAAGAGCGGATGGTGAGTTTTTGGGTGTGGTGCTGGTGGATGGCCGGGTCGTTCACGTAGGAGCCGTTGATGGTGCGGGGCAGGAGCGAGAGCATTTTGCGGCGCGTCGGGGCGTAGCCGTATGCGAAAGTCAGCAGGCCATCGGTCGGGTCGGCGGCGGGGGTCATGCGGAAGAGGCCGCCGGTTACGGGGCAGTTGCCGACGGAGACCAGACTCAGTGGCCCCTCGTAGCTGCCGTCGTCCCATTCGAGTGACATGTTCCAGGTGGGCTTCTCGTTGATGGCCAGCAGTGCGGCCACCAGATAACGGATGACGCCGCGCAGCCGGGTGAGACGGATGTTGTGGATGGTGACGACCGGCTCCAGGCCGACGGCCGAGTTGTTGTCGAAGACCCATTCGTTGACCATGCCCAGATCGATGCGCCGCGTCTTGCCGCCGGCGATGGCACGGGCGGAGCCCTCCAGGGCCAGGGGGAGACCAAGGTTGTGTGCCAGATCGTTGGCCGTGCCAAGGGGGATGACGCCTAACGGCCCCAGGACGCCTTCAGGATCGGCCCGGTACAATCCGTTGATCACCTCGCCCACCGCACCGTCGCCCCCGGCGGCGATGATGGGGCTGAAGCCGGCGAGCGCCGCCTCCCGGGCGAGTTCCACGCCGTGCGCTGGGCCCTCGCTCTCGACGAGCTCGAAGTCGACTCCCGCGGCGCGCAGCGCGGCCTCGGCCTGGGGACGCAAGCGGCGCGCTTTCCAGCGGCCCGAATACGGGTTGAGGATAACTTTCGCAGTCATGGCCTACCTCAGGTATGGGAGGAAGAAGCTGGCCAGGCCCAAAAAGAGGGCGAAGCCGATGCTGTCCGTCACCGCGGTCACGAAAATGGTCGAGGCCAGCGCCGGATCGAGGCGCAGCGCCTTGAGGGCCAGGGGCACCATCGTGGCGGCGATGACGCCGATGAACATGTTGCCGATCAGGGCCAGGCACAGTACGATGCCCAGCCATAGGTTGCCCTGCCAAAGATAGACGCCCAATCCAACCACAAGCCCCACGCTGATGCCCTGCAGCAGGCCGATGGTTCCCTGGCGGAAGACGGCGCGCAAGGCGCTCCGGCTGTCGATTTCGCCCAGCGCCAGCGCGCGCACGGTGATGGCCACGCTCTGACCCGCCGCATTGCCCCCCATACCGGTGACGACGGACTGGAAAACAGCCAGCACCGCCACCTGCGCGTAGAGCGACTGGAAATTGGAGATGACCCAGGCCGCGAAGAGGGCCGTCAGCGTGTTCAGGTAGAGCCAGGGAAGTCGGCGCCTGACGGCAGTCTGCACCGGCGTGTCGATGCTCAGATCGGCGTCGGAGATGTTGGCCAGGCGATAGATGTCCTCGGTGGCCTCTTCCTGCAGCACCTCCAGCACGTCATCATAGGTGATCACACCGACCAGGACCCTGTCTTTGTCCACCACCGGAACGGCGGCCAGGTCGTAATGGGTCATCAGGTGGGCCACGTCTTCCTGGTCCATATCCGTCGTGACGAAGATCACGTTGGGGTCCATGATGTCCTGGATGAGGTCGGTATGCTGGGCCAGGACCAGGTCGCGCAAGCCCACCACGCCCACCAGCTTGCGGTCTCGGTCGATGACATAGAGGTAGTAGGGTGTCTCTTCGTCGGGCTCGATCTGGCGCAGGAACTCGATGGCCTGGGCAGCTGTGGTGTGGGGGCGCAGCGCGATGTAGGAGGTGGTCATCAGCCCGCCGGCCGTCTCGTCGGGGTGGCCGAGCAGCGGGATGACGTCCTCGGCCTCCTCCATCTCGGCCAGGGCTTCAGCGGCGCGCTCGGGGGGCAGGTCCCCCAGAATGTCCGCCGCTTCGTCCGGCTCCATCTCATCCAGCACGTCGGCCAGCCGATCGGCCGGCAGCTTCTCGGCGATGTCGGCGGCCTCTTCGTCCTCGAGCTCTTCGAGCAGGTCCGCTGTGGCTGCAATGTCGAGCCGCGGCAGGAGGGCGTCCTGGTGAGTATCGGGAAGCTCGGCGAAGGCGTCAGCGCGGTCGGCCGGGTGCAGGCGCGTCAGGGCTCTCACCGCCTGTTGGATGCGGCCAGCCCTGAGGGCAGCCCGGATCTCTTCGAGCGTGCGATCGATCTCCTGCTCGTCGATGACCACGATTTCTTCAGGCAATGTCCTTGACCTCGATACCCTCGCTGGTGAGCCAGCCCATGGCGCGATCGATCTCGGAGGTCTCCCCCGTGAATTCCACCTCCAGCCAGCCTTCCTCCAGGCTGATCTGGGCTCGCAGAATGTTGACAGTGAGCTCGAAGCGCCGGATGAGTTGGTTGATGATGGGACGATTGAGCAGGGAGGGCGGGTAAACCAGGCGAACGGCGCGAGTTGCCATGAGAGCCTCCTTGGATCGGGGCCTGAACGAGGCCGACGCTGAACCCATCCCGCCCGGGGGTGGAATTCTAGCATCCGGGATAGAGGCTGTCAAAGTGCTTCCCCTGCGGCCGCGACGCGTGAGGTGCGCGGCGGGTGCTGGGCCGTACGTCCCCAGCGGCCGGGGCGCGAGGTGCTCTTCGATTGGCCCGGGAGACGGGCAACAGGGACACGAAGTTATCGTGTCCCTGTTGCGCCCTGGGTCGTTGCGCGAGCAGCGGGGTCCTTGCCCGAAGCCTACGAACTGGGCCGTTCGCCCAGAGTGACCTGCAGTTCGAGCTTTTCCCGCCCGCGCACCAGGCTGAAAGTCACTTCGTCCCCGGGGGCGTGGTGGAAGAGCAGGTTGATGAAGGGATGCTCGGGGTCGATGGCCTGGCCGTCGATGGCTGTCAGGATGTCGCCGCGCTGCAGGCCCGCCCGATCCGCCGGCCCGCCGGGAACCACCTCTGAGAGGAAGACGCCATACTCCACCGGCAGATCGTAGCGCGCCGCCATGTCAGGTGTGATCCACTGCCAGCGGATGCCCAGATAGGGACGCGCCACGTAGCCGCGTTCGATGAGCTGCTCAACGACGGCGCGGGCAGTGTTGCTGGGAATGGCAAAGCCCAGCCCTTCGGCGACGGCCCCGCTCCCGCCGCGTACGATGAGCGTGTTGATGCCGATCACTTGCCCGGCCAGGTTGACCAGCGGGCCGCCGGAGTTCCCCTGGTTGATGGCGGCGTCGGTCTGGATCAGGTCTTCCATCTGGTAGCCGCGTCGGGTCTCCAGCGAGCGGCCGGTGGCGCTGATCACGCCAACGGTGACGGTGTTCTTGAAATCGCCCAGGGGGGAGCCGATGGCGATCACGGTCTCACCCGGCTTGAGAGCGTCGGAGTTTCCCCAGGAGGCCACGGCCGGCATCTTGCCCTCGGCCTGCACCACGGCCAGGTCAGCGAAGGGGTCCACGCCGATCAACCTGGCGGGCAGGGTGGAGCCGTCGGCCAGGATAACCTCCAGTCTGGCGGCGCCCTCCACCACGTGATTGTTGGTGACGATGTAGCCCGCCGGGGAGATGATCACCCCGGAGCCGGTGGCCGTCGGTTCGAGGACCGGGCCGAAGAAGCTGCGCCTGGGCGGCAGGTGGTTGACGACGGTCACCACCGAGAGGCCGACCTTCTCGACCGCCTGGGTCACGGCGGTCTCCACGTCAACGCGGATCACCTGGGAAGCGGTGTCCGCGGAAGGGGCTTGCGGTGGGGCGGCTGCCTGGGCTGGGGTTGAGCTGGTGCGTTCGCCCATCGCCCAATAGACGGCGGCCCCACCCGCGAGTGCTCCTGCGGCGCCCGAGAAGACGCCGATCACCAGGGCGGCCAGCAGGAGCCAAGAGGCTCGTCGCGTTGAAGTGGGGGGCAACGTGCTCATGACTACCTCCTCGAGTTCAGGGTGGGGTCCATTTCAAGAGAGTGCCATGCGAAGGTCAGAGGGATGTAAGCGCGGGGTCTGAGCCGCGTCAGCGGCACCGCCCGGTGCCCCGGCTGCTCAGGGCCGGGACGCCGGGCGGCACGGGGGGCGGGGTGGGTGATGGCCGCGCGAGAGGGGTGCAGGCAGGCCTGGGGCGCTCAGGCGCGGCGCCGGCCGCCGATCCCCGATACCAGGGTGAGGTAATACAGCAGCTGCAGGACGGCCGTGGCGAGCGCCGCGACGTAGGTGAAGGCCGCCGCGCTCAAGACGGAGCGGGCGCCGCGCCGCTCCTGCTCGCTCTGCAGCAATCCGGTTTGAGACAGCAGGCGCATGGCGCGCGCCGAGGCGTTCAGCTCAACGGGGAGCGTGGCCAGGGCGAAAACCACACCCAGCGAGAAGGCGACCACCCCCAGCATGGCGATCTGGGTGCTCTGGATGAAGAGGCCCAGCAAGATGAGCAGCCAGCCGAGCCAGGATCCGACGTTGACCGCCGGAACGAGTGCGGCGCGGAAGCGCAGCGGCACGTAGCCCTGGGCGTCCTGCATCGCGTGACCGATCTCGTGGGCTGCGATGGCCAGGGCTGCCACCGTCTGCCCTTGAGCCACGCCGGGCGACAGCCGCAGCACGGAGCGGCGCGGGTCGTAGTGGTCCGTCAGCGTGCCGGGGGTGCCTTCGATGGCGATGTGAGAGAGGCCGGCGTAAGAGAGCAGGCGATAGGCCGCCTCGGCGCCGGTTACTCCGGAACGATTGCCGACGCGACTCCAGCGGCGGTAGGTGGAAGATACCCACCACTGAGCCAGCAGCACGAGCAGGATCCCCGGCAGCATATAGCTCCAGTAGCTCCAGGAATACCACAACATTCTTCCCTCCCCATGCAGTCCAGGCGGCCGCGATCAGCCCGTCTTCTTCAGGAGCAGCTCGATGGCTTTTTCGAGCTGAGGATCGCGTCCGGCCTTGATGTCTTCCTCCGTGATCTCAACTGCCACATCCGGCTCCAGGCCCTGCTGTTGGATGAGGCGGCCGTTGGGCGTATACCAGCGCGCGATGGTGACCCGAACGGCGCCCTGATTGCCGCTGAGCGGGATCCAGTTCTGCACCGAACCCTTGCCGAAGGAGGTTTCCCCCACCAGCAAGCCGCGCCCAAGGTCCTGAATGGCGCCGGCCACGATCTCCGACGCCGAGGCCGATCCACCGTCGATGAGCACGACCAGGGGGATGTCGGTGGCCAGGCCGCCACGCTGGGCGCGATAGACCTGTTCCGTGCCATCACCGAAGCGTTCGACCAGGATGGAGCCCTTGGGGATGAACTGGGAGGCCACCTCAACGGCCGTGTCCAGGAAGCCGCCGCCGTTGCCGCGCAGGTCCAGGATGAGGCCCTTGGGGTCTTCCTTGAGCAGGTCGCGCAAGGTGGCACGCAGGTCGCGCGTGGTTCGTTCGCCGAAGGTGTAGAGGCGGACGTAGGCGATGCCCTCCTCCAGCATCTCGCCCTCGACGCTGGGGATGGTGATGCTGGCGCGGGTGATGACGAACTCCAACAGTTCAGGTTCACCTTCGCGGCGGACTGTCAGACGCACTTCGGTCCCTGCTGGGCCCATCACTTTACGGATGACCAGGTTACCATCGACGCCGGTCATGTCTTCGCCGTTCACGGCCACGATCTCGTCGCCTGGGAGCATGCCGGCCTTCTCGGCTGGCGAGTCGGGCATGGGGGCGACGATGGTAAGGTATTCGGCGTCGGGGTCGACCCAGGCCCCGATCCCCTCGTACTCACCTTCGAGCGGAATGTTGGCCTGTTCGAACTCATAGGGGTCCATGTATGCGGTGTGCGGGTCGTCGAGTGCCTGCAGCATGCCTCGGATCGCCCCTTGCATGAGCTTTGTGTCGTCCAGCGGCTGGTCGACAAACTGCTCGTGGACGATGTCCCAGGCCTGCCAGAATGGCGCAAACAGGCTCTGCAAATCTTCGGGTGCGGGAGACGGGGTGCGCGTGGCCGCGGGCCCGGCCGGCGCGAAAAGGTCGGGGAGCGCCTCCAGCATGGGGGCGCGCTCGCCGGTGAGCGCGGGAAGCGCGCTGCCGAAAGCAACGCCGCCGGCGAAGAAAGTGCTCGCCAGCAACAGACCTGCCAGTAACCCGATAACGATCTTGATCCCTTTGGACATCTAGGCGCTCCTTGTCCGACCGAGCCTGGTCGGCCGAAAGAAAACATACCATAGCTTTATAAGAAAAGCGTGAAAGAGGCTGACGCGCGGCGGTCAGTTATCGGCCGCCAATCCGTGGCGCGCCTGCCAGGCCAGGATCAGTTGGTCATAGCCTTCGCTGCCGACGGCCTCCTGGTAGTCGAGCACGGCCGAGCCGTCCAGCGCGTACTCGGGGTGACAGGAAGTGGGCCAGGCGCCTCCTGGGGCTTCCACCACGGCGTGGACCAGCGGGGCCGGGATGTCGGCCTGCTCCAAGCGCGGGATAACACGCTCGCTGGTGATGATCACAGTGTCCGCGACGAGCGCCAGCTCGCGATCGACGCCCTGGTTCTTGCCGATGAGGGCGTTGCCCTGCAGATCCGCCACCAGGGCATGTAGGATGGCCACGTCGCACGCGATGGCCGGGAAGGCCGTCAACGTCTCGCCTGTGTATGGATCGGTGATGGTCTTGACATCGGGCCGCAGGCGCGGCAGGTCGGTTCCCTGCCAGGCCTTGGAGGGCATGAAACCGACGTCGGCCAGCGTTGCACGCAGGCCGAAGGCCAGGCTGGCCTCGGTCTCCTCCACGATTTGCAGGCCTCCCTGCTGCGCGGCGGTTGTGAAGTGGGGCGCCAGCCCGAAGACTTCCAGACCGAAATAGCAGGTTCTCACTTTGGCGACCATCCCTGCACCGATGAGCAGGTCGCTTTCGAGCCCGGCAGTAAAGCAGAGCAGGGTCAGGCCATCAGGCTTCCCGGAGCGTGCGTGGCGTGCCATCAGGGAAAGGACGAAGGCCATCGGCCGGCGGTACAGGGTCACGCCCCCCAGGCCCAGCGTGGCGCTCCGGGCCGGGATCAGGGCCGCAGCCTCGCTCAGGGGAATACGCTTATCCACTTTCATCGCCAACCTCAGCATCCTCGGTTTCAAGCGAATCCACCCGTCTGCGCAGTTCCGCCAGGCCTTCGTCTTCCTCCTGCCAGGGGCTGCGCAACCGGCGGGCGGCCTTTCCCAGGATGGCGATGGGATGGTTGGGGTCCGAACGCAGGAGTGAGTACATGAGCGCGACGTTGAAGAGGACCACCAGCCCCAGGATGACGCAAGCCAGCAGGATGCCCTCGGGGCGATCCATCACCAGTCTCCTTCCGGGAAGAGCGAGGGCAGGACTCGGGGCAGATCGATGACGCGCCCGACCTTCAGATGGCGGGCGTCGTGGCCCATGCCATCGCCCTCGCCTACCAGTACGGTCTTCATGCCCATGGATCTTGCCGGTACCAGGTTCTCCACGCGATCGTCGACGAGGATGCACGCCTCGGGGTCGCTCTCCCCCGCCAGTTCCATGGCCCGCAGATAGGCCTGAGGCTGAGGCTTGTTCCGGTATTCCAGGGCAACGACGTCCACGATACCGTCGATGTCCTTCTCGATGCCCAGGGCGCGCAGAACCCTATGGGCGTGGTCGGAGCTGGCGTTGGTGAAAACGATGCGTTGCAGCTTCAGAGCGCGCAACATTCGGCGCAACCGCGGATCGGGGCGCAGGCGCGCCTCTACCGGCACATTATGAACGAAAGCCAGGTAATCCAGGGGGTCGATATCGAAATCCGCCTGCAGGCCGGCCAGCGTGGTGCCGTGTTCTCGGTAGTATCGGGCTCTCAACCGACGCCCCTCCTGGGCGGGAAGGCCCAGGCGGACGGTCATGTAGGCGTCGATGCGCCGGCGTATGAGATCCCATATGCCGGCGTGCTTCGGGTAGAGCGTGTCGTCAAGATCGAGGAATAGGGTGCCGAAGCTGGCCATTGTCTCAGGTGGGGTTGTCCTCGGTCCATATGCGGATACCAGCGCTCCATGCTGGAGGCAACCTCTCGCCAATGAGCTGCCACCACAGGCCGAAGAGGATCGATCCGACCAGGAAGCCCACGATCGACTCGCTCCAATACCCCCGAAGGGAGGCCCAGCGAATGAGCATAGCGCCGGCGGGGAGCGGCAGGACCGGGGAAACCCAGCGGCCCACGCGCCGCTGGGCGCGGGCCAGCCCGGTCCTGATATCGGCGGCCGGGACAACCGTTGTCTGCCACTCCATTGCAGGCAGTATAGCCGGCGGTCGGGAGGCCGTCAACGTGTGTGTGAAGGGCCGGGCAGCCTCGCGCAAGGGATGGGCCGCCGCAGGGGTATAATGCCGGAAACCCGGGAGGTCGTCCTTGCCCATTCGTGTGCTCCCCGAGGAAGTGGCTTCAGCCATAGCGGCCGGTGAGGTCGTTGAGCGTCCCGCGTCGGTGGTCAAAGAGCTGGTTGAGAACGCGCTCGACGCTGGCGCCAGGCGCATCGAGATCGAAGTGCTCTCGGCGGGGCGCGAACTGATCGCTGTGTCCGATGACGGCTGCGGCATCCCGGCCGAGGAGGTCCCCCTGGCGCTGGCGCGCCATGCCACCTCCAAGTTGGAGCGGGCGCAGGATCTCTTCGCCATCCGCACGCTCGGTTTCCGGGGAGAAGCCCTGGCCTCCATCGCCGCCGTCTCGCGGCTGGAATTGGTGAGCCGGACGGCGCAAGACGACCGAGGCACTCGCGTTCAAGTGGAGGGCGGCGAGGCGGGCGCGGCGCAGCCAATCGGCGCGCCTGTTGGCACGGCTGTTCGCGTGCGGGATCTGTTCTTCAACGTCCCCGCACGCCTGAAGTTCCTCAAATCCGACAACACCGAGCGGCGCCGCATCACCGAATGGGTGACGCGCTACGCGCTGGCGTACCCCCGGGTTTCCTTCCGCCTGCGATTGGATGGGCGGGAGCGTTTCTATTCGCCCGGTCAGGGGGATCGGCGGGAGGTGTTGGCGGCGCTGTTCGGCGCCCAGGCGGCACGCGAGATGCTGGCGTTACCGGAGGAGCCGACGGCTTCCATCCGCGTGACCGGCTTCGTCAGCCCGCCCAGTGTCAGCCGCAGCAACCGGCGCGGGCTCACTTTCTTCGTCAATGGACGCTGGGTTCAGGACCCCAGCCTGGTGGCGGCGGTCACGCAGGCGTATCGCGCGCTGCTGATGGTGGGCCGGTACCCGATGGCGGTGCTCTTCATCGACGTCCCGCCGGAGGCTGTGGACGTGAATGTGCATCCGGCTAAGGCCGAGGTGCGCTTTCGCGAGCCGGAGGCCGTCTTAACCGTCGTGCAGCGCACGGTGCGCGCCACATTGTTGGGGCAGGCGACGCCGCCCGCGATGGACCTCGGCCGGTCATGGGCGGAAGGGTGGCGGCATGAAACCGCGGGCGTTCCCGGCCCGGATTGGCAGGCGGCGCACGCTGCGCTGCGCAACCTGCCCCAGCCGATGCCGCTGCAGCTCCATCCGCGGCCCGGCAGCGAGGGCGGCATGCCGCTGCTGCGGGCCGTGGGACAGGTCGGCGGCACATACCTGGTGGCTGAGGGTCCAGACGGCCTATATCTGATCGATCAACACGCGGCGCACGAGCGCGTGCTCTTCGAAAGGCTCATGGCGCAGCGTCAGGAGGGGAGTCTCGAGTGCCAGGCCCTGCTGGAGCCGGAAACGGTGTCGCTCTCGCACGAGCAGGCGCAGTCCCTCGAGAGCCAGTTGGACGCGCTGCGGGCGCTTGGCTTCGACGTCGAACCCTTCGGCGGCTCCACCTTTCGCGTGCGCGCCATCCCGCAGATCCTGTCGGCGCTCAGCCCGGTGCAGGCGCTGTGGACTCTGGTTGAAGATTTCGAAGAGGATGAAAGCCCGCTGGCGGAAGAGGTCGAAGCGCGCATCGCCGCCCGGGTCTGCAAGCGGGCGGCGATCAAGGCTGGCCAGGTGCTCGCGCTGGCCGAGCAGCAACAGCTCCTGCGCGATCTGGAGGCCTGCAGCTCGCCGCGCACCTGCCCGCACGGCAGGCCGACCATGATCCATCTCTCCGTCGAATCCCTGGAGCGCCAGTTCGGTCGGCGGGGCTGAGGCGCGGTTCCCATATGGATCGCAGCCCCGGCAGGGGAAAAGAGAGGCGCGCCGGCGCGCGCTGCTTCAGCGCTTGGGGTGAAGAGGAACGGGCCGGGTTCCCGGCGGGGTTGGGGGGCCGGCGGGGAGGCGCAGCGTGAAGGTGCTGCCTTTGCCCGGCTCGCTGGCGACCTCGATGGTCCCCTGATGGCTTTCGGCGATGCGCTTGGCGATGGCCAGTCCCAGGCCGGTCCCGTGGCTGAGCCCTTCTTGATCGGGCACCCGATAGAAGCGCTCGAAGATGTGCGGCAGGCTTTCAGCCGGGATGCCGCGCCCCGTATCGTCGACGGCCAGCAGAACTTCATCACCCGATCTGGACACGCGGACAACCACCCGTCCTCCCGGCTGGTTGTATTTGATGGCGTTCGTGAGCAGGTTGAGCATGATCTGCTTGAGGCGGTTGCGATCGCCAACGACGGTCGGCACGTCTGGATCGATCTGCGTTTCGAGGGTGATGTTCTGCGCCTCGGCGTGGGGCTGAATGAGAGCCAGGCACTCACCGACGAGGCCCCCCAGGTGGACGGGCTCCCGATCGAAGCGCACGCGGCCCGATTCAAGGCGGGCCAATTCCAGGAAGTCGCTGGCCATGCCGTTCAGCCGCTGCACCTCCTGAAAGATCGTCTCTCCCAAGTTGGCGCGCTGTTCCTCCGGCAGATCTGGGCGCCGCAGGAGATGGGCTGCGGCGGTCAGGGCGGCCAGTGGGGTGCGCAGTTCGTGGACCATCTCGGCCACCAGGTCGCTCTGCCGGAAGAGGCGGGTGTTCTCGATGGCGATGGCGGCCTGAGCCGCCAGGGTTTCCAGCACGCGCAGGTCGTCTTCGTCGAAGAGGCCGTTGCGCTTGTTGACGGCCTCGATGACGCCCAGGATCTTGCCTTTGGTCTGCAGCGGGACGCCCAGGATGGAGCTGGTTTCGAACCGGGTGAGGACGTCGACCTCAGGGAAGAAGCGCGGGTCTTTCAGCACGTTGGGCACGAGCAAGGGTTTCCCCTCTTTGAAGACCCAGCCGGCGATGCTGCCGTCGGTCGGCACCATCGTCCGGCCCAGGGAGAGCGCCAGATCGCCTGTGGCGGCCTCGAAGTAGAGGTGGTCGCTTTGCGGATCGTAGAGCAGCAACGAGGCGGCTTCGCTTTCGGTTAGCTCCTCGGCAGCTTCGACGATGTGCTGCAGCAGCGTGTCCAGATCCAGGGTGGAAACCAGGTCGGAGGACAATTCGAGCAGCCGCTCGTAGCGATGGAGCAGGCGCGGATAGCTAGCGCTGGGCGGGGGGCCCTGGCTTTGAGGATCATTCATCGACGAGCTCCGCCACGATGAGGGGCAGGACGACGGCGACATCGTCGCGGAAGATGAGATCAGCCCGTTCATCGAGGTAGGTGGGATCGTGGTTGAGGATGATCAGCCGTGCGCCGGAGTTGAGCGCCTCGACGGGAAAAAGCGCCGCCGGTGTGACTTCCAACGACGAGCCGATGACCAGCACAAGATCGCTGGTGGCGATCATTTCGTGCGCTTCATGCACCGCCTCGCCGGGGAGCTGTTCGCCAAAGAGCACTACGTCCGGCTTGAGGACGCCTGCGCAGCGCTCACATCGCGGAACCTTGCCCCCTTTCACGAGCGCGAACATGCTCTCATTGGCAGCTACCTTATGGTAGCAGGACACGCATGTGGCCGCGCGCAGGTGGCCGTGGACCTCGACCACCCGGCGCGAGCCCGCCCGCTGGTGCAGATCATCGATGTTCTGGGTCACCACTCCTAACAAGAGACCCATCTGCTCCAACTGGGCGAGCGCGATGTGCGCCGGGTTGGGTTCGGCGCTCAGTATCTTGCTCACCATGGGGCGGATCCATTCGTAAAAACGTTCGGGGTGGTAGCGGAACGCGGTGAGGGACGCCACTTCCATCGGGTCGTAGCGCTCCCAGAGGCCGGAGCCCCGGGATCGGAAGTCGGGTATGCCGGAGGGGGTGGATATGCCGGCGCCAGTCAGTGCGACAGCCCGGCGCGCAGCCCGGAGCAGTTCTGCCGCGCGCCTGACATCAATCGCCGTGCTCTGCATGGTCACGAACGGGTCAGCTTCCTACCGGTTGCATTTGAGAGGCCAGTTGATCGGCCATCTTGTTAATCTGGTCGGTGACCAGGCTCTCGGGGTGCATGATGATCAGGGGCATGCCTCCCTGCGAGGCCTGGTGGGCTTGCTCCGGCGCCGGAGAGACGATGCCAGCCAGCTCGATGCCGATGTCGGTCTGGACCTGACGCCAGGGGATCTGCAGGCTGGTTCGCTGGCGTGTGATCAGGGCCAGGTTCAGCTTGTGTCGGCTGATGCCGCTGGCCACGATGTCGTCCAACAGGGCGCGTGCCACAGCCGTGGTGGGGTAGATCGGTTCCACCACCAGCGTGATCAGATCGCAAAGTTCCAGAATGTGCCGCGTGTACGCCCTGATCCCGGCGCCCAGGTCCAGAACCGCCGTGGTGCACAGGGCGGAAATGTTCCCCAAGATCGCTTCCATCTGCGGCACGGCTTGCTCGAGCTCGCTCTCAGAGGGTTGATGGGAGGCGGGCAGCACGCGGATGCCGGATTTGTGGTTCGCGATCTCGGTTTCCACCGATCGCAGGTGGATGTCTTTCAGCGAACGAGTGAGCAGGTTGCCTATGCCCTGTGATTGGGTCAGGTTCAGTTCCAGGGCCAGAGTGCCGTGGCCGGGGTTCATCTCGACTATCAGCACATCGTGGCCGCTGTCCTGAAGTGCGACGGCGACGTTGACGGCCGTGGTGGTCGTCCCCAGCCCGCCGCGCGCGCCGATGAAGCCCAGCACCCTGGCCTTATCGCCGGGAGTCAGGCGGGCCTGTTGTGATCGAGCGAGGACAGCCTTCACGTGGGCCGTGAGCTCCGCCGGGTGGGTGGGTTTCGTCAGGTAATCGTCCACGCCGGCCTCAAACCCCATGACCTTGTCGTCCACCATGGACTTGGCAGTGAACATAATGATGGGAATGTGGGCCAGTGTCGGGTCCGAGCGCAGACGCCGGGTCACCTCATAGCCATCCAGGTCCGGCATCATGACGTCGAGCAGAATCAAATCCGGACGGACCGCGGCGGCCTTCGCCAGTCCTTGGGCGCCGTTGCCGGCGACGGCGATCTCGTATCCCTGACGCTCCAACATCAAGCCCACGAGTTTCAGGGTGTCGATATCGTCGTCAATAATGAGGATTCTTTCTGACATGTAGGGCTGCTCCCAGGCTGATCTGGGCCCCATTTGCGTGCAGTCTAGCACAAAGGATACCCTCCGGCAAGCCAGCCTGCCTGACGGGTGTGTCGCATGGAGGGTTGCAGCATTCGCCCAGAATCGTCCATAAGGATGGCGTGAATATGCCCTGCGACGAACAGACGCGGCCATCGAAGCCGACAACGGCAGGGCGCATGACGCGTTGAGCGGTCTGCCGGTTGCGCTTTTTCTGCCTATCCAGGGGCCGCGGAGGTTTTTGGCCTGGGTCCTGGGCCAGGCCTTCCGTTACCCTTCGGCAGGCTCAGGATGGCGAGGGGGGAGGCCCTTCGGCAAGCTCAGGACAGGCCCTTCGGCGGGTCCGGATCGGCAGAGGCCGCTGTCGAAGCCTGTCGAAGACAGCGGCCGGTGAAGCCCCACGCTTTCCGCTTCTACCCCTGCGGGCGGGCTGGGCGCGCGCCCGCTCACGGCATTGCGTGGGTCAACTGCGATGCTATAATCGCCTGACATTACATCTCTCACCTTGGTGCAGGCATGACCTTCGAGTGGACAGCTTTTGCAGGTCCGTTTGCCCTGGGGCTCCCTACGCGAGCCTCGGGGTATTTGCTCCTGGGCCTGCTCCTGCTGGGCGCGCTCGCTCTGCTTCTGACCGACCGCAAGGAAGGCTCCCGGGGCAGGAGAGCCACGAGGTGGAACTGGGGGCTGCTGACCATGCTCGTCCTGGCCGAGATCGTGGCCGTGCAGAGCCTGGTGCTGCGGCTGCCCTTGCCGGAGGGCGTGGCGGCCCCGAGCATGCCAACGCAGCCCATTGCGCCTGGTTTTTCACTCTGGGCGGCCTTGCCCTGGATGCTGGCCGCCGGCTGGCTGGGAACGGGCCCCGCGCTGCTGGTGGGTTTCCTGGGGGGGCTGCTGCGGGCCGGGTTCGAGACCCACAGCCTGCTCACCCCCTTCCTGTACGCCTTTCAAGCGCTCCTCGCCGCCCGCCTGTTGCGCAATCGGGCCGTTGAGCTGCCCGGCCGTGTGATGCGACATCCAGCGGCCAGCGGGCTACTGGCCGGGATCATCTACGGCGTACTGAGGGCCCTGGAACTCTTCGTATACAGCGGGGGGGACACGTACGACGGCATCCAGTACATGCTCGCCATCCTGCTGCCGGTCGTGGTGGCCGGCCTGATGGAGGCGGGTCTCGGCGGATTGGCTGCCTCTGTGGTCAAGGCGGCTTTCCCTCAGAACTGGTATCGGCCGCGGCGGCTGCGGGCGGGTCCGTACAACCGATCGTTGGCGGCGCGACTGATCACCTTGTTGTTGGTGATGGGCATGGCGGCCGGCGGGGCGCTGCTCTATGGCGGCTGGCTCTTCGCGCAGGCAACGGCGCGCGACGTGCTCGGATCGCAGATCGAGCAGGTAACGGGCCTGGTTGGCAACAGCACGCCATACTTCATCCAATCGGGGCGCGTGCTGATCCGCCAGCACGCTCAGGCGCTGTCCTCCGATGCCGAAGCGGCGGACCTGGAAGCCGCCCTGGGCCGCGGGCTGCGCAGCGTGCCTTTCTTCACCAGACTGGTGCTCTTCAGCGGAGACGGAGGCCTGCTCGCCGCCGCGCCTGCGGGGACCTTCGCTGGTCAGAGCCTGCCGCTGGTTCTCGAGCGGGCGGTGGCGACTGCCGCAGCCGGCACGCCGATCGAAGTGGTGATTCCCCAGGGCGAGGCGACCAGCACGAAGCTCGTCTTCCTGACACCCGTGGTCGGCGCCGAAGGTGTCCCCTGGGCCGTTCTGGCGGGGTGGACAGACCTGGCTACGAACCCGATGCTGGGCCCAGCGGTGGATGCCCTGGACAGCATCGACGGCGGGCGGGCCTACGTTTTCGACGGTCAGGGGAACGTCCTGCTGCACTCGAGCGGCGCTGAATTGGCGCTGCCGGCCTTCCCGATGGGGGTTCTCGGGGAAACGGTCGAGGCCACCGCTCCGGACGGCACACGACACCTGGTTCACGCCGAGGACGTGGCCGGGTATTCCTGGCGCGTGGTGGCCCTGATCCCCCTGCGCACCGTCAATCGGCTGGCGCTCAATCTGCTTGGGCGGCTGACGCTGATTCTGATCGCCGTCGGGACGGCCGGTGTGGCGACCTTGTCTTGGGTCAGCCGTCGACTGACGCGCCCGCTGGAGCAGATGGCATCCGCGGCGGAGGCCATCGCCCGCGGCAGGTTGGAGCAGCCCTTGCCCATGGCGGGGGAAGACGAGATCGGGCGCCTGGCGGCCTCCTTTGAGCGCATGCGCAGGAGCCTGAAAGCGCGGCTCGAGCAGATGGATCTGCTGCTCGACATGAGCCGTAAGATGGCCTCCACCTTCCAGCTCGAGGAAGTGCTCCCGCCGATCCTGGACGGCCTGCAGGCCCTGGTGCAGGCTGACCTGGTCAGCCTGGTGCTCACCCCCTCGGCCGGCGACCGCGGTGTGGAGAGCTACATGGCCGGCGGGGATCCCGGACGTTGGCACTCGCTGGACGATCAGATCTTCCGTCTCAGCCGCGAGCGGGGTGAGTTTCATCTGGAAAACCCATCACGCGCGCGTGCGGTGCTTAACCTGCGGGGGCTGACGGCGCCCATCGAGTCGTTGATGGCCTTCCCCGTGCGGCACGAGGATGAATTTCTGGGCGTGCTGTGGTTGGGGCAGAGCACGCCCGGGGCCCTTGGTCCGGATGACCGCAATCTGCTCTCCATCGTCGTCGGGCAGTTAGGCGTCTCCATCGCGAACGCAAATCTGTATCAACGGGCTGAGAGGGAGCGGCTGCGATTGGCCGCCATCCTGGAGGCCACTCCGGACGCCGTATTGGTTACCGATCGCGAGGGCCGCCTGTCGCTGGCCAACCCTGCCGCCGAGGTGGTCTTGCGCTGCAAGGCGGAGGAGGCGGTCGGCCAGCCGGCCGAGGAATGCCTGGACGTACCTGAGTTGGCCGCGCTGCTGCAGCCGGGCGTGCCCGTTCGGACGGCGGAGATCGTGACCGAGGGCGGCAGAGTGCTCTTCGCCTCGGCTCAGGATGTGGAAGAGGCCGCCACGGGCAGGCCTGGAAGGGTGTGCGTGCTGTGGGATATCACGCATTACAAGGAACTGGACACGCTGAAATCGGAGTTCGTCTCCACCGTCAGCCATGACCTGCGCGCTCCGCTGACCCTGATGCGCGGCTACGCCACCATGCTGGGTATGGTGGGCTCGCTGAGCGAGGAGCAGAAGGGGTTCGTGCACAAGATATTGGACAGCGTCGACCACATGACGCGCCTGGTGAGCAACCTGCTCGATCTGGGCCGCATCGAGGCCGGTGTGGGGCTTAACCTGGAGGAGGTGGCCGTCGAGGACGTGGTGCGCGAGGTGGTGGGAGCCTTCCGGCCGCAGGCCATCACCAAGAACCTGGTGTTGGAAGCGGAAGTTGCGCCCCAGAGCCGGTCCATCGAGGCGGACGGGACGCTGCTGCGACAGGCCCTGGCCAACCTGGTGGAGAACGCCATCAAGTACACGCCCGCCGGCGGGCAGGTGTTGGTGCGCACCTTCGCACGGCGCGACGTGCAGGTCTTCCAGGTTCAGGACAACGGTCCGGGCATCGCGCCCACCGACCAGGCACGCCTTTTCGAGAAGTTTTACCGCGTGCGGAGCGAATTGTCCCTGCGTCAGCGGGGATCGGGGCTGGGCCTGGCCATCGTGAAGTCCATTGTGGAACGACATGGCGGCCGGGTGATGGTGGAGAGCAAGCTCGGCAGCGGGAGCACCTTCAGCATGGAGGTCCCACTGCGTCAGCCGGAGAGGCGGGATGAAGTGCCGGAGGCGGGGCAGGCGGAAGGGGGAGCTTAGCTGGTTCCCTTGACATGGGGCCAGGACTGCATATAATTGGACCACATGTGGAAAAGGAGCGGTCGGCGCCAACAAAGCGCTGGGGCGCGAAGCGACCCCTAGCGCTTGTTTTGCTTTGTCTCCTAACTAGCACGTTTGTTCCAATCCAGAGGTGGACTTGCCCCCCCGCATTGGTGAGCGGTCGTAACCCTCAAAGGGAGGATCCTGGGTGGAAGCTAAAGGTTTTCGCGCG
>JAJRUD010000002.1 GCA_024277995.1 Chloroflexota bacterium
ATTCGCATGGGCTAGCTGCCGGGCGAGGCGGCCGGCAGGGCGGCCGCGCGGCGGATTTCCTTCAGGGTCTTCCACACCAGCACACCTCCAGTGCCGGCGAAGAACGCGCTCAGGAGCACGGCCATCCCCATGGCACCGGCCCGCGGCACGATGAGCAGCATCCCCGCCACTTTGAGCACGGCGGCCACCAGGTTGACCTTGGTTGGATACTCGGGCAAGCCCAGGGGCAGCAGCACGGTCCGGTTCCAATAGAAGACGTTGACCACGGTGACGCCGGCCAGCAGGATGAGCATGGCCTGGTAGGAGGTGGGCAGGAAGCCTTCACCGTGCAGCGCCACCACCCATCGCCCGAAGATGACCATGCCCAGCGCGGCTGCCAGCGAATAGGCAGCCGAGATCAGGCTGCCGCTGCGCAGCAGGTAGCGCACGTTCTGCCATTGGCGCGAAGCGACCTCACGCGCCACCTCACGGTAGGTCGTGCTGATGAGCGGCTGGATGGGGATGAGCAGCACGTTGATGATGCGCAGAGCGACTTTGTAATAGCCGACCTGCAGCGGCGTGCTGAGCGCGCTCAGCCACAGGATCTCGCTGTCCTTGGTCACCAGGGTCAGCGTCCCGGTCAGGTTGGTACTGAAGGCGAAGCGGAAGAGGTCCCGCCGCCGATCCTTGAGCAGAGCCAGGGACACCCGCCACCATCCCGCCCCCCATACCCGCCGCGCCTGCCAGAGCGCGGCTCCGGTGATGGCCGCCGCCCAGACGACCTTCCCCACCAGGTAGGCGACCACCACGGCCTGCAACCCCGCCTGAGCGAAAAAGGCCCCGGCGATGAGCAACAACGTCAGCGCGCTCTGGCCGACGGCGATGCCGGCCAGGGAGCGGAAGCGGTCGAAGTATTGCAGCAGGCCGGTGGAACTCTCGGCGATCAGGTTGGCCAGGATGATCAGCCCGTAGAGGGAAAAGAGCGGCGCCAGGGCCGCATCGTGCGCCAGATATCGGGCGCCCAGCGGCGCCAGGGCCAACAGCAGCAGGTAAGCCAGCAGCGTGCTGGCCGTCTCCGTGAGCGCGGCCGCCTTGAAGACGGCCGCCGCGTGTTGCGGGCGGTTCTGCGCGCTGTATTCGCCGACGTAGCTGACCACCAGCTCGCCCATCCGAAAGGATGTCAACCGATTGATCACGCTGGCGAACTGGGTGATGGTGCCCAGCAGGCCGAAGCCGGCGATGCCCAGCAGCCGCGCCGCCAGAATGCCCTGCACCATACTCAACAAAGCCGACAGCGTGCTGCCGCTGAGCAGGTAACCCGAGTTGCGGATGACGCGCTGCAGCAACGGGTTGCGTGTGAAGCGTGCGATCAGGCGCTCCAGGGGATCAGGAAAGCGCGTCGCCATGCCGGTTTCAGTCCTCTGTTCGCACCTGCCGGGCCCAATCGCGCTCCTTCAGATACCAGGCCACACACAGTTCCAGGCCGCGTTCCAAAGTGGTCTCAGGCTTCCAATCGAGCAGCGCGCGCGCCTTGCCGATGTCAGCCCAGGTGGCGCGGACATCGGCCGGCGCTTCGGGCTGGTTGTCGATCTTGGCCGGCTTTCCGATCAGCTCCTCCAGCTTGGCAATGACATCGTTCAGAGCGACCGGTCGGTCGCTCCCCAGGTTGACGACCTCGAAGCCCATGGGCCGCAGCGCGGCCACAGTGCCGCGCGCGATGTCATCCACGTAGGTGAAATCCCTCTCCTGAAGCCCGTCGCCGTAGACGGTCACCGACCGCCCCTCGGCGATCCACTGCACGAAGCGGAAGATGCTCATATCCGGCCGGCCGGCAGGCCCGTAGACGGTGAAATAGCGCAATACGGTCACGTCCAGGCCATGGAGGTGATGATAGCTGTGGCAGAGCATCTCCGCCGCGCCCTTGGAAGCCGCGTAGGGCGAGAGCGGCCGGCTTGTGTCGGCATCCTCGCAGAAGGGCCGCTGGTTGTGCATGCCATACAGGCTGGAGGTGGAAGCCAGGACGAACTTGGGCACCTTGTGCGCCACCGCCAGGTCCAGCAGGTTGAGCGCGCCGACCACGTTGGTTTCGACGTAGATCCACGGATCGCGCACACTGGGACGCACGCCGGCGCGGGCCGCCAGGTTGATCACCGCGTTGTAGCTCCCCTCACCCCACGCTCGGGCCAGGGCCTCCCTGTCGGTGATGTCGATCTGGTGGAATGTAAACCCAGGGTTGGCCTGCAGCCGTTCCAGCCGCCAGGTCTTGAGGCGCGGATCGTAGGCGTCGTTCATGTTGTCCAGGCCGACGACCTGATGGCCATCGGCCAGCAGGCGCTCAGCCACGTTGGCGCCGATGAACCCGGCGGCTCCAGTAAGCAGGTAATGCGCCATCACAGCCTCACCACCCTTTCCGAGATCACTCCGGCGCGGCGCATGGCATCGCGCGCGTCGAAGATCAATGGCGCGGTCTCCGCCAGCGCCGGGTAATCGAGACCCTTGTGGTCCGTCACGATCACCACACAATCCGACTCGCGAGCCGTCTGCAGCGGGTCCGGCACCGAGCGCAGGTCCCAGCCTTCATGCTGCACCGCCGGGACGAAGGGATCGAAGTAATCCACCTGCGCGCCCTTCTCGCGCAGCAGACCGATGATGTCCAGCGCCGGGGACTCGCGCGTATCCGCAACCCCCGGCTTATAGGCCACGCCGAGCACCAACAGGCGGCTGCCCTTGACGGGCTTGCCCCTCGCGTTGAGCGCGTCCTGGACGCGCTGGACCACGTAGCGCGGCATGTTGGTGTTGATCTCGCTCGCCAGCTCGATGAAGCGCGCGTTGTACTTGACGCTCTTCAGCTTCCATGAGAGGTAGAGCGGATCGATGGGGATGCAGTGACCACCCAGGCCGGGGCCGGGCGTGAACTTCATGAAACCGAAGGGCTTGGTTGCGGCGGCCTCGATGACCTCCCAGACGTCGATCCCCAGCCGATCGCACATGAGCGCCATCTCATTCACCAGCCCGATGTTCACGGCGCGAAAGGTGTTCTCCAGCAGCTTGGTCATCTCGGCCACCTCGGCCGAGGAGACCGGCACCACCTTCTCCATGGCCTGCGCGTAGAGCGCCGCCGCCACCCGGCTGCAGGCCGGTGTGATGCCGCCGATGATCTTGGGCGTATTGACCGTGGTCCAATCGGTGCGGCCGGGATCCACACGCTCCGGCGAGAAGGCCAGGAAAATGTCCTCGCCGACCACCAGATTGGCGCTCTCCAATTCCGGCAGCACCATCTCGCGCGTCGTCCCCGGATAGGTGGTCGATTCGAGGATGATCACCATCTCCCGGTGCAGGGCTGGTCGCAGCGAACTGGCGGCGGAGACGATAAAGGAAAGATCCGGATCGCCCGTCTTGCGCAGTGGCGTGGGCACGCAGATGCTCACGCCATCGGCCTCAGACAGGTCTGCGTAGTCCGTGCCGATCTGCAACTGGCCGGTACGCACCAGCCGCGCGACCTCCTCGGAGGGCACGTCGTCGATGTAGCTCTCGCCGCGCCGCAAGGATTCGGCCTTCTCCTGGCTGTTGTCGACGCCGATCACGCGATAGCCGGCCTGCGCGAGGGCAACGGCCAGGGGCAGTCCCACATACCCCAGGCCAACCACTCCCACCGTCGCCTCGCGGCGCGAAAAGCGTTCCATCAACGCCTGGGCGGCAGGTGGCAAGGACGCGATATCTTCGTGCATCGGTATGTTCACTCCTGGGGATACAGGGCCTAGAACAGGCTGAGTTGCTCGGCCCCGGAGGGCGGGGCGGCTTCGCTGTCCGGGGGCTCCAGGCTGCGCGCTTTGGCGACCCGATCGGGCAGCTTGGCGAAATCCGCCTCCACCACGCTGCGCAGCGCGGGCTGATGCAGCGCAGCCGCCGGATGGTACATGGGCACAACGAGTCTGCCGTCCACCACCCGAGCCTGGCCGTGGATCCTGCTGATGCGCGCGTTGGGGAAATAGCGCGCCATGGAGAAGCGCCCCAGGGTCACGATCACCCTGGGATCGACCGCAGCGATCTGGCGCTCAAGATAGGGCGCACAGGCGGCCATTTCGTCTGCCTGCGGGTCGCGGTTCCCCGGCGGGCGGCACTTGATGACGTTGCAGATGAACACCTGGTCGCGCCGCATGCCGATGCCGGCCAGAAGCTCCTCCAGGAAGCGACCGGCGGCGCCGACGAAAGGGCGCCCCTGTTCATTCTCGTGGAAGCCGGGGGCCTCTCCGATGAACATGATGGCCGCGTTGGGCGGCCCCTCCCCTGGTACGGCCCGCTTGCGCGCCTCGTGCAAGCGGCACGCCCGGCACTCAGCAACCTCACGCGCGATGGTCTCGAGTTCCAGCTCCGGGTTCACCCGACACCTCCTCCGGATTTCCAGCGCCACTCCTGAAGCCCCTCCAAGGTCATCAGCAAGGCGTCCTCACCGTCGTCGCGATAATAATTCTTCCGCCGGCCCACCACCAGGAAGCCGTGCTTGTCATACAGGGCCTGCGCCGCATGGTTGGATGCGCGCACCTCCAGAGTGGCCAGGTCAGCGCCCAGGGCCGCCGCCCACGTCAACGCCGCTCGCAGCAGGCGCTCACCGATCCCCTGGCGACGTCGTTCGGGATGGACGGCCAGCGTGCTGATATGGGCCTCGTCCACGATCAGCCAGAAACCCACATAGCCGACGACCGTGCCTTCGTCGTCTTGCGCTACCAGCAGGTGGGCGGCGGGGTTTTCCAGGAGCTCGAAGCGGTAGCTGCGTTCCGACCACGGCATGCTGAAGGACTGCCGGTCGATGGCCAGGACTGTCGGGAGGTCCCCCAGCCGCATCTCCCGAATCGTCATGGCAACCCGTTCGCTCGTCACTCCACCTTCCCGCTGAGACTCCCAAGATAAACGGGCGCCAACTCCCCCGCATCCGGCCGCTCACCGGCGCGCTGCTGCTGCCAGGCGAGCTCAGCCAGTATGGCCGGACGGCGTACGCACTGCGCAGGCGAGGCGACGATGGCGTTGGGCTGCTCGGCCAGCATGCGGCGCAGCTCCCCTTCCAGTTCACCGCAGATGCAGGTGGGCCGCTCGATGGCCTGCACCAACTCAGACCAGGTCAGGTTTTGCGGCTCTCCTCGGGGCTGCCAGCCGCGTTTCCCCCATTTGTACCACAGCGCGGCCACCCGCTTGCGCCCGGCCTGAATCACCGCCAGCAGCGGCTCCTTGCGGCGCGGCTGAGCATAGGCGAGGATGTCCAGGGTGGGTATGCCGAAGAGCGGCAACTGAAGGGCGAGGGCGAACCCCTTGGCGATGGCCATCCCGATGCGCAGGCCCGTGTAGGACCCAGGGCCCTGCGCCACCGCCAGCGCGGTCAGGTTGCCAGCCGAGACGCCTACCCGCCGCATGACCAGGGCCACCTCCGGCGCCAGTTCCACCGTGTGGTAGCCGCGGCCGTGCCAGACCTGCTCCGCCAGCAGGCGTTCGCCATCGTGCAAGGCGATGCCTGTGGCGCGCGTCGCCGTGTCCAGGGCCAACAACACCGTATTCAACCTCCGAAGGCTGCCCTGCGGAATCGCCGCATGAGCGCCTCATATCTCGGTCCCGTGG
This sequence comes from Chloroflexota bacterium, assembly GCA_024277995.1. Taxonomy (GTDB): domain Bacteria; phylum Chloroflexota; class Anaerolineae; order Anaerolineales; family E44-bin32; genus JAJRUD01. Next base: position 5,587 of record JAJRUD010000002.1, read on the forward strand.
CGCGTATGTGCACCCGGCGCCGGGATTCGTCCACCCAACGCAGCCCGATCCACAGGCGACGCTCAGGCAGCAGCCCTTGCACCCGCTCCGGCCATTCGATCAATACCGGTCCGCCCTCTTCGAACAGCTCGCGCAACCCCAGCGCCTCAGCCTCGGCCTCACCGCTCAGGCGAAAGGCGTCGACGTGATACAGCACGGCATGGTCGGCGCGCCGGTATTGGTTGATGACGATGAAGGTTGGGCTGGTCACCGCATCCAGGGCGCCCCAGCCGCGCGCGATCCCCTGGGCCAGGGTCGTCTTCCCGGAGCCCAGATCGCCGGCCAGACAGACGAGATCACCGGGCTTGAGGAGTTCCCCCAGCCGCACCCCAAGCCGCCGAGTCTGCTCGGGGCTGTGGCTGTGAAACTCCAGGCTGCGTTCATCCAGAATAGGCATCAGATCGGCCGGATTATACGTCAGGGGAGGGGGGGAGCCAAGTTGCCCCGGCGGGGCGCCGCTGCCTCCCGGTGAACGCAGGCCGTCTGGAGACACTCTGGCAGCCCACCCTGGCTTCCCTTGCAGCCCCCTCCGTGCTACCATCTGAGACCATGCGAGTGCTCGTAATGTCTGATATCCACGCCAACGCAACCGCTCTGACGCGCGTGCTCGAAGACGCCGGCCAGGCGGATGCTGTGTGGTGCCTGGGGGATCTGGTAGGTTACGGCCCCGACCCGAATGAGTGCGTGGAGATCGTCCGTGCCCTGCCCAACCTGCTTTGCCTTTCGGGAAACCACGACCACGCCGTCCCGGGCAAGATCCCCCTCACGCGCTTCAATCACGATGCCCGGATGGCCATTCGCTGGACCCAGGCGGTGCTCACGCAGGAAAACGCGGCCTTCCTGGACTCGCTGCAAAGCAAGATCATCCTGGGGGAATTCACGTTGACCCACGGCAGCCCCCGCCAACCGGTCTGGGAATACATCCTGGACTCGCACAGCGCGGATCAGAGTTTCGAGTCCTTCGAAACCGACTATTGCCTGGTCGGCCACTCCCACCTGCCCTTGATCTTCCACCGTCTGAACCACGACACCTATGCCCTGCCAAAGCCGATCCAATGGCGCACCCCGATGGCGATGATGCCGCGCATGATCCTGAACCCGGGGTCCGTCGGCCAGCCGCGCGACATGGACCCGCGCGCCAGCTTCGCCATCCTGGACACAGAGGTGCAAACCTGGGAAGCGCGCCGCGCGGAATACGACATCTTCGACGTGCAGCGGCGCATCCTCGAAGCCGGGCTGCCCGAGCGGCAGGCGGTGCGCCTGATGTCCGGCTGGTGACGGCCCGGCGGTTCCGGAGTGGGCTTCCAGGACACGGGAACATCCGCGGGCGTAGCGACGTCTCAGAGGTGAGCGTATCCAGGCAAAACCGAGCGGAGGAGATACCATGAGAAAAGCCCTGTTCCTTGCCCTGCTGATAACGGCCGCGATCCTGGCCGCCTGCGGAGGCGCAGCCGAGATGTCGGCCCCGGAATCTATGGAAGTTCTCCCCATTGGGTTCGAGGAGCGCGCCCTGGGTGGCGAGTTCCAGGGCGCCGACGTGGCCGGCGCGCCGGCCCCGCAACCCGGCGCCAGCCTCGGTGGAGAGGCGCTCCCCGCCGAGCGCCTGGTCATCAAGAACGCCAACCTCTCCCTGGTGGTCTCCGACCCCGCCGAGTCAGTGAAGAAGATCAGCCAGATGGCGGAGGAGATGGGCGGCTTCGTGGTCTCATCGAATATTTACCAGACCACCTTCGACGGCGATGTGATCGCCAATCAGGCCTCCGTCACCATCCGCGTCCCCTCCGAGCGCCTGCAGGAG
>JAJRUD010000066.1 GCA_024277995.1 Chloroflexota bacterium
AGCGGCCAGTCCTGATCCTCTTTTCCAAGCGCGACCGTTGGGTGTATGCAACGGGCGTCCACGAGGCGCCGGCGCCCAGGGGCTCGCAGGAGCGTGAACCGTGGCACGAGTGAAGGGCGGGATCGTCACCCGCCGTCGTCACAAGAAAATCCTCAAGCTCACCAAGGGCATGTATGGCACGCGTCACCGGCTGTGGCGCCGCGCCAACGAGGCCATGTTGAAGAGCCTGTGGTATGCCTACCGCGACCGCCGCACGCGCAAGCGGGTCCTGCGCCGGTTGTGGATCGCGCGCATCAACGCCGCTGCCCGCCAGAACGGCACCACCTACAGCCGACTGATCCACGCGCTGCGGCAGGCCAACATCCACCTCAATCGCAAGATGCTGGCCGACCTGGCCGTGCGCGACCCGAAGGCCTTCGCGGCGGTGGTGGAGGCGGCGGGCGTCAAGTAGCAACCTGGTCACGGCAGAGCACTGCGGGGCGCTGCGGCGCCCCGTTTTTCTTTCCTTCGCATGCAGATCCTGTACGCGAAGGGGCGATGATACAATCGGAGCAGCATTCGCATCGCCGGAGGATGTCATGCCCAGGGTTGTTGCTGAGCAGCGCCTGGAGAGCGGCCAGGTGCTGCGGGTGGTGCACGGCGACCTGACCGAGGAACGCGTCGACGCCATCGTCAATGCGGCCAACGCCCGCCTCGCCCACGGCGGCGGCGTGGCCGGGGCCATCGTGCGCCGCGGCGGGAGCGTGATCCAGCAGGAGAGCGACGCCTGGGTGCGCCAACACGGGCCCGTCAGCCACGACCGACCGGCCATCACTGGCGCCGGGGCGCTGCCCTGCCGCTTCGTCATCCACGCCGTCGGCCCGGTCTGGGGCGAGGGCGACGAGGACGCCAAGCTGAGCGCGGCGGTGGCCGGTGCGCTGGCTGTGGCTGACGAGCAGGGCCTGGAGAGCCTCGCGCTGCCGGCCATCTCGACGGGGATCTTCGGCTTCCCCAAGGCGCGCGGCGCCCAGGTCATCCTCGACGCGACCGTGAGGTACTTTCAAGAACATCCTCAGAGCGCATTGAAAGAGGTGCGCTTCACATTGATCGACGAGCCCACCGTGCGGGTTTTCGCTGACGCTTTCGCCCGCCGCTGGCCAGGGAGTACACACAGGCCGTGATCACATCAACCACAAACCGCCGCGTCAAGCTGGTGCGCGCGCTGCAGGAAAAGCCGCGCGCCCGCCAGGAGGCCGGCGCCTTCGTCGTCGAGGGGCTGCGCCTGGCGCGCGAAGCCGTGGCGGCCCAGCTCCCGGCCCAACTGGTGCTGCACACCGACCACCTGCGGCCCGCCGAGCGGGCAGTGGTCAACGGGCTGGCCCGCCTGGGGGCCGAGGTGGAAGTGGTATCGGAACGGGTGATGGCCGCCTGCTCCAGCACCGAGAGCCCTCCCGGGCTGCTGGCTGTGGTCTCCATGCCGCAGCTCACGCCCCCGCAGCCGATCACGCTGGCCGTGCTGGCTGACCGCCTGGGCGACCCGGGCAACCTGGGCACCTTGATGCGCACCGCGCTCGCCGCCGGCGCCGAGGTCCTCTTCCTGACCCATGGATCCGTGGATCCCTTCAACCCCAAGGTGGTGCGCGCCGCCATGGGGGCCCATTTCCACCTGCCCATCGAGAAGGTCGGGGCCAAGGCCCTGGGCAGCCGCCTGGCCGGTCTGAACCTCTGGCTTGCGGAGGCCGGGGCGGGGCCGGCATACCACCAGGTTGACTGGCGCCCACCCTCGGCCCTGATCCTGGGCAGCGAGGCGCACGGCGCCGGGCGAGCGCTGCGCGCGCTCGCGGCACGCAGCGTCCACGTGCCCATGCTGGGACCGGTCGAATCGATCAACGTCGCTACAGCCGCGGCGGTGATCCTCTTTGAAATCGCCCGACAGCGAGGAGCATCATGAAAGTTCGCGCCCTCACAGGTTTCCTGGATCCAGGTTGGCCCCTGCAGCCGGAGCGCATCGCCCCCCTGGCGGAGTGCCTGAAGGCGGCGCGCACGGCCCTGGAAGGGGCAGGCTACGAGGTGCAGACCCTGCGCCTGGCCACGCCGCCGCCGGCCGAGATGGAGCGCCCCGTCCCGCCGGTGGATCGGCCGGACCTGGCGCGGCGGCTCGAAGCGGAATGCTTCGTTCAGGGCGTGGATTACGCCGCCATCGGCCCTGCTTTGCCCGGTGAGCCGGAGGGCTTCGCCGTGATTCCCGACGTGCTGGGGGCGGCCGAGACGGTGTTCACCTCGGGGCTGATCGCCGATCCCGAGGGCGGCCTCTCCCTCTCGGCCTGCCGCGCCGCCGCGCAGACCATCCACGAGACCGCAGCCATCACCACCGACGGCTTCGCCAATCTGCGCTTCGCCGCGCTGGCCAACGTGGGCCCGGGCGCGCCCTTCTTCCCCGCCGCCTACCACCGCGGCGGCTCGCCGGCCTTCGCCCTGGCAACCGAGGCCGCCGATCTGGCCGTGGAAGCGGTGCGCGATGCCGGATCACCTCCCGGCGTGCGCCGGCGCCTGGTGCAGGCCATCGAAGGCCACGGCGCGACGCTGGCCCTGCTCTTGCAGCCGATCGTCGCCGAGCACGGCGTGCGCTTCGCCGGCATCGACTTCTCCCTGGCCCCCTTCCCGGAGCCCGGACGCTCGCTGGGCACCGCACTCGAGGCGCTGGGCGTCTCCGGCGTCGGCCAGAGCGGGGCGGCTGCCGCGGCCGCCTTCCTGGCCGACTGCCTGGATCAGGCACAGTTCCAGCGCACCGGCTTTTGCGGGCTCTTCCTGCCCGTGCTGGAGGACTCCGTGCTGGCGCTGCGCGCCGCCCAGGGCGAACTCACCCTGGCCGACCTGCTGCTCTACAGTACGCTGTGCGGCACCGGACTGGATACCATCCCGCTGCCGGGCGACGCCTCGCCGGAGGCGATGGCCGCCATGCTCGCCGACCTGGGCGCGCTGGCCCTGCGGCACGACAAGCCGCTCACGGCGCGCCTCATGCCCATCCCGGGAAAATCCGCCGGCGACGAAATCCACTTCGACTTCCCCTATTTCGCCGACAGCCGGGTGATGGCGCTGCCCGCGGGTTCCCTGCACGGGCTGCTGGGAAGCGCCGGAGGCCTGACCATCGGCCCTCACGGGGGCTGAAAATCCGCCCGCCTTGCCCTGGCAAGAGCCGCCGGTTAGAATGAGCCTACCCTGGCAGGGTTGGGGGATCGGGGAACGGGGAACAGCGATCAGCAAGCCGCAGCGAGACCGATCTCTGATCCCATTTCCCCGATCCCCTCTTCTGCTGCGACCGAAAGGCGACGCCCTACACGGCCCATGGACCTCCTCAGCGGCCTCAACCATCAGCAGCATCAGGCAGTCACCGCCCCCCCGGGACCGGTGCTCGTGCTCGCCGGCCCCGGATCGGGCAAGACGCGCGTCCTCACCCACCGCATCGCCTACATGGTGGCCCACCTGGGAATCCGCCCCGGCGAAGTCCTGGCCGTGACCTTCACCAACAAGGCGGCGCGCGAGATGCGCAGCCGCGTCGAAGACCTGCTGGGCGAAGAGCCTAGCAACGGCCCGAGGCTCACCCTGGGCACTTTCCACGCGTTCTCCGCCCGCATGCTGCGCCGTGAGGCCGCCGATGGGGACCTGCCCTTTACGCGCGACTTCGTCATCTTCGACGACTCCGACCAGCGCTCCCTGATCCGCCAGGCGCTGAAGGAATTCAACCTGGACCCCAAGCAGGTCCAGCCGGCCAAGGTGCAGAACGCCATCTCGGCCGCCAAGAACGAACTCATCGGGCCGGAGGCTTTCGTCGCCAACACCTACTTCAGCGAGGTCGCGCGTCGCGTCTACCTGCGCTACCAGCAATTGCTCCAGCAGAACAACGCGCTGGACTTCGACGACCTGCTCTTCTGGGCCGTGCGCCTGCTGCGTGAGGACGCCGGCACGCTGGCGCGCTACCGCCAGACCTACCGCCACATCCTGGTGGACGAGTTCCAGGACACCAACACCGCCCAGTACGTCCTGCTGCGGCTGTTGGCGGGCGAGGCGCCGGACCTCTTCGCCGTGGGAGACGCCGATCAGTCCATCTACCGCTGGCGCGGCGCGGACTACCGCAACGTGCAGCGCTTCCAGCAGGACTACCCCCAGGCTCAGGTGATCCTGCTGGAGCAGAACTACCGCTCCACGCAGACCATCCTCGACGCTGCCATGGCCGTCATCGACCGCCTGCCCGGACGGCGGCGCAAACGGCTCTTCACCGAGCGCGGGCGGGGGACGCGCATCCTCGTCCACGAGGCCTACGACGAGGCCGACGAGGCATCCTTCGTGGTCGAGACCATCGCTCTGCTCATCCATTCGGGCGAAGTCCAGCCGCGCGATTGCGCCGTCATGTACCGCACCAACGCACAATCGCGCGCCCTGGAAGAGGCCTTCCTGCGCGCCAAGCTGCCCTATCGCCTGGTGGGCGCCCAGCGCTTCTACGGCCGCCGCGAGGTGAAGGACATCATCGCCTACCTGCGCCTGATCCATAACCCTGCCGACCAGGTGAGCCTGCTGCGCGTGCTCAACACACCGCCGCGCGGCCTGGGCGCGAAGAGCGTGGCGGCGCTGCTGCGCGCCGCCGAGGAGCGCGGTCTCCCCCCCGGCGAATTCCTGATCGCCCTGGCCGAAGAGGGCGGCGAAGAGCTGCTCGCCCCCTTCACCCGCCGCGCCGCGGCCGCCCTGACCGACTTCGGCGCCATGTTGGCCCGCTGGTTCCGGACGCGCCAGGACCTGCCTCTGGCCGAATTGGTGGACCGCGTGCTGGCCGACGTGGGCTACCGTGAGTACATCGACGACGGCACCGAGGAGGGGCGCGACCGCTGGGAGAACGTGCTCGAGCTGCGCAACGCGGCGCAGGAGTTCAGCAGCCTGGGCCTGACCACCTTCCTGGAGCACCTGGCGCTGGTCTCCGATCAGGACACGCTCACCGAAGACCAGAACGCGCCCATCCTGCTCACGCTGCACGCCGCCAAAGGGCTGGAGTTCCCTGTGGTCTTCATCATCGGCCTGGACGACGGCGTGCTGCCCCACCAGCGCTCCTTCGAAGACCCCGAGGCCATGGCCGAGGAGCGCCGCCTGTTCTACGTGGGCCTGACGCGCGCCAAGGACCGCCTCTTCCTGGTGCGTGCCTTCCGCCGCCGCACCTTCGGCTTCTCCAGCATCGCCGATCCCTCGCGCTTCCTGTTGGACCTGCCCCAGGACCTGCTCGAAGGGGCCCAGTTGGGCTTCCAGACGCCTTCCGAGGCCACCTTCGCCCGACAGACACGCTGGGGGTCAGCCTCCATCGCGAGTCCGCCCGAGGCCCGCTACCGGGTCGGGATGCGCGTCGCCCACGCCACCTTCGGTGAGGGGGTGGTGCTCGAGACGCGTCTGGATCACGACGACGAAGAGGTGACGGTGGTCTTCGAAGAGGCGGGGATCAAGCGGCTGGTGGCGTCGCTGGCCGGGCTGGAGATTCTGGAGGGGTAGGGAGCAGTGACAGCGAAAGGACATCCAGAGGCAACGCCATGAACATCTTCCTCACCGGAGGCGCCGGCTACATCGGCTCCGCCGCCGCCGAGACGCTGCTGCGTGCCGGACATCAGGTCACCGTCTATGACTCCCTGGTCACTGGCCACCGCGCCGCCGTGCCGCAGGGCGCGCGCTTCGTCCAGGCCGACCTGGCCGACGGGCAGGCCCTGCGCCAGGCGCTCTCCAGCGAGCCCTTTGACGCCGTCATGCACTTCGCCGCCTTCATCGAAGCCGGCGAGAGCATGCAGAACCCGGGCAAGTACTTCCACAACAACCTGGCCCTGGCGCTGGACCTGATCGAGGCCTGCGTGCGGGCAGGCGTGCAGCGCTTCGTGCTCTCATCGACGGCGGCCGTCTACGCCTCCAGCGAGGAGCCGCTCTCGGAGGAATCCCCACTGGGACCGGCCAACGTCTACGGCCAGACCAAGCTCATGGTGGAGCAGGCCCTGGACTGGTACCGCCGCATCCACGGCCTGCACTATGCGGCGCTGCGCTACTTCAACGCCGCCGGCGCCCTGCCCGGCCGCGGCGAGGCCCACCAGCCCGAGAGCCACCTCATCCCCCTGGTGCTGCAGGTGGCCCTGGGCCAGCGCCCAGAGGTGAAGATCTTCGGCACCGACTACCCCACTCCCGACGGCACCTGCATCCGCGATTACATCCACATCGGCGACCTGATCGACGCGCACCTGCTGGCGCTGGAGGCACTGGCCGAGCACGACCGTTTGGTCTACAACCTGGGCAACGGCGCGGGCTACTCCGTCCGCCAGGTCATCGAGACGGCGCGCCGCGTGACCGGCCACCCGATCCCGGCCGTCGAGGCGCCGCGCCGCCCGGGCGACCCGCCGCGGCTGGTGGCCTCCTCGGCACGCATCCGCCAGGAGCTGGGATGGCAGCCCGAGATCCCCGAGTTGGAGCGCATCATCGCCAGCGCCTGGGAATGGCACCGCAGCCACCCCCGGGGCTACGCGTGAAATCCGCCTCTCACGGCAGGGGCGCCGCATCACCCTGCTCCCGCCCCCGCGCAGGAAGGATGCCGACCACCCCAGGGGCCGCATCCCCGGGCCGTCTGCTATAATCCCGCCGTGGAACCGCTGCGAGCCAAGGCCCTGGAAGTCCACCGCCGCCTGCTGGAGGCCTACGGCCAACCGGTCTGGCGCAACCCACTCCCCGCCCTGGACGAGCTGGTCTCCACCATCCTCTCCCAGAACACCAACGACGTTAATCGCGATCGGGCCTTCGAACGCCTGCGGGCGCGC
>JAJRUD010000067.1 GCA_024277995.1 Chloroflexota bacterium
CGCCCAGGGTGACGGCCACCATCGACCCGACCCTGGCCGCACAGTTCGTGGGGCTGGGAACGCCGCGCCCCACGCGGCCGCCCACCTTCACACCGGCCGCTCCGGTGCCCCAGCTCACCTTCGAGCCCATTGCAGAGACCAAGGGCGGCGGGTTCCCGCCGATCCTGGCCATCCTCGGTTTGTTCGTGGTCGGGCTCTTCGGAGCGGTGGTCTCCTTCCTGCGGGGCAGCTGATCGCTCCTGCGCAAGATCAACCTGCCTGGATCCAACCCCTGATCCTGCCAACCTGAGCCTGCTCAATCGTCACGGAGGGGCTGAGCGCGTGCTTGGGCCTTGCCGGGCGCTGTCTTCGACAGGCTCAGACAGCGCCCTGTGCCGTCCCCGCCATCCTGAGCCTGTCGAAGGATGGCGGGGGAAGGCTCGCCCTGAGCCTGGCGGAGGCCACTATCCTGAGCCCGCGCAGTGCCCCAAGCGGTCAACGGCGATGCCGTGCGAGGTTGTGCTCCAGATAAGCACGCGGGCGGTGCAGGGGCGGGCAGGGCGCAGCGCGTGGAGGTGCGAGGCGATGGCAGCCTGAGACGATCTAGAGTGTGTCGGAGAACGGCAGCTTGGTCGTGGCCGATAGGGGGATGTCAATCGCAAAGAGGCAGGCCTGAGCGCCCTCTGCCATGCGCGAAATCGGCTCCACGCGTACGCCGAAGAGCTGATCCAGCAAGGACTGATCGAATTGACACACGGCGGGTTCCAGCAATGCTGCTTCGACGTAGGGGCAGTGGGTGAGGGCGAGCCGCGGGCCCTCCTTCTCCCGGGTCCAGGCCGGCAGATAGCCGAGATCCTGCAGTATGTGGTGGGCGCGCTGGGCTGGCGGGAGTTTCTTGAGGCAGGGGTTCTCCAGGCGCGTCGTCGCCAATCTGCGCCCGGAATCTTGGAGCACTTGCTTCAGACCCTCTGGATCCAGTGTGGCGCGCAAGGTCTGCAGCAGGGAGAGACACAGCTTGTCATAGCTTCGCGGGAGCAGGTCGCCGGCCAGGTCGGTGGCCATGTAGATCTTCTCCGGACGCCCCGGGCCACCGCGTCTGTGCGGGGTGGGCGGGGCGACCAGGCCCTCCTGTTGCAGGATCTCCAGGTGGTGGCGGATGGTCACCGGAGTGAGGCCCAGGGCGCGGCTCAGCTCGGAGACCGAGGCCTTGCCGTATTGCTTGAGATGGGCCAGGATTCTTTGGCGCGAGTCTGGTGGCATGATTCGCTCCGTGCCACCGGATTCTAGAATCCAGGCCATATTTTGTCAAATGAGATCGATGAAATTGGTGATGCCTTGACAGGCATCATGCGGAGGGTATAATTCCCCCCAACAGTGGAAAAGGGGGCCGGACGATGGCGGCACCGAAGCGCTGAGGCATCCCTGTCGGAACTGAGCGGCGCTGGACGGGGCCCCCGCAAGCCAAGCCGAGCGAGATGGAAGCCGCCGCGCGAGCGGCTTCCATTGCTTCGCGGTTGGATCACGGTTTGGTATCACATCGGAGAGTGTCGGCGCATCATCAGGAGGAATAGAGACGGATGACCGACGGACTGAGCAACCCCGAGGTTCCCGTTCCCGAGGAATTGCGCGGCCAAGTGGCCATCACCACGCTGGACAAGGTCTACAACTGGGGCCGCCGCTCCTCCGTCTGGCCCATGATGTTCGGTCTGGCTTGCTGCGCGATCGAGATGATCTGCACAGCGGCAAGTCGCTATGATCTGGCGCGCTTCGGGATGGAAGTGATGCGCCCCAGCCCCCGTCAGAGCGATCTGATGATCGTCTCCGGAACCGTCACGAAGAAAATGATCCCCCAGATCGTTCGCCTCTACAATCAGATGCCCGAGCCCAAGTACGTGCTGGCCATGGGCGCCTGCGCCTCAGGCGGAGGGCCTTTTAAAGAGGGCTACAATGTGGTGTCCGGCGTGGACAGGTTCGTGCCGGTGGATGTATACGTCCCCGGTTGCCCGCCGACCCCCCAGGCGCTGCTGCACGGTCTGATGAAGCTCCAGCAGAAGATCGACGGGCAATCCATCCGCTCGGTGCGCTGGTATCGCAAAGAAGCCTCCGAGTCCATCCCCGTGCCGATCTTGGGGCCGGATCTGATCGACCCGCGCGATATCCCCCACATCAAGGCCCACGCGCCTGCCGAGTCGCCGGAAGAAGCCCAGGCGTAGGGATACCGGTGGAGACTGAGGGCAACCAACCATGAGTGAACAGGAACAGAGCACCGTCGCGGAACCCCTGGAGGTCCATTTCCCCCAGGCCGTCACTCCCGATGAGCGCAAGGGATACCAGGGCTACGTCGTGGCCACCGAGGCGCTCCCCGAAGTCGCGACCTACGCGCGCGATGAACTGGGCTATGACTATCTGTCGTCGGTGACCGGGGTGGACTACCTGCCGGAGGGCAAGACGGAGGTGGTCTACCACGCCTACCGCACGGCGGGAGGTCCGGCGCTGGTATTGAAGGTTCAGGTGCCGCGCGAGGACCCGGTGGTGCCCTCGCTGGTGGGCATCTATCCCAGCGCCGACTTTCAGGAGCGTGAAGCCTGGGACCTGCTGGGCATTCGCTTCTCCGGGCACCCGAACCTGAAGCGCATCCTGATGTGGGAAGGCTTCCACGGCCATCCCTTGCGAAAGGACTATCAAGAGGTCTACTTCGAGGCGGAGAACAAACCCTTCAAGAACCGCTGGCCGGAGGGCAAGGTCTACCGCGTTGAAGAAAAGGCCCCTCTGAAGAAGAACGTGCAGTATCCGCCGGACTTCACCGCCGAGGGTTGGGTCCCCGAAGGCGACGCGGCGCTCTATGCCGGCATGGGCCAGGTGGTGGCCGCCGAAGGTGGAAACGGGCGCGCCCTGAACACCGATCAGATCGTGGTCAACCTGGGTCCACAGCATCCTTCCACCCACGGCGTCTTCCGCCTGGTGGTCACCCTGGAAGGGGAGACCATCGTGGACCTGGAACCGGTGATGGGCTACCTGCACCGCAACCACGAGAAGATCGGCGAACGCAACACCTTCTTGATGAATATGCCCTATACCGATCGCCTGGATTACATTTGTGCCATGGGCAACAATTTCGGCTATTCGCTGGCGGTCGAGAAACTGATGGGCATCACACCCCCCGAGCGGGCCGAGTACATCCGCGTGATGATGGCCGAACTCACCAGAATCGTGAACCACCTTTGGGCCATCGGCTTTCTGCTCAACGACCTGGGCGCGTACTTCACCCCTGCCCTCTACGCGATCGAAGAGCGCGAGCTGGTGCTGGACGTCTTCGAGGCCGTCTCGGGCTCGCGCATGATGTGCAACTACTTCCGCTTCGGCGGTGTGGCGCGCGATCTGCCTGAAGGCGTGCTGGACGTGGTGCGTGAGTTGGTCCATGAGCGCCTGCCGCGCAAAGTGGACGAACTGGATACCTATCTGACCCACAATGAGATCATCCGTGCCCGCTGTGTCGGTGTGGGCGTGCTGCCGCCGGAAGATGCCATCGCCTATGGGATGGCCGGCCCCGTCCTGCGGGCCTCGGGAGTGCCCTACGACGTGCGCCGCGCCGATCCCTATTCCATCTACGACCGCCTCGACTTCGACGTGGCGGTGCGCTACAACGGGGATGTCTACGACCGCTACATCATCCGCCTGGACGAGATCCGCCAGAGCCTGCGCATCCTGGAGCAGGTCCTGCGCGACATCCCGGAGGGCGAGGTCCAGACCGGCAAGCCCCAATACCAGGTGCGTGTGCCGGCCGGCGAGGCCTACGGGCGGGTGGAGAACCCCAAGGGCGAGTTGGGCTTCTATGTCGTGTCGAACGGCAAACCCAATCCATGGCGCTACCACGTGCGGGCGCCATCCTTCATCAACCTGACGGCCATGGGTGAGATGTGCAAGGGGCAAAAGGTGGCTGATGTGGTGGCCATCCTGGGCTCGATCGACATCGTGTTGGGCGAGGTGGACCGCTGAGCGGCGCGCAGCCGAGCGGTGTGTCTGCCGTAAGCGACAAGCGGGAGAACGCGGCGGGCGCGGAGCGCTGCGCGCGCTGAACATCGGAGAGTGCTGATGTACGGCATTGGGATCCTCAAGGGCTTGGGCGTCACCTTGAAGCACTTCGTCGAGACTTACGTCGATGACATTCGCTGGATCGGGCGCCGCTATTACAACGACGAAGCACTCGCCGTGCGCCAGGGGCCCAAGGCACGCGGCGTCTTCACTGTGCAGTACCCCGAGGAGAGACTCACACTCCCGGAGGAGTTCCGCTACATCCCCTTCCTGGTCTACGAGGAACAGGAAGACGGTACACGCCACGACCGGTGCACATCCTGCGGCATCTGTGCCAAGGTGTGTCCGCCGCAGTGCATCTGGATCCAGCGTTCCAATGATCCCGATACGGGGCGTCCCATCCCCCAACCCACCGAATTCTTCATCGACATCGATATCTGCATGAATTGCGGCCTATGTGCAGAGTATTGTCCCTTCGATGCCATCAAGATGGATCACGATTACGAGATGGCCTCCTTTGATCGCTTCGCCGAGCACATCCTGAACAAGGAACGGCTTTCAAAACCGGTTTCATACTACGCTTCCATCCGCCCACAGAACTACGCCCGTGAGGAGACTGCACGAGCCGCGAAAGAGGCGGCCAAGCAAGCTCGGCGCGGCGGATAGCAGGAATAGCCGGTGCTCAGACCGACGGGCGGCTGGGGATACCACAGCGACACGGAGATTCTGTTTCCCATGCGTGTCGCGCCCTTCTTGCGCGACATGCGGGGGCCGGCCTGGCGTGCCCTGGTCGATGAGGTCACGCGGGCGGCCGACGCATCCCCGCAACACCTGGCTTTCACGTTGCTCATCGTGCGTCTGAGCGGTTGCCTGACCTGCCACACCGATTCCTACCGCGCCATGCGTGGCTGCACCGTCTGCGCCAAGCAATCCATACGGCGATTCCGTGAGGGTGATGAGGCTCTGCTGGCACAGTTCGAGCGCGCGCTGGATGAGGTGATGGAGCACCTGGCCCGGGAAGAAGAACGGGCCCTGCCGGAGGAAGCCCCGGCTGTATCTGGAGGGTTGTTGAATGGTTGACAAACGAGGCACTTTGACGCCGGAGATGGTACTGGATGCGCTGAGAAAGGTTCAGGAACCCGAGTTGGGCCGCGACCTGGTGTCCCTCAACATGATCAACGACATCAAGGTTGAAGGAGGAAAGGTCTCCTTCACCGTCGAACTGACGACCCCGGCCTGCCCGCTCAAGACGCGCATTGAGCGCGAAGCGCGGCAGGCTGTCGAGGCGCTGCCGGGAGTTGAATCGGTGGAGGTCGCTCTATCGGCCAGAGTGCCTACCGATGGCCGCAGCCGCGGCTCGATTCAGCATGACATCCGCAACGCCGTTGCCATCGCATCGGGCAAGGGCGGTGTCGGGAAGAGCACAGTGGCTGTTAACGTGGCTGTGGCGCTGGCGCAGGCCGGCGCGCAGGTCGGCCTGCTCGATGCCGACGTATATGGCCCCAACGTTCCCACCATGCTGGGCCTGGAGCGCATGCCGCCTCCCAAAGACGACAAGATGGTACCGGCCGAGGCCTACGGCGTGCGCGTCATGTCCATCGCCTTTCTCGTGCCGCCGGGCCAGCCTTTGATCTGGCGCGGTCCATTGCTGCATTCCGCCATCAAGCAGTTCATCGGTGATGTGGAGTGGGGCGAGCTGGACTACCTCATCGTGGATCTGCCGCCGGGGACGGGCGACGCACCCCTGAGCCTGGCCCAGTCGATACCGCTGACTGGGGCGGTCATCGTCACGATGCCGCAGAAGGTCTCTCTGGAGGACGCCCGCCGCGGCCTGGAGATGTTTCGTTCCATGAACGTCCCCATATTGGGCGTGGTGGAGAATATGAGCTACCTGGAATTGCCCGATGGCACGCGTATGGACGTCTTCGGCCAGGGCGGCGGGGAGCTGCTGGCCGGGGAAGCCGGCGTGCCCTTTATCGGTGCCATCCCGATGGACCCCGCCGTCCGTCAGGCCGGCGACAGCGGCGTACCCGTGGTGATCTCTCACCCGGATTCGGTGGTTTCGAAGGCGTTGGTCGCCGTGGCGGAGGACGTGGCCGCAAAGGTCAGCGTACGTTCCTTCGGCCGGGGAGACGAGATCCCGATCAAAGTGGTCGACTGAGGAGAAACCGCGCGCCAGCGGGGGACGCGCCCTGACGGCGCGGCTGGCGATGCGGCGTTCGAGGGGCCGAGTTGTTCGGCCCCTTTGCCTGCATCGAAGGAATCACAAACATGGAGCCCGGAAAAGGCTCCCATAGAGGATATAGATGACGGAGCAGGCACTGACCACCCGCAAAGTGGTGGCCGTGCGCTTCCAGAAGCTCGGGAAGCTTTACCACTTCGACGCCACGAACCTCGACGACTTGAAAGTCGGGGACTACGTGATGGTCGAGACCAGCCGCGGCCGCGAGATAGCGCAGATCGTGGGCTTTGTCGAGGACCCCGGAGAGCCCCCCGAAGGCGGGTGGAAGCCCGTGGAGCGCCTGGCGTCGCCGCAAGAGCTGGTGATGTGGCGGATGTGGCAGCGACGCGAGCTGGAAGCGATGATCGAATGCCGTGCCAAGGCCGCTGAGCTGGGGTTGCGCGGCATCAAGATTGCCAAAGCCGAGTACAGCTTCGACGGCTCACGCCTGACCTTGCTGTATACCACTGAGGACAATGAGAAAGTCGAATTGAAGGGCCTGCGTCAGGCGATGCGCCGACATTTCCGCGGGGCGCGCGTTGACTTCCGTCACATCGGCCCGCGCGACGTGGCCAAGATCATCGGTGGAATGGGAGCCTGCGGTCTGGAGGAGCGATGCTGCAGCCGCTTTCTCTCGGAGTTCAGTCCGATATCCATCCGCATGGCCAAGGAACAGGGCATCTCCCTCAACCCGCAGGAGATCACCGGTATGTGCGGCCGCCTGCGCTGCTGCCTGATCTACGAATACGAACAGTACAGGGAGGCCCGCAAGCACCTGCCGAAGCGCAAGAAGCGCGTCGTGACGCCGCTGGGCGAGGGGCGCGTGGTCGATGTGCTGGCCCTCAAGCGGACTGTGGTCGTGCAACTGGAGGATGGCAAGCGAGTGGAGTTTCTCCAGCACGAGATCCAGCCGCATGAGGAGTTGAAGGCTCTCCAGGAGAAGGCGAAGCAGCCGTGTGATCGGCACAAGGGGGCCGATTGCGACTGCGGGCGGAAGGGTCCCGATGGGCGCTGAGCGGAGCTCGGATCGGGAGCACCCCATCCGGGTTCTCGTGGTGCTGGCACACCCCGACGACCCGGAGTTTTTCTGCGGCGGCACGATCGCGCGTTGGACCGCGGCCGGTCGTGAGGTCCATTATTGCCTGCTCACCAGCGGCGACAAGGGTGCTGCCGGGCGGGGGGTGGACCCCAAGGAACTGGCCGCGCGGCGCGAGGCCGAGCAGCGGGCCGCGGCTGAGGTGCTGGGCGTGCAAGAGGTGCGCTTTCTCGGTTATCCCGATGGGTATCTGACCGCCACGCTGGAATTGCGTCGCGACATCGTGCGCGTCATTCGCCAGGTGCAACCCCAGGTTCTGGTCACCTGTGATCCCAGCAACATCTTCCCTGGTGGCCACTACATCAATCACGCGGACCATCGTGCGGCGGGCGAAGCGGCGCTGGACGCGGTCTTCCCGGCTTCCCGCTCAGCGCTGTATTTCCCCGAATTGCTCCAGGAAGGGCTCGAGCCGCACAAGGTGAGCGAGGTCTACGTCGCCGGCGCCCGCGACCCCAACCTTTCCATCGACGTGACGGCCTTCATAGAGCGCAAGTTGATTGCCTTGTCAAAGCATTCGAGTCAGCTGCGCGACCTTGACGCCTTGGGTGATCGTCTGCGGCAATGGATGCTCGATCCTCAAAGCCCGCCCGACGCGCCGCGCTACGTCGAGCGCTACCTGCGCATCGCTCTGTCGTAGGAGATGCGAGTCGTGACATCTCTCGGCGCGCGAGGCGGAAAGCGGTGCGAGGGCCTCTTGCTATGGAAAAGCACGGCATCATTGACCTTCGTGCCTTGCCAGGTCGCCAGCTAGGGGGAGCCCCGTGACTGATTCGATCATGCAGCAAGCCGAGGCGCTCAGGCAGTCTCTGATTGCATGCCGCCGCGATCTGCACCGCCACCCCGAGTTGGGCTACCAGGAGCACAGGACGGCGGGGATCGTGGCTGAGGCTCTGCGTGAGCTGGGCATGGAGGTGCGCACCGGAGTGGCGCAGACCGGCGTGGTGGGCCTGCTGGAGGGGGAGGGGCCGGGGCCCACGCTGATGCTGCGCTTCGACATGGACGCGCTACCCATCCAGGAGGAGACCGGCGCGCCCTACGCTTCCAGCGTCTCAGGGGTGATGCACGCCTGCGGCCACGATGGTCATACGGCCATCGGCCTGGCGGTGGCCCGGCTGTTGCACGCCAGGCGCGGCTCCTGGAATGGCCGGGCGAAATTCGTGTTCCAACCGGCTGAAGAAGGCCTCGGCGGAGCCGCGCGTATGGTGCAGGATGGGGTGCTCGAAGCGCCCGAGGTGGACTATGCCCTGGGTCTCCACCTGTGGAACGCGCGCCCCGTGGGCTGGATGGGGATCACCGGGGGCCCCGTGATGGCCGGAGCCGACAAGATGAAGGTTCGCGTGCGCGGCAGCGGCGCCCATGCTGCCGCGCCCCATCAGGCTCACGATCCGGTCGTCGCCGCCGCGCACATCGTAACCGCATTGCAAACGGTGATTTCCAGGGATCTGAATCCACTGCATGCGGCCGTGCTCAGCGTGACGACCATCCGCTGCGGCAAGGCCTTCAACGTCATCCCGAGTGAAGCGGAGATGGAAGGCACGCTGCGCACTTTCCACCCCCACGTGCGGGAGATGATCATTGAACGCGTGCGGGAGATAGCGGCTGGCGTGGCGCAGGGTTTGGGGTGCGAGGCCGGCGTCGAAGTGGAGCTGCTGACCCCCGCGGTGGTGAACGACATCGAGCTGGCCCGGCGTGTGCAGCAGGTCGCCGGTTGGCTCTGGCCGCAGGCGACCATCGAATCGGACGCTCGCACCATGATGGCGGACGACGTCGCCGTCCTGATGAATGAGGTGCCCGGCTGCTACGTCCTGCTCGGGGCCAATGACCCGCAGCGCGGTCTGGACGCGCCGCATCACAACCCGCGTTTCGACTTCGACGAGGAGTCCCTCGTGCGGGGTGCGGCCCTGCTGGCGGCGGCCGCGCAGGACCTGTTGGGGTAGTCGTGAGCGAGGCGCGCCTATTCCGACGTATTGGCCGTGCCGGCTTGATCGTGCTCGCCGGGCAGGTCCCGACCATAGGCGAGGACTATCCCGGCCTGGCGCACAGGCTGCTGGAGCACGTCGATCTCGGCAAACCCGTCGTGGCCCTGTTGGGTGCACGCGCCGTCTCGGGGGAAGTGTACACCCTGCTCGACGACCTGGAGGATCTGGTGGGCATGCCCGTCGCCCGGTTGATACCCGAAGAAGTGCCCTTCGACGTGTTGGCCGGGTCGGGCATGGTGCTGCTCCTGGAAGGCGAACCGGCGCGCTGGGTGCAGGCGATGCGATCGACGCCCGAGATCGCCCGCGGCGTGCTGACCATGCTCGACCGGGATGGCCTGCTGCTGGCGGCCGGCGGAGCGGCGGGAGCGATGGGGACATGGGCGTTGGAAGGCGAGACGGTGAGCGGAGGCCTGGCCTGGCTGCCGGGCGCGATGATCGTCCCGGGCGTGGATGAGCCGGCGGAAGTGCCGGCCGTGATCGAAGTATTGCAGCAGGAGCCGCTGGGCTACGCTTTAGGGTTGCCTGCTGGCGCGGTGCTGGCCTTGGGCGTCGGCGGAAGCCTGGAGACCTGGGGAGAGGCCCGACCCACGCTCGTCCTTGGAAAGGGGTGGCGCGAAGCATGACCGGCGGAAACGGCTATCTCCACTTGCTGACCTTCGAACATGCCCCGCAGCGCGTCGTCAGTCTGGTCCCCTCCATGACCCAGAGCCTTTTTGATCTCGGCTTGGGCGACCGGCTGGTCGGCGTTACGGATTACTGCCAACCGCCGCATCCGGTATCGGAACGCCTGGCGCGGATCGGGGGTCCCCGCTCACCCGATGTGGACGCCATCCGGTCTCTGAAACCAGATCTGGTCATTGCCAATAAAGAGGAAAACAGCCGCGAGAGCGTTGAGGCCATGGAGTCCGCCGGCATGAAGGTGTGGCTCACCTTCCCTCGCAGTGTCGATGAAGCCATGCAGGTGCTCTGGGCGCTGGTGCGGCTGTTCCGCGTTCCGCAGGCGGCGCCGATCATCAAGACCCTGGAGGTGACCCTGGAGTGGACGGCCAGGGCCGCCGCCAGCCGGAAGCCGGTGCGCGTTTTCTGCCCCATCTGGCGGGGCGAGGCTGCCGGAGGGGTGATCTGGTGGATGACTTTCAACCGCCACACATACGCTCACAGCGTGCTGGAAACCCTGGGAGGAGACAATGTCTTCGCCGATCGCGAGCGGCGCTATCCACTGGAGGCCGATCTGGGGGAAGGGGAGCCGGAAGAACCCGGCTCGCGTGATACGCGCTATCCGCACGTGACGATCGAAGAGATCCGCCAGGCAGCGCCCGAGGTTATCCTGCTCCCCAGTGAGCCGTATGCCTTCGAGAGCAAGGACGGGGAAGATCTGAAGCGCTTGCTGAAGGACACTCCGGCGGTGCGAGAGGGCAGGCTGCACCTGATTGACGGCAGCCTGATCACCTGGCACGGGACGCGGCTGGCCAGGGCGCTGCAGGAGCTGCCGCGCGTTCTCGAAGGGCCGTAGCTCAAGCGCTGCAGGGGCTGCGGCGCTCCCCGATCGGCGTCCGGACGCGGTCTCCCGGCGGTTCATGGGAGGCCATGATCCGCTATTGCAAAAGCCGCGCTGCACGCTGCGCGGCTTTTGCCCTTCCTAAGGGTCCTTCGACAGGCTCAGGATGGCGGGGAGGGCATAATTCCTTCGGCAGGTCAGGAAAGTACAGGGCGCTGTCTGAGCCTGTCGAAGACAGCGGTCGGCAGCCCCGATGGACTGCTCGCCTCGCCCCTTCCATACCATCTGCCAACAACCCCAGGATGGCAGGGAGGGCGGCCGGCGTCGACCTGCCGCTGAAGCAGCCGCGCGCGGAGCGACCATCCGGGCCGACACTGGGGTCGGCCCGCACCATCCCACAGAAACTGTGAGTCTCAGAAGCGTGTAGGGACGGACCTGCGTGTCCGCCCCCGTCGCGCCGGCTGTCTGGCCGAAGAACACCGGTTCCCTATGACGCTCGGCTTGTGAGTGAGGCGATCCGCTTCAGGCCCGGGGTTGTGTGTGGTTGCGAAAGACGTGGATGGCGTCGGGAGGGATGGTCAGGCGCAGACGCCTGCCGGGCGTGATCTCCAGCCGTTCGACATCCGGCTGTGACAGGCGAGCCTGGAGCTGGCGCCGCGGGTTGCCTTCGGGCAAGACCACGAGGTGGACGCGAGCATCCACGCCTCTCTCCTGCACCCCCGTCACCAGAGCCTGCATGACGTTAGGCCCCATAGCTTCGAGAGGGGCCTCGCCATTCAAGGCACCCAGACGGATCATCTCGGGTCGTACCCCCAGGCACAAGTCGCCGGCAGCCTGCAGCGCGGCGCGGTCGTTGATCTGCAGGCGGATGCCCTCCCAATCGACGACGATGCCTCGAGTCTCGGCGCTGCCGAGGGGAGTCGCTGTGAGCAGGTTGGTCATCTCAACCAGGCGTGCCACTGTCGGCGTGGCCGGGTGTTGGAAGATCTCCCAACGCGTCCCGTCTTGCGCGACGCGCCCGTCGATGAGCACCAGCAGCCGGTCGGCCAGGCTGTAGGCCTCGGCCAGGTTGTGGGTGACGAGCAGGGTGGGGATGGCCGTGCGAAGCTGCAATTGCCGCAGGTCGTCGCGCAGCGCTTCGCGCAAGGAGCCCTCCAGCGCTGAGAAAGGCTCGTCCATCAGCAGGAGTTCGGGGCCGGCGGCCAGCGCCCGGGCCAGGGCGGCGCGCTGCTGCTGGCCGCCAGAGACCTGAGCGGGCTTGCGATCGGCGAGCCCTTCCAGGCGCATGCGGCGCAGCAGCTGGCGCACCCGGCTCTGGCGTTCGGCGCGCGGGACGCGCTGCAGCCCGTAGGCGATGTTCTCGGCGATGGTCAGATGCGGGAAGAGCGCATAGTTCTGCGGTACGTAGCCGATGCGGCGCGATTGGGGCGGCAGGTAAACGCGGCGGCGGGAATCGAAGAGCACCTTGCCTTGCAGCGTGACGCGGCCCTGCTGGGGGCATTCCAGGCCGGCCAGGGCCCGCAGGGTGAGGGTTTTGCCGCTGCCCGAGGGGCCAAAGATCACCACCAACTCAGGGCCGGCGCTGAGGCGGAAGTCGAGGCGGAAGCCCGGAACGCGAACCTGGAAATGGGCCTGCAGCGCCGGTCTCTCATTCACGCGTGCCGTCTCCAAGCAGCGTGTGCCCCAGGCGCTTGATGAGCACCAGCAGCAGCACGGCGCTGACCGTGAGCAGCAGCGCCATCAGGTTGGCCGCGTCCTGATCGCCGCGCTGCACGGCGTCGTAAATGGCGAGAGGCAGAGTCTGCGTCTTGGCCGGGATGTTGCCGGCGACCATCAGTGTGGCGCCGAATTCGCCCAGGGCCCTGGCGAAGGCCAGCATGGCGCCGGCCAGGACGCCGCGCCAGGCGAGCGGCAGCGTCACGCTGAAGAA
Source organism: Chloroflexota bacterium (assembly GCA_024277995.1). Taxonomy (GTDB): domain Bacteria; phylum Chloroflexota; class Anaerolineae; order Anaerolineales; family E44-bin32; genus JAJRUD01. Next base: position 12,736 of record JAJRUD010000067.1, read on the forward strand.
AATGGCCGTCTCGGAGCGCCCCAGGGTGCGCGCCACGTCGTGCAGTTCGGGGTCCACGGATTCGATGGCCGCCTTGCTGGCCTGGACGACCAGCGGCAGGGCGACGGCGGCGGCGGCGAGCACGGCGCCGCGCCAGGTGAAGATGAGCGGGATGCCCAGCCTGTCGAGCAGCGTGCCGAGCGGTGAGCGCGCCCCCCACGCGACCAGCAGGTAGTAGCCGAGCACGGTCGGGGGCAGCACCAGCGGCAGGTTGACCACTGCATCGAGCACGCTCCCGAGCGGGTTGCGCCAGCGGGCCAGGGCGACGGCCGCCATGAGGCCCAGCACGACAGCCAGGATCGTCGCCAGTCCCGCAACGCGCAGCGAGAGCAAGAGGGGCTCCCACATGCTCATTCGCTCTCGGCCTCAGCCGGGTCGAGCCCCCAGCGATTCAACAGCGCCTGCCCTTCGCTGGAGGAGAGGAACTCCAGGAAGCGCCCTGCCTGTTCCCGGTGTGGGCTGGAAACGACCACAGCCGCCACGTGCAGGATGGGCGCGTAGGCCGTATGGGGGATCGGGTACGCATGGAGCCCCTCCTGTTCGACGACGGTCGGGGCGGCAACCAGGCCGGCGGCTGCGTTTCCGCTCGCCACCATCTGGGCGGCCTGTCGGACGGTCTCGGCGAACACGAGATTGGGTTGCAGGGATTGCCAGACCCCTGCCTCTTGCAGGGCTTGTCGAGCGGCCAGACCATAGGGGGCGTGGGCCGGGTTGGCCAGAGCGATGCGCGCCCCTTGCAGGCTGGCAAGGTCCTGCAGGGACTGAACATCCGCCGCCTGCCGGGCGTCCACCAGCAGCACCAACCGGCCGCGCGCGAATGCCGTGCGCGTTTCGGGGAGCAGCAGGCCCTCCGCGATAAGCTGGTCGATATGACGAGCGTCTGCGGCGGCAAAGAGGTCGAAGGGTGCACCGTTGCGGATTTGCTGGGCGAGTTGGCCGGTGGAGCCGAAAGAGATGATCACGGAAGTCCCCGATAGTGCCTGGAATGCTTGCCCCGCCAGTTCGAAGGGCATCGTCAGGCTGGAGGCGGCGGCGACGAGCAGCCCCTCGTCGTCGGCGGTGCCTGGGGGTGAGGAGCACGCTGCCAGGGTCGAGACTGTGGCGGCGAGCGACAGGGAGAGGGCGATTCGCAAGTGATGCATGATCATCGGACGCTGTTCGGAAATCTAACACATTGGCGTCACCGCGACAATGGCGGCGTGCTTCGATCTCTTCCCGTTGACAGTGGGGCCTGGACCGCCTACAATGCCAGGGATAGGAGAACCGCCGATGACAGACCCTCGCGACGGAACCCACGGCGATGTTCCCAGCACCTCCGGTAAGCAGATCCGATTGACCAGTTTATCCTCCTGTGCGGGTTGAGCGTCCAAGCTGAGCGCGGAAGCGCTGGCGCACGTGCTGCGCCCTTTGAAGGACCTCTTCGCCGCGGAGGACTATCCGGACCTGCTGGTCGGGCTGGGTGAGCCTGACGACGCTGCCGTATGGCGGCTGGACGAGTCGCGGGCCCTGGTGGTCACCACCGATTTCTTCACACCGGTGGTGGACGATGCCTACGACTACGGCGCCATCGCCGCCGCGAACGCGCTCTCCGATCTGTACGCCATGGGTGCCAGGCCGGTGCTGGCGCTGAACGTGGCTGCAGTGCCTCTCAATCTGCCGGCCGGAATCGTCGGCGAAATATTGCGCGGCGGCGCGGAAAAGGTGCGCGAAGCGGGCGCCGTGCTGGCAGGCGGACACACCATCCAGGACGATGAGCCCAAATACGGGCTGGTGGCAGTAGGGATGGTGGACATGGAAGACCTGATGACGAAAGCCGGCGCCCGGTCTGGTGACGTGTTGGTGCTGACCAAGCCGCTGGGGGTGGGCGTTCTCACCACCGCCCTCAAGCGCGGCCAGGCGCGCGCCGCGGACGTGGCACAAGCGGTCGCCTGGATGAAGAGGTTGAACGACAGGGCCTGCGCGCTGGCGCGCGATTTCGGCGTGCGCGGCGCCACGGACGTGACGGGCTTCAGCCTGCTGGGGCACGGGGTGGAGATGGCCCAGGCGGCCGGGGTGCGCCTGCGCATCCACCTGTCCGCCGTGCCTTTCTTCGCTTCAGCCCGCAGGTATGCGGAGGGGGGCTTCTTCCCGGGAGGCAGCGCGGATAATCGGCTCTTCTTTTCGCGCTGGACGGAGTTCTCGCCCTCCATTGACGAATTCAATCAATTGCTGCTCTTCGACACCCAGACCTCGGGCGGCCTGTTGCTCGCCGTCCCTGGCGCTGCCATCCAGGGGTTCCTGGAGGCGGCCCGCGAGAAGGGTGTGCCGGTCTGGCCCATCGGGTATGTGGAAGAGGGCGAGGGCGTGCATGTGGTCGACGGCGCTCTGGACACGGCGCTCCAGGCGGTGCCCGGCGATGAGCCATTGTGGTACGCCGCGCCCGCTGCAGGCGGGTGAGCGGAGTCGACAGCGAAGGGTTCGCAAGCGCCGGGCATGATGGGCCGGCGCTTTAATCCACACGGTACGGGAGGAACAATGTCTAAGGTAACCATCATTGGAGCGGGCCAGACCGGGGCGACCACCGCCCATTGGCTCGCAGAGCGCGAGCTGGCGGATCTGGTTCTGGTGGACATCGTCGAGGGGATGCCCCAGGGCAAGGCCCTCGACCTGATGGAGGCGATGCCCGTCATCGGGTCCGACGTCAAGGTGACCGGCAGCAACGGGTACGAGGAGACGGCAGACTCCGATATCGTGGTGCTCACTGCCGGCCTGCCGCGCAAGCCCGGCATGAGCCGCGATGATCTGCTGGCGGCCAATACCAAGATCGTGCGCACGGCTGTCGAGAACGCGCTGAAGTATTCGCCCGAGGCGATCTTCATCATCCTCACCAACCCGCTGGACGTCATGAGCTACCTGGCGATGAAGGTCGGGAACCTGCCGCGAGAGCGCATCATCGGTCAGGCTGGTATCCTGGACTCGGCCCGCATGCGGGCCTTCGTGGCCATGGAGCTGGGCGTGAGCGTGCAGAACGTGCACTGCTACGTGCTTGGCGGCCACGGCGACAACATGGTGCCGCTCACGCGACATTCCAACGTCGCCGGAGTTCCGCTGGTGGACATGCTGCCCCCCGACCGCCTGGAAGCCATCGTTGAACGCACCCGCAAGGGGGGCGGGGAGATCGTGGGCTTGCTCAAGACGGGAAGCGCTTTCTACGCGCCGGCGGCGGCATTGGCCCAGATGGTGGAAGCCATCCTGTTGGACCGGCACCTGGTCGTCCCGGCCTCGGCCTACCTGGAGGGCGAATATGGTCAGGAAGGCATCTTCTTCGGCGTTCCGGTGCAGCTCGGGCGCGGCGGCCTGGAGAAGGTCATTGAGTACAAGCTGAACGACGAGGAACAGGCGGCGCTGCAGAAGTCCGCCGACCACGTTCGCCAGACCATCAAGAAGCTCGATATCTGAGCGCCGCCGGGCGGGAGGGAGGCCCGTCGCGGTCGGCGCAGGGAAAAAGAAGCGCGCGGCCTGCTGTAAAGGCAGGCCGCGCTGCTCGTTGATGGGGCACTCGGTCGGGTCAGGGCGTGGGCGTCGGGCCCCCGGCCGCGCCGGACCAGGTGAAGTCGCGCTTGGCGCTGCTGCTCCCGGCCGATTCGTAGATCGGTTCGCCCCCGGCCTTGGTGCCGATCTGACGCATGGGGATCACCCACCAGCGGATGACGTGCGGCAGCTCCTCGCTGGGGCGCAGGCTCACCGGCACGATGAACTTGGTGTCCTTCACGTACTCGACGATGCGCTTCGTGCCGCTGCCCTCGGTCACGTCGAGCACGTTGACCTGATAGTACTCGTTCTCGCGCAAGGGGCCGACGGAGGCCCATTGGAGCGTGACCGTGTCGTGGGCCAGGGTAAAGGCAGCGCCATCCTGTGGCAGCAGCAGGTTCGGCGCCGGATAGGGCGGCGGAGGCGTGGGTGTGGGCGTGGGCCCTGGCGTCGGCACGCGGCGGCAGAGGGGGATGATCAACTGTTGGCCCTCGAAGATGGTCTCATTGACCATCCCGTTGTAGTCCATGATGCCGCGGATCTCCACGTTGTAATACTTGGCGATGCCGCTCAGGGTGTCGTTGGCCTGAACGGTATAGGGAAGCTTCTCGCAGGCCGCTTCAGTGGCTTCAGCCGGTGAGAGCGTGGCCGTGGGTAGCGGTGTGGGTGTAGGTGTTGGGCGGGGGATGAGCAAGGTCTGACCCACGGAGAGCAGGCATTCGGGAGTCAGGTTGTTCAGGCCGACGATGGCCTGTACCGAGACTTCGTAGAAGGCGGCCAGGGCGGCGCAGGTCTCGTTCGCCTGCACGGTGTGCTCGATGGGCGGCTGGGGGGTCGGCGTAGGCAGCGGCGTGTTGGTGGCGGTGGGTTGAAGCGTGGCCGTCTGGGTGGGCGTGCTGGACGGCGTGGGGGTTTCTGTGACCGACTGGCCAACGCCGACGAAGCGCACTGCAGCGAAGGTCAACCCGGCAGACAGCAGAGCGAAAAGGGCGAGCAGTCCTATTGCCAGGGGCAGCGAGAGCGTGACCTCCCCCAGGCCCCCGAGCCCGCGTGTCGGATCATCGGAGCGCAGGTCGGTGCCGCAGACCTGGCAGCGGATGCTGTCGGGGCTGATGCGCGTGCCGCAGCGCGGGCAGAGGCGGGGTTGGGGGGCTTTCATTTCGTCTTGTTCGCTCATCACATAATTCGCTCAGGGATGTCCGTGGGAGGCCGCTGCATTATACCAGCCGGCGCGTCATTCGGGAGTCTGCGCAGGGCGTCCGTCCAGGGCCAGTTGGGCGGCGATGCGTTGCATGGAGGCCAGCACGCGGCCGACGTGCTCCCAGAGGTCGACCTCCAGTTCGGCGGCGCCGCGCTCGATGTCAGCGCGGTTGACGGCGGCGGCGAAGCGCCTGTCTTTCCACTTCTTCTTCACGGAGCGTAAGGAGACGTCGCGCAGGTCGCGAGAGGGGCGCACCAGGGCGACGGCGGAGATCAGGCCGGTGAGTTCGTCGCAGGCGAAGAGCGACTTTTCCATGAGCGCCTGGCGCGGCACCCCTGTATGGTCGGCGTGGCTGAGGATACAGCGCACCACCGCTTCGGGGACGCCGCGCTGGCGCAGGATGGGGGCGCCCTGGTGGGGGTGCTGCTCCAGGGAGGGGTGGATCTCCCAGTCGAAGTCGTGGAGCAGGCCGGCCAGCGCCCAGGGCCGCGGGTCCTCTCCGAAGAACTGCGCATAGTCACACATGGCAGCTTCGACGGCCAGCATGTGGTGGCGCAGGCTGGGGCTGGACACGAACTCATCCAGGATTGCCAGAGCCTGATCACGATTCATGTTGCGTGTCTCCGGGCGGGATGGGACGCGTGGTGGCGAGGGGCCGCGCGGGGTTGACGAAGACCTCCCACATGGCCACCAGGGTGGCGGGGATCTCCCGCAGGGCCCAGAGGCCGCGCGCGCGCCTGCTGTAGGCTGAGAGGTCGGCAGCCACGCCCTGGGCCTGGATGCCCAGGCCCTGGCAGGTGATCAGGGCGCGGGGCAGGTGGTAGCGCTGGGTGACGAGCAGGGCGCGGCGCGCGCCTAAGAGGTCCCTTGCGCGGGCGCAGGTCTGATAGGTGCGTGAGCCGCCGCGGTCCAGCAGAATGGCCTGGTCCGGCACGCCGAGCTGGAGGGCCATGGCGCGCATGGCGGCTGGTTCGTCGTAGGTGGGTGCGCGGACCGAGCCGCTCATGAGCAGGGCCTGCACCTTCCCTTGACGATAGAGTGAGACGGCCGTGCGCACGCGATCGGCGAGCACGGTGGTAGGACGCCCGTCGCGCCGCAGTCCGGCGCCGAAGACGATGGCCAGCGGGCGGGTGGGGGCCTGTTGCACTGTGTGGATGCGGTTGGTCATGCGCAGGCCGAGCAGCCAGCGGGGAAGGGCCAGGGCCAGTGCCGCCAGCCCGGCCAACAGCAGCCAGCAGGGCACGCCAGGGCATCGTTTGCGCGACATGGCGAGCATTGTACCAAAAAAGGGGGCGGAGAGAGGGCGGATTGACAGGGGCACTTCGGCGTGCTATACTCACAATAATAGAAGTAATCGTATTGATTGGATGAATCAATCGCGGACGGGGCAGCACGTGACTATTGAACAGCCCTCGATCTTTCTGGAGTACCTGGCGCACCATGACGGCGCTGACGGCCAGCGCCTGCCGCCCATCCCCGAACTGGCTCACAAGCTGGGTATCAGCACTGGAAAGCTGCGCGAGCAGCTCGAAGTGGCGCGCATGCTGGGCATGGTGGATGTCCGCCCCAAGCGCGGCACCCACACCCTGCCCTACGACTTCTTCCCCGCTGTGCGCCTGAGCCTGCTCTTCGCGCTGGCGCGTGACACTGCATACTTCGATCAGTTCGGCCTGCTGCGCAGCCACATTGAGGCTTCCTTCTGGCACGAGGCCGTGCGCACCCTGCAGCCCGAGGACAAGGACCGCCTCCGATCGCTGTTGGACGGCGCCTGGGAAAAACTGCGCGGCGATCCGGTCCAGATCCCCCATGAAGAACATCGCGAACTTCACCTGGCCATCTTCTCTCGGCTGGACAATCCCTTTGTGTTGGGCATCCTGGAGGCTTACTGGGATGCCTACGAAGCTGTGGGGCTCAACGTCTACGCCGACTACACCTATCTGGAGCAGGTATGGACCTACCACCAGCAGATGGTGGATGCCATCCTGGCCGGAGACTACGAAGCAGGCCATCGTGCGCTCGTCGAGCACACCGGTTTGCTTCAGAATCGTCCCGAAGTAGGGCGTCTCAGCCCACTCAAACCCCTGCCTGATCTGGCGGGAGGGGGTCGCGAAAAAATACGGAGAGAAGTTTCATGAGCGAAATCGGTGTTGCAGAGCAGGTGACGCCGGGGCCGGAGGTGGACCGCGAGCCCATCGTGAATGATTTTTCGATGGTCGTGGCCACCGTCAACGGCACCGGCAGCCAGACTTCGAATCTGGCGTTGATCCGGGCGATCTTCCGCATGGGCATTCCCGTGAGCGGGAAGAACCTGTTCCCCTCCAACATCCAGGGGCTGCCCACCTGGTTCACCATACGGGCCAGCTCCGAAGGCTATACGGCCCGCAGGGAGACGATAGAGATCCTGGTGGCTATGAACGCCGCCACCTTCCACGAGGACCTGGCGGGGCTGGCTCCAGGCGGTGTGTGCTTCTACCCGGACGATTTCAAGCACGAGCTCAGCCGGGACGACGTGATCTATTATCCGATGCCCGTGAAGGACCTGGTGCGGCAGATCTCCCCGCCCAAGCAATTGCGCGAATACATCGCCAACATGGCCTACGTGGGCGTCGTGGCTCAGATGCTGGGCATCGATCTGGCCGAGGTCCGCAGCGCGCTCGAATCCCATTTCCGCGGCCGCCAGAAACCCGTCGAGCTCAACATGTCCATGATCGAAGCCGCGGCCGCCTGGGCCCGCGAGAACCTCACCAAGCGCGACCCCTTTATCCTGCAGCGCGACGATCAGACCGAGGGTATGGTCCTGGTCGACGGCAACACGGCCGGCGCTCTGGGCGCCATTTACGGCGGCGTCGGCTTCGCCGGCTGGTATCCCATCACCCCCGCCTCGAGTATGCTGGACGCGTTGCACGACTACCTCCCCCGTCTGCGCAAGGACCCCGGGACGGGCAGAGCCACCTACGCCATCGTGCAGGCCGAGGACGAGCTGTCGGCCATCGGCATGGCGGTAGGCGCGGCCTGGGCAGGGGTCCGCTCCATGACCTCGACCTCCGGCCCCGGCCTGTCGCTCATGGCGGAGTTCGCCGGCCTGGCGTTCTTCGCCGAGGTCCCGGTGGTGGTCTGGGACGTACAGCGCATGGGCCCCAGCACGGGCCTGCCAACGCGGACCGCCCAGGGGGACATCCTCTTCACGCGCTTCCTGGGCCACGGCGACACAAAGCAGGTGATCCTGCTGCCCGGCTCCGTCGGCGAGTGCTTCGAGTTCGGCTGGCGCGCCTTCGACATCGCCGAGCGTCTGCAGACACCCGTCTTCGTGCTCAGCGACCTGGACCTGGGCATGAACCTGTGGATGTCGGAGGCTTTCGTCTATCCCGACGAGCCCATGGATCGCGGCAAGGTGCTCAGCGAGGAGGACCTGGAGCGCATTGGGGAGTTCGCCCGGTACAGGGACGTGGATGGCGACGGGATCCCCTATCGGACCATTCCCGGGAACAAGCATCCGCTGGCGCCCTGGTTCGCGCGCGGCACGGGGCATAACGAAGAGGCTATCTACAGCGAGCGGCCGGAGGATTGGACGGCCAATCTGGAGCGCATCTGGCGCAAGCTAGAGACGGCGCGCAAATACATGCCCCAGCCGATAGTGCACCCGTCCGATGCGGATACATCATTGGGTATCATCGCCTACGGCTCGACGGATCCGGCGGTGCTGGAAGCGTGCGATCGCCTGCAGGCCAACGGGATCGGGGTGGATTACCTGCGCCTGCGGGCCGTGCCTTTCAGCGAGGAAGTCAAGCACTTCGTGCAGGAGCACGAACGTGTCTACGTTGTGGAGATGAACCTTGACGGGCAGATGCGGCAACTGTTGCAACTGGAATACCCCGATGAAGCCCTCAAGTTCCGCTCCATCACCCAGAACGACGGTTTGCCGCTCACTGCGCGGTTCATCAAGGAGTCTTTGATGACGGCGGAGGAGGAATAGCGTGGTCACCACTACGGTCAATCTCATCGGTCTCTCGCGCGCCGACTATAAGGGACGTCCTTCGACCCTCTGCCAGGGATGTGGGCACAATTCCATTTCCAGCCAGATCATCGCCGCGTGTCATGAGCTGTCCATCGCGCCGCACGATATCATCAAGCTCTCCGGCATCGGCTGTTCCAGCAAGAGTCCGGCCTATTTCCTGGGCCGCTCCTTCGGTTTCAACAGCCTCCACGGGCGGATGCCTTCCATCGCCACGGGGGCCGTCATGGCCAATCGCAAGCTGAAGGCGCTGGGCGTCAGCGGCGATGGCGATACGGCTAGCATCGGCTTCAGCCAGTTCAAGCACCTTGTGCGCCGCAACCTGCCCATCGTGTACATCGTTGAGAACAATGGAGTGTACGGCCTCACCAAGGGCCAGTTCTCGGCCACGGCCGACAAGGGTCAGGTGCTCAAGAAGATCGGTGAAAACCCCTTCATGCCCATCGACATCGCCATGGAGGCGCTCACCGCCAACGCCGGTTTCGTGGCGCGCTCCTTCGCCGGCGACCCCAAGCAGGTGAAGGAGCTCATCAAGGCCGCCCTGAGCTTCGACGGCACGGCGGTGCTGGACATCATCAGCCCGTGTGTGACCTTCAACAACCGCGACGAATCGACCAAGAGCTACTCGTGGGGGCGCGAGCACGAGCAGCCTCTGCATGACGTGACGCTGGTGCCCGCCCGCGAGGAGATCCAGGTCGAATATGAACCGGGGCAGACCACCACCGTCGAGATGCACGACGGCTCGCTGCTCATGCTCCAGAAGCTCGATCGGGAATATGATCCCACAGATCGCATGGCCGCCCTGCAGCTCCTGGAAGAGGCACGCGCCAACCAGATCCTGGTCACGGGGCTGATCTACTACAATCAGGATCAACCCACGCTGCCGGAGACCGAGAACCTGGTCGACACCCCGCTTTCCCAGCTCCCCGCGCAGGCATTGCGACCGCCCAAAGAGACCCTGGAGGAGATTCTCGCCAGCTTCCGTTGAGGGGAATGCTCCCATGACTGCGGCCCGGGCCTTGGCTCGGGCCGCGTACGTTAACCCGCGTTGCGGTGACGGATCGCGGGGGAGGGTATAATCCCGGCGCCGGGGAACCATTGTCGATGAGCATCTACGGGATCATCGCTGGCCTTTTGGCCGCGGCAATCTGGGGTGGGATGTACGTGGTGAGCAAGGTCGTGCTCGCTGTCATCCCTCCCTTCGCGCTGCTCACGCTGCGCCTGGCCCTGGGGGCGGCCGCCCTGGCGCTCGTCCTGGCCCTGCGGCGCGGCAGGATGCCGACGCGTGCCCTGGTCCTGGAAGCGTTGGCCGTTGGCCTGGTCGGCTTCGGCGTCTCCGTGGGCCTGCAATTCGTGGGCACGGCGCTTTCCACGGCCGCCAACGCTGCCCTGGTGACTTCGGCCTCGCCCGCCTTTATCGTGCTGTTCGGGGCGCTCATTCTGCGCGAGTCCCTCGGCCCGGCCCGGCTGCTGGCGCTGGTCCTGGCGAGCCTGGGCGTGATGGCGGTGATCGACCCGCGCAGCGTGGACCTGGGGAGCGATGCCTTCTGGGGAAACATCGCTCTGCTCGGTGCGGCGCTCAGTTGGGGCCTGTACTCGGTTCTGGTGAAACGCGTCAGCCAGCGCATGGATACCCTGACCGTGAGCCTGCTGGCCTTTCTCGGCGGGCTTCCCGTCAGCCTGCCGCTCGCCGGCGGCGAGCTGCTGCGGCGCGGCGTGGGGCCGTTGAATATCGGTATCATCCTGGGGGTTCTCTACCTGGGTCTGGTCTCAACCGCCCTGGCCATGTACCTGTGGAACAAATCGCTGGCGCTGCTGGACGCGGGGGTGGTATCCTTGCTCTTCTTCGCCCAACCGATTGTAGGCGTGGGTCTTGGCGCGGCGCTGCTGGGCGAGGAACTGCAGGTTGGCTTTTGGGTGGGCGCGGCGCTTATCGCTGCAGGTCTCGTGCTCGCTGCGCGCTCGCAGCCGGGGGAAGAGTTGAGGGGAGCCGCGGCGGGCGCGGAACAGCTCTCTTCAAGGAGGCGTGATCCATGAATGAGAAACCAGGCTGCCTGGGGACGGCCGCCAGACTCGTCGCCCTGGGATTGGCGCTGCTCTTCGTCGTTTTGTTGCCCGTCAGCCTGTTGGTGCATGACGTGGGGCAGGTGCTCTTCTCGGCGGACAGTGTCAGCGCTGTGCTGACGCGCGTTTTCGTCGACAGCGGCCTGGCACGCCAGGTCATGCTGGATGAATTCCTCACCGATGAGTTCTTCGCCGGCCTCGGCGGGGAGGCGCTGGATGCCAGGGGGGCAATGGCTGAACTGAGCCCGGCCGATAAGCAAACCATCGCGGATCTGCTGTTGCCCCAGGAGTGGCTCCGCGAGCAGCTTGGGGCGGTGATATCGAACGCCTATGCCTGGATCGACAGCGACAGCCCATGGCCGCGCCTGGCGCTGGACATTCGTCCCATCAAGGATCACATGCTGTCAGGGGGCGCGAAGGACCTGATAGACATCGTCATCGACTCCTGGCCGGCCTGTACGCCCGAGCAAATGGAAGCCATGCAGTCGGAGGTCTTGCGGACGGGGCAGGTCCGTCTCGAGTACTGCGAGCCGCCGGAACCTTTCCGGTCGGCGTTGCTCGGCGCAGCCACGGATGCCATGATGCTCCAGGTGCGCGACATGCCGACCTTCCTGCCGCTGCTTGGGGAGCGCGATCGGCGCGAGACGGCTGAGGGGCTCGTGCGTCTCAAAACGCGACTGCGTCAACTACGCGCCATCTCGCAATGGGGATGGATGGTACCCCTGTCTTTGTTGGGATTGATCATGGCGCTGGCTATTCGCTCGTGGCGCGACCTCGCCCGCTGGTGGGGCATACCGCTCACGCTGGGTGGTTTGCTGAGCTTCGTCCCGGTGGTCATAGGGGGGGGCATGGGCGGGGCTTTCCTGCGGGCGAGGCTCCCGGCGGAGCTGGTGCAGTACCCGCGCCTGGGGGAAGCGGTGATCGAAGTGATGCTGTCTCTGCGGCGGGCCGCGCTGGGAGCGCTGGTCTTCCATGCTGCGCTGGCCACTATCGCCGGATTGGTCATCCTGGGGGTCTTCACCTGGATCGGCCGCAGGACGGCCCGCAGCGCCGATCTGGAGCCGACCACCGTGGCGCTGGAGCCCGAGGCCGGCCCGGCGCCGCAGGCGGCCTCTCCGCCGCCTCCACCGCCGCCGCCGCCCATGGAGGAGGACGACACGCCCTCCGGCATGTTCGGGTGAGCGAAACCGGTCTCCTCCCCCGGGGGGGGGGCGGCGGTCGGCCCGGTCTCGCCCGGCCTCAGACCTGCCAATCCGATTGGGCGAGCGCGCCAATGGTGTGCAGCAGCGTGAAATTGGGTGGGCCCATGGCGCCCACCGGCAGGCTGGCGACCAGGACCACCTGGTCGCCTTTCCTTACGACCTTCGCCTTCACGCCGCCCTCTTCGACGCGATAGATCATCTCTTCTACGGAGCGCGCCGCGGGGATCAGCAGGGGGATCACACCCCAGAAGAGAGACATCCGATTGTAGGTCTCTGGGTCGGGGGTGAAGCCCAGGATGGGGACCTTGGGGCGTGCCTTGGACATGAGCAGGGCGGTGCGCCCGGAACGGGTGAAGACGGCGATGGCGGTGACATCGCGGTCGTGGGCCAGGGATCCGGCCGCCTGGGTGATGGCGATGGCATCGTCGCCAGTGAGGGTCTCGGGGGGATGAAGGCGGACGCCCCATTCGGCGGCGTGTACCTCGGCGTCGGCGATGATGGCGGCCATCATCTGGACGGACTCGATGGGGAATTTCCCCATGGCCGTCTCGCCGGAAAGCATCAGGGCGTCGCTGCCGTCGAAGACGGCGTTGGCCACGTCGGAGGCCTCGGCGCGCGTC
>JAJRUD010000068.1 GCA_024277995.1 Chloroflexota bacterium
CACCACCGCCATCAACCTGGGCGCCTACCTGGCCCAGGCCGGCCAACGCGTCCTGCTGGTGGACCTGGACCCGCAGGCCAACGCCACCGCCTGCCTGGGGGTGGACCACAGGCAGGTCGAGGGTGGGACCTACGAGGCCTTGATCGACCGGCAGCAGGCGGCCACCTTCATCCTGCACAACCCCCGCCTGAAGCTGTCCCTGCTTCCCGCCTCGCCATCGTTGGCCGGCGCGCAGGTGGAATTGGTGCAACTGGAAGGTCGCGAAGCGCTGCTGCGGCAGGCGCTCAGCCCGCTGCAGGGCCAATACGATTACGTGCTCATCGACTGCCCCCCCTCGCTGGGCCTGCTCACACTGAACGGCCTGCTGGCCGCCTCCCACGGCGTGATCATCCCGGTGCAATGCGAGTACCTGGCCCTGGAGGGGCTAACCCAATTGATGCAGACGCTGCGCCGCGTGCGCGCCGGATTGTTCCCGGCGCTGACGCTGCGCGGCCTGCTGCTGACCATGCACGACGCCCGCACCACACTCTCGCGCGACGTGGTGGACGAGGTGCGGCGCCATTTTCCCGGGCAGGTCTTCGAGACCGTCATCCCGCGTAGCGTGCGCCTGGCCGAGGCCCCTTCCCACGGTCTCCCCATCTCAGCCTACGCCCCGCGCTCCCCGGGAGCGATGGCCTACCAGGACCTGGCCCTGGAGTTGTTGCAGGGGGACGGCCAGGGCATCCCGGCGGCTTCCCCGTCAGGAGAGGCGTGACATGAGCAAGAAACGCGGCCTCGGCAGAGGACTTGATGCGCTCATCCCCGGGGGGGAAGGCGCCGCATCGGGCGGCGACGTGCTGCAGGTTCCCGTGGAGGCCATCAAGCCCAACCCGCGCCAGCCGCGCTCGGCCTTCGACGCAGAGGAGCTGCAGGGCCTGGCCGATTCCATCCGCGAGCACGGTGTGCTGCAACCCCTGATCGTCAGCCGGGGCGAAGGCGAGGGGTACGTGCTCATCGCAGGCGAGCGCCGCCTGCAGGCCGCCCGCCTGGCGGGGCTGGCCACGGTGCCGGTGATGGTGCGCCGGGCCAACGACCAGCAACACCTGGAACTGGCGCTCATCGAGAACCTGCAACGGACGGACCTCAACCCTCTCGAAGCGGCGCGGGGCTATCAGCAGCTGGCGGAGGAGTTCGACCTGTCGCACGAGCAGATCGCCCGGCGCGTGGGCAAGAGCCGTGCCGCGGTGAGCAACACCCTGCGCCTGCTCAAGCTGCCGCCCGCCGTGCGCAAAGCGCTCTCCGAGGGCAAGATCAGCGAGGGGCACGCACGGGCGCTGCTGGCCCTCCCCAGCGCGCAGGCGCAGTCCGCCGCCCTGCAGACCGTGCTCGCCAGAGCGCTCAGCGTCCGCCAGACGGAAGCGCTGGTGCGCAAGCTCACGGGGGAACGCCAGCCAACCCGCAGGCTCCCCGAACGCACTCCCGAGGAGACCGCCCTGGAGGAGACGCTGCAGGAAGCCCTGGGCACGCGCGTCACCCTGCGGCGCGGTCGCAAGGGCGGCAGCCTGATCATTCGCTTCTATTCCGACGAAGAACTGAACGCTCTGGTCGATCGGCTGCTCGGCTCAACGGAGGGCTGAGGTGCGCTATCTCGTTTACGGCACAGGCGCTGTCGGGGGCTACGTCGGCGGCCGGCTGGCCCTGGCAGGCTGCGAGGTGCTCTTCCTGGCCCGGCCGCGCGTGGCGGAAGCCATGCGCTCGCGCGGCCTGCGTTTGGAAGGGGATGGGGCACGATCCGTGGTCGCAGAACCCCGCATCGCGCTCGACCTGGGAGCCGCCTTCGCCCAGGGCGCTCCGGACGTGGTGCTGCTCACCGTGAAGGCCTACGACTGCCAGGCGGCGGCCGTCGCCCTGGCCAACGTGCCCGGCGGCGCCCCCCCCATCGTCTCCCTGCTGAACGGCATCGACAATGAAGCCACCCTGGCCGCCCTGCTGGGGCAGGACCGCGTCATCGCCGCGACGCTGACCACGGCGGTGCAGATGACCGAGCCCGGGCTGGTGCGGGTCGAGCGCAAGCGCGGCCTGGGCATGGTGCAGGGCCACCCGATCGTCTCCGCCTTGAGGCAAGATATGGCACGCGCCGGGCTCGCGCCGCAGGTCTTCCGCGATGCCCAGCGCATGAAGTGGTCCAAGCTGCTCACGAACATCGTGGCCAACGCCACCTCGGCCATCGTCGGCTGGCCGCCCGACGCCGTATACCGCCACCCGGGCCTCTTCCGCCTCGAACTGGAAAGCCTGCGCGAGGCGGTGCGCGTCATGCACCGCCTGGGGTTCGCGCCGCAGTCTCTGCCGGGGGTGCCGGTGGGATTGCTGGGGCGGGTGATCTTCCTGCCGGCACGCATCACACAGCCCCTTTTGCGGCGCCTGGTGGCCTCCGGCCGCGGCGGCAAGCTTCCCTCCTTTCACCACGACATCGGCCGCGGCCGTTCCGAAGTGGGCTGGCTCAACGGAGCGGTCGTGCGCTACGGACAGCGGGTCGGCGTCCCCACACCAGCCAATCAGGTGCTCACGCAGGCCTTGAGACGCCTGGTGGCGAGCGAGGTGCGCCCGCAGGCCTACCGCGGCCGGCCCCAGATCCTGCTGCAGGAGGCCGCCCGCGCAGGGGTGAAGGCCGTTCAGGGGTATAATGCCAGGCAGACGGAGGCTGAGCGATAGGCATGAGATTCCAGGACAAAGTGGCCATCGTGACAGGGGCCTCGCGTGGCATCGGGCGGGCCATTGCCTTAGAACTGGGCCGCCAGGGCGCCAGCGTTGTGGTCAACTATCGCAAGAACCAGCAGGCCGCAGAGGAAGTGGTGCAGGCCATCCAGGAAACGGGCGGCAAGGCCACGCTCTTCCAGGCGGACGTGGGCGATTTCGCCCAGGCCGAAGGGCTGGTCAAGTTCGCCGTCGAGCATTTCGGGGATCTGCACATTCTGGTCAACAACGCCGGCATCACGCGCGACGGCCTGATCATGACGATGAAAGAAACCGACTGGGACGACGTGATTCGCACCAATCTGAAATCCACCTTCAACTGCTCGCGCGCCGCCGTGCGCCACATGATGCGCAGGCGCTACGGCCGCATCATCAACATCACCTCCGTCGCGGGCCAGATGGGCAACGCCGGGCAGACGAACTACTCCGCCTCCAAAGCGGGCCAGATCGGTTTCACCAAGGCCCTGGCGCGTGAGGTGGCGGCGAGAAACGTGACCGTGAACGCGGTCGCCGCGGGCTACATCGAGACGGACATCTGGGCCAGTGTGCCTGAGGACGCCCGCCAGGCGGTTCTGGGCATGATCCCGCTCAAACGCAAGGGCCAGCCCGAGGAGATCGCCAAGGCCGTCGCCTATCTGGCTTCGGACGACGCCGCATACGTCACCGGGCATGTGCTGACGGTGGATGGCGGCATGGCCATGTTCTAGGAGGGTACCGGCATGGGGTCGAAGGCACAACAAGATGAGCGCGCTCCCGGCACCACCACCATCGCCCCAGGAGTGCTGGTGACCATCGCGCGGCTGACGGCGCTGGGCGTGCCCGGCGTGGTGCGCATGGCGCGCATCCCGGGTGGAGTCAACCGCCTCTTCCGCAAAGGCTCAGGCGAGGGAGTGCGCATCGAGGTCGATGAAGGCGCGGTGGCGGTGGACCTGTATCTGGGGCTGGCCGCGGACACCAACGTGCGTGCCGTCAGCCGCAACGTCCAACAGGAGGTCTCGCGCGCCATCGAGGACATGGTCGGCATGCCCGTCAGGTGCATCGATGTCCACATCGAAGACATCGACTTCGGCGAAGAGAACCTGCCGCAAGGCGAAGAGGGAGACCAGTGATCGGTGCGGGCGATCCCTGCTGCGAAGTGCGCCCTGCGTGAGCACGGCAACCCCCCGCCCCAGAACCGACTGTGAGCCTTTGAGCGATGAAGCACGAGCGACGACGCCTGCGCAGCCTGGCACTCCAGGCCTTGTACGAAGTTGACAGCGTCGGCCATCCGGCTGAAGCCGTCCTGGCACGCCAGGCAGAGGCCCACCCGGAGCTCTCTCCCGAGGCGCTCGCCTTCCTGCGGCGGCTTGTGTTGGGCACGCTGGAGACCAAGAGCCTGCTGGACAAGCTGATCTCCGAGACGGCACCCGAGTGGCCCGTTGAGGAACTGGCCGTCATCGACCGCAACATCCTGCGCATCGCGCTGTGGGAATTCGCGGTGAGCGGCGAAACGCCTCTCAAGGTCGCCATCAACGAGGCCGTCGAACTGGCCAAGCGCTTCGGCTCCGACAGCGCGCCGCGTTTTGTCAACGGCGTGCTCGGCACGTTGGCCGAGCGCGAACAAAGTATCAGACAGCAATTCCAGCCTACCGGCTGATTGGATGCCATGGAATTCCTCGGCGTTGGACCCCTGGAACTGATCTTCGTCATCGTCATCGCATTGATCGTGATAGGGCCGAACGACATGGCCAAGGCCGCTCGCTCCGCCGGGCGCTTCCTGAATCGCATGTACCGCTCGGAGGTCTGGCGCGGCCTCACCCAGGCTTCGCGCACGCTGCGCAACCTGCCCAACCGCCTGGCGCGCGAAGCCGCCCTGCAGGAGCTGGACGCCGTCCGCGACACGATCAAGGCCGGTGAGGCTGAGCTCAAGGATACGCTGAGACCGCTGGAGGAAGACCTGCGCGCCTGGACGCCGGAAGGCGCCGCTCGCCCCCCCGCTCCGCTGAGCGGCCCGCCGCCAACCCCGTCGACGATCCAGCGGCCCCACCCCGGGGGGACGGAAGAAGAGCCCGGGCCGGCGGTCGACGCCAACCCCGGTGAAGAGTGAGCATGCCCGCACGCCCTTCACGCCTGCTCCACACCCTGACGGCGCCGCTGCGCTGGATCAGCCGCCCCTTCAAAGCGCTGCACCACTTCCTCACCTACGAACCCGAAGACACGTCCACCATGGACGTCTTCGCCCGCACCATGGAGAACCCCGCCGTCCTCGTGGAACACCTGGAAGCGCTGCGGCGCCACCTGCTGCGCTCGGTGATCGCGCTGATGGTCACCACCGCCATCAGTTTCGTCTACGCTTCGCGCATCATCGACTGGCTGGCCCAGCCCATCGGAGGCATCAAGGCGCTGCAGGCCATCGAGGTGACCGAATCCATCGGCGCCTTCATGCGCGTCTCCCTCTTGAGCGGTTTCGCCCTGGCCCTGCCCTACATCGGCTTCGAGCTCTTCCTCTTCGTCAACCCCGGCCTGCGCCGGCGCGAGCGGATGATCCTGCTCACCACGGTGCCGCTCGCCTCGCTGCTCTTCCTCACCGGGCTGGCCTTCGCCTACTACGTCATGCTGCCCGCTGCGCTGCCCTTCCTGCTCAACTTCATGGGCATCACCACGCGCGTGCGGCCCTCCAACTACGTTCGCTTTGTGACCGGGCTGATGTTCTGGATCGGCGTGTCCTTCCAGTTCCCGCTGGTGATCTACGGCTTGGCGGCCATGGGCGTGGTGAACGCCAGAGGCCTGTTCTACGGCTGGCGCTTCGCGGTGGTTGGCATCGCGGTTCTGGCGGCGGTCGTCACGCCCACCATCGACCCCGTGAACATGGCCCTGGTGATGGCCCCCATGATCGTGCTCTATTTCTTGAGCATCGTGCTGGCGGCGTTTGCCGGGCGCGGCCGGCGGGCGGGTGAGGAGCGGGCGGTGCGCGAGGCCGCCTCCCGGTAGCGCCACCCGCAGCCGATGCCGCGCCTTGCCTCCGTCCTCCTGCCCCTCGGCCTGCTGATCGCCTCCTGCACGACGCCTGCGACGCGCCCCACGCCGATCCCGGCCACTGCGACACCCCCGCCCGCAGCCGCTCCCGTGCAACCTGCCACGCCTGAGATCCACGTGGTCACACCCCAGGCCCTCCCTACGCGCAGCACTCCCCCGCAGCCCACCGCCTCCCCCGCAGCGCGCCCCCCGGCTGAGGCCGAGCCCGGTGCACAGTGGCAGGCGCCGGCCGACGGCATGGCCTTGGTCTACGTGCCCGCCGGCCGCTTCTGGATGGGATCGCTCGACGATCGCCAGGCCGATTTCGACGAACGGCCCTTCCATCGCCCCGTGCTGTCCGCCTTCTGGA
This sequence comes from Chloroflexota bacterium, assembly GCA_024277995.1. Lineage (GTDB taxonomy): Bacteria > Chloroflexota > Anaerolineae > Anaerolineales > E44-bin32 > JAJRUD01. Next base: position 6,098 of record JAJRUD010000068.1, read on the forward strand.
TCGACCGAACCGAGGTCACCAACGGCATGTACCGGCGCTGCATTGCAGCCGGCGCCTGCTCCCCCCCAGCCAATCTGGACTCGGCCACCCGCTCCAGCTATTTCGCCGATCCCGCTTACAACGACTACCCGGTGATCTTCATATCCTGGGACCAGGCCGCTGCGTATTGCGCCTGGGCCGGCCGCCGTCTGCCGAGCGAGGCCGAGTGGGAGAAGGCCGCTCGCGGAGAGGATGGGCGGATCTACCCCTGGGGATGGATCAGCGCCCTGAAGAGCCCCAAGGGTCCGCGTCTCAATTACTGCGACGCGCAATGCCCCTACGATTACCGGGAGGCCGCAGCCGACGACGGCTACGCGGACACGGCCCCCGTGGGCAGCTTCCCCGCCGGAGCCAGCCCCTACGGAGCGCTGGATATGGCCGGCAACGTCTGGTAATGGGTGGCCGACTGGTACGACGCCAAGGCCTACGCGGCCGCGCCCATCGAGGATTCCGCCGGGCCGGAGACAGGCGCCTATCGCGTCCTGCGCGGCGGATCGTGGCTCGATCTCTTCTCGGAAGTGCGGGCGGCCAATCGTTTCTGGGCTGAGCCCGCGGCGCAGCAGGCTCACGTGGGCTTCCGCTGCGCACTCGACGGCTGAGCGCTTTGCCCCCCACCGACGACGGGGGTACAATCGTGCGGCTCGATGCAACGTCCACACCAGCAGGGAGGAAACCATGCGACCGGTTTATGCCCTATCGGGAGGGGTGTCCAAGTTCGCCAAAGCCCGTCCCGATAAGACTTTTCAGGCCATCGTCAAGGAGGCGTATGACGCGGCCATCGCCGACCTGGGGCTGGACTTCAGCACCTTCACCCAACAGGTCGACGGCTCAGTGGCCTCATACTTCTCCGACCACTTCACCCGTCAGTTGATGGCTGGCATCATGGCACAGGACTACCTGGGCCTGTGTCCCAAGCCAAGCCATCGCGTCGAAGGCGGCGGCGCCACCGGCGGCCTGTGCTTTCAGGAAGCGTGGAAGGCCGTGGCCTCGGGACACATGGACGTCTGCCTGGCCTACGGCTTCGAGACCATGAGTCACGTGGAGACCTGGAAGGGCAACGAGTTCATCGCCCTGGCATCCGATGTCTCATGGGACTACCCGGTGGGCGGCTTCTACTCCGGCTACTACGCCATGATGGTCACCCGCCACATGAAGGAGTTCGGCACCACCGTCGAGCAGATGGCTCACGTCTCGGTCAAGAACCACATCAACGCCTACCACAACCCCTACGCCCAGAAGCGCAACCGCTACAGCATCCAGGACGTGCGCAACTCCCCCATGGTGGCCTGGCCCCTGACCCGGCTGGACATCTGCGTGATGTCCGACGGCGCGGCGGCGGTCATCCTGGCCTCCGAGGAGGGCATCAAGCGCCTGGAATCCGCCGGGGCCGATGTCCCCAAGCCGCTGGTGCGCGTGACCGGCATCGGGCGCGGGACCGACGCCATGCGCATGGCCGACCGCCCGCACGTGGATTACGACACCTTCATGCGCGAGTACGCCACCCAGCAGGAGCACGATTCCGACGAGACGCGAGCCTACTACAAGAAGCTCTGGGAACATGGGACCCGCTACCCCGGCGTACACTCCTTCCGCGCCGGCCGCACGGCCGGCAACATGGCCTACAAGCACGCCGGGATCAAGGACCCGCTGCACGAACTCGATTTCGTGGAGTTGCACGACGCCTATACCTCCAGCGAGATCCAGACCTACGAAGACCTGGGACTCTGCCGCTACGGCGAGGGTGGGGAATTCGCCACATCTGGCAAGACCTTCATGCCCGGCGTGGATTACGGGCTAGACCTGCCCGAACAGCCCATCTGCCCCGTCAACCCCTCCGGCGGGCTGATCGCCTGCGGCCATCCCGTCGGCGCGACCGGCCTCATGCAGGCCGTCTTCGCCATCTGGCAACTGCAGGAGGGCATCGAGCAACACTTCGGCGACCCCACCCTGCAGATCAAGGAGGCCCGGCGCGGCGCCATTCATTCCCACGCCGGCACCGGAACTTACGTCACCGTCTCGATCCTGGAACGAGAGGATTGATCATGGCCAAGCTGCCCGATCGTCGACCGGAAACCCTCGGTGGCTATATCGTCCACGGCGTGCCCTTCCCCGTGGAGACCGATCCCGACGCCCTGGCTTTTCTGAAGCGCATGGCGCCGCTGCAGATCGAACAGGAATACAGCATCACCTACCTGCATTCCTATGGCCAGGACAGCCCCTGGTTCGCCGCGGCCTCCAACAAGAAACTGCTGGCCACGCGCGATCCTGAAAGCGGCTACACTTACGCCACGCCGCGCGGCCACGACATGTACAGCGGGCGCGAGACCGAATGGATCGACATCTCCGATCGCAAGGCATACATACACGCCTTTACCGTATGTCACTTCGGCTCGGAGGAGTTCCTGCCCGAGACGCCCTTCGTCCTGGCGCTCATCGAGTTCGAAGGCGTGAACACGCTCTTCCTCTCGCGCCTGCTGGGCGTTGATCCCCAGGAGGCCACGCTGGATTGGATCGGCATGGAGGTTCAACCTCGCTTCCTGCGCAACAGCAAGCTCAAGCCCACCGACGTGTACTTCGTGCCGGCAGAGAGCTGAGACGGGGGGGTCAATCGGGCGCACGTGCAGGGAACGGCGCGCCTCCAGCGACCCCGGGCATGGAGGAGCAGGTAGACCATGAGCGGTGTGCCGCGTGCCATTGCGCCTTGCGGGAGAAACCTTCGCCGATGAAGGACACAGCACCGCAGGGCCAGAGCAAGTCAAGGGACACAGGCCCCGGTCGTCGGGTGGAGACCGTCCCACCCGACGACCCGAACCTTCAACTGGCCGTCGGGCCCCTGCGACGAATCCGTTGGCTGTGGATGGCCTTGCCGGGCCACATGGGCGCGCCCATCATCCCCGAGGTGATCCCCAACCACAGCGATCGCAGCGCCTGGCCGGCCCGCCTGCACGGCCTGCTGGGATTGGCCGTGGTCTTGCTCAGCCTGCCAGCGCGAGCCCTGCCTTGAGGCCGGGAGGATGCTGACCGAAACGGCTTCAGAAACGGCACCCGACGCGGCCTTGGGCCCCCTGCTCAGCGAACACGCAGCGCGCCGCACTCGCCGACGCGCTGCGCTCGGCGGGCTGGCCATCCTGGGCCTGCTCGGCGCGCTGGCGGGCCTGGGCGTGGCATACTGGCGTTGGGCTTTCGCCTTCAGCCATTTTGGCCCCGCGGTGGTCTGGCGCTGGGCGGCGCCGTGGGCCTGGGGAGCGGCTGCGGCAGGGCTGCTGGGGCTGCTGGCCCTCGCTGGACTGCTCCGAACGGGGAGCATGCGGGTATGCGCCCACCGTGCCGGCTTGATGGTGGTGCGCGGCCGCAGGCGGAGGGTCGTGCACTGGAGTGAAGTGCAGGCCATCCGCACGCGAGCACTGCGCTACAGCCTGCCCGCGCTGCTCGGACGGCGCCGCACCGAGCTGGAACTGGCCCTCACCGACGGCTCCCGCCTGAACTTCGGCGGCGAATTGAGCGAGTTCGACAAGCTCGTCGAGCATGCGAAGCAGTACGTCTACCCCCGGCTGCTGACGGAATGCATTCGCGCGCTGCAGGCCGGGCAGACCCTGCGATTCGGGCCGCTCACCATCGATCCCAAGGGGATGCGCTACCGCCGTCGCAGGTTGAGTTGGGATGAACTCGACGAGGCCATCGTGAAGGACGGACACTTGAACATCCTGCCCCAATCCCAAAAGACAGCGCGCCCTTGGCGGATGCCGGTCCACAGGATCCCGAACGTGGAGGTCTGTGCGCAACTCATCCAGCATTACGGACGGCGCCCATGAGAGGATCCCGCCCCCTCGCAGTCTTTCTCCTGCTCGCCGCGGCCCTTGTGCTGGGCGCCTGCGGCCTGCTGCCCGGCCTGAGCGGGGAACAGGGAAAACCAACGCCTCTGCCCGTCTCCAGCCCGACCCCACTGCCGGCGGCGGAGGTGACCTTCGTCGCCTTGCCCCCGGCGGGCACGCCCTCCGACGCCGAGCTCGTACTCAGCGTCCTGGACGAGGTGACAGGCCTGCCCTACAACACGATCAGCTACCCCATGCAACGGCTGCAGGATGGCCGCTGGCTCGTCCGTCTCACGGTGCCGGTGGGCTCGCTGCTCCACTACCGCTACGCGCGTCGATCGCCGGGCTCGGCGGAAGAAGCCGACGCACTCGGCGAAGCCGTTCGCTTCCGGGTCGTGAACGTCTCCGGTCCGCTCGAAGTTCAGGACATCATCGCCGGCTGGACCGACCTGCCCTATCAGGGGCCGACGGGGCGCGTGCTGGGGCGGCTGCAGGACACGCAGACCGGCCAACCGCTGAGCGAGATGATGGTGAGCATCGGAGGGCGTCTGGCCTTCAGCGACGGCGAAGGCGATTTCCGCGTTGACGGTCTGGCCCCCGGCCTGCACATCCTGACGGCCTTCAGCACTGACGGTCGCTATCGCCCCGTGCAGCAGGGCGCGGTGATCGCAGCCGACAGCACGACGCCGGCCGCTCTTGCCATGCAGGCCGCACCTCTGGTGCAGGTGACCTTCGAGGTGACCGTGCCCGGCGACACCGTCCCCGGCACGCCGGTGCGCATGGCCGGCAACCTGCGCCAGCTGGGCGCGGTCTTCGGCGAACTTCCCGGTGGCGTGTGGAACGCCTCCAGCCGCATGCCCACGCTGACCATGGTGGACGATACGCATTACATCTTCCTCGCCAGCCTGCCCGCCGGGACCGACCTGCGCTACAAGTACACGTTGGGCGACGGCCTGTGGAACGCCGAGCGCGACCCCCAGGGATTCTTCGTCACCCGTCAGCTCATCGTGCCCGAGCGCGAGCTGACCGTGCGCGATACCGTGGCAACGTGGCACGGCGAGCGCGGCAGCATTACCTTCCAGGTCAGCGTGCCGGAAGACACCCCGGCCACAGACACGATCGCACTGCAGCTCAACCCTTTCACCTGGTTCGAGCCGCTGCCCATGTGGCGCCTGAACGAACGCGATTGGATCTACATCCTGAACGGCCCGCTGGACTTCAGCAACTCCATCGCATACCGATATTGCCGCAATCTGCAGTGCGGCTCAGCCGACGACGCCGATACCCCTGGCGCGGCAGCCGTAGGTCGCCAGGCCACGGCAGCCGTCGTCAAACAGGACCTGCGCGACAGCGTGCGCGCCTGGCGCTGGTGGCAGCCGCGGGGGACATCAGCCACCGTGGTAGCACCTGAGATCGTGCCCCGGCCTGGCTTCGAGGCCGGTGTAGAAATCCTGCCCGCCTTCCGACCGAATTGGACTTCACTCTTCCCACAGGCCGCAGCGGACATCACCGCCCTCGGCGCCAACAGCGTCATCCTGACGCCAAGCTGGGTGTTCGAACGCAACACTCCCCTGCCGTTGCTCTCCTTCGATCCCACCGCCGGACCCTTTGAGCAGGATCTGTCACAGATGGCTCAGGACGCCGCGGAGCGCGGCCTGACCGTCGTCCTCCACCCAACGCTGCGCGCCAGCAAGGGCACGGTGGGGGATTGGTGGCTCAGCGCGCCGCGCGACGGCGCCTGGTGGGAGGTGTGGTTCGAGGAATACCGCTCCTTCGCCCTGACCTACGCCCGGCAGGCCGCGGCGGTGGGCGCGGCGAAGCTGGTCCTGGGTGGACCGGAGGTGGCGCCCGCGCTTCCCGGCGGATCGCTTCCCGACGGCGCTCCGGCGGGAGTGCCGGCCGACGCGGAGCAACGCTGGCACTCGCTGCTGGAAGAGGTTCGCCAGCGCTTCCCCGGTACGCTGGCCTTCGAAATCGAGTTCGGCGAGAACCTGCAAGACCCACCTCCTTTCCTGGACGCGGTGGACGAGGTCCACGTCTACTGGCACGCGCCGCTGGCGGGTGAACCCGGCGCGGACGTGGGCGCCATGCAGGCGGCCGCCAGGACGCTGATCGAGGAGACCCTGCTGCAGCAGCCGGCGCTCCAGGGAATGCCGCTGGTCTTGAGCGTTGAGTACCTGGCGATATCGGGCGGGGCCAGCGGCTGTCCACCTGCGCCGGATGGATCCTGCCGATCACCGCAGGACTTCGACCAGGGCGCGGATCCCGATCCGGAGCTGGGCATCGATCTGGAGGCACAGGCAGCGGCCTACAATGCCATCTTGCTGGAGGCCTACGCGCATCCGGAGATCAAGGGGTTCTACACGCGCCGCTACAATCCCGCCGTTGCCCTGCGCGATAAATCCGCTTCGGTGCGGGGCAAGCCGGCGCGCGACGTGCTATGGTATTGGTACCCGCGCCTCACCGGCCAGGCCGGCGAGTAGGCGGCTGCCCTTGCGCACCATCAGGTGGGATGGAAACAGGAGGCTGCGATGGAAAGCACCACCGATTTCAGCAGCGGCCAGTTCGTCTGGCACCCGACGCCGGAGTACACCGAGGACGCTCATCTGACGCGCTTCATGCGCCAGCACAACATCACCGACTTCCAGGACCTCCTGCGCCGCTCCACAGCGGATGTGGCCTGGTTCACCCAGGCCGTCCTCGAGTACCTCGACGTGCAGTTCTTCGAGCCATACAGCCAGGTCGTCGATCTCTCGCGCGGCGTCCAATGGCCGCGCTGGTGCGTGGGCGGCAAGATGAACATCGTCCACAACTGCCTGGATAAATACGCCGGGACGCCCACCGATGAACGGGTGGCCTTCATCTGGGAAGGCGAGGAGGGCGACGCCAGATCCATCACTTACGGTGAACTGCGACGCCAGGTCAATCAGGCCGCCAACGCGCTGCGTGAGCTGGGTCTCGAAAAGGGCGATGCGGTGGGCATTTACATGCCCATGGTGCCCGAGATCGTGGTGGCCCTGCTGGCCATCGCCAAGGTCGGCGGCATCATCCTGCCGCTTTTCTCCGGCTATGGAGCCGGCGCGGTGGTGACCCGCCTGGCGGACGCCGAGGCCAAGGCGCTCTTCACCGCCGACGGCGTCTTCCGCCGCGGCCAGCCAGTGAACATGAAAGCCGTCGCCGATCAGGCGGCGGGGCAGGTCCCCTCGCTGGAGCACATGATCGTGGTGCGGCGGGCGAACCTGCAGGTTTCCATGCAGCCCGGCCGCGATCACTGGTGGCACGATCTCGTCACCGGCCAACCCCCCGAAGCACCGACGGAGCACACTGAGGCCGAGGACACCCTGATGGTGATCTACACCTCGGGCACCACGGGACGGCCGAAGGGGGCCGTACACACTCACTGCGGCTTCCCGATCAAGTCGGCACAGGACATGGCCTTCGGCACCGATCTGCACCCCGGCCAGGTCCTCTACTGGATGACCGACATGGGCTGGATGATGGGCCCCTGGCTGGTCTTCGGGGCGCTGATCCTGGGCGGCACCTTCCTCATCTACGACGGCGCCCCCGATTA
>JAJRUD010000069.1 GCA_024277995.1 Chloroflexota bacterium
GGGGACGCGGTCTACATGGAAGCTGACGGGCGCCCTATGCCGATGATGGCTCCGGTGGCGGTGCAGATGGCGGAGACGGCGGCGCGCAACATCCGGCGGGGACTGGCCGGCCTTGAGCCGGAGCCCTTCGAATATCGGGACCCGGGCTCGCTGGCGACCATCGGGCGCAACGCGGCCGTCGCCCGCCTGGGACGATTCAGGCTGAAGGGGTTCGCGGCCTGGGTGGTGTGGCTGGTGGTGCACTTGATGAACTTGATCGGGTTTCGCAACAGGCTGCTCGTGCTCATCAATTGGGCGTGGGATTACTTCTTCTACGACCGGGCTGTGCGTTTGATCCTGGAGTGCGACGCCCCCGTCGATGCGCCAGCGGAAGAAGATGGAGCGGGAGTCATCGGAGGCGGGGAAGGGGGCGGGGCGAAGGGGGATTGAGGGCACGCCGGCTTGCGGGGCGGCAGGAGAGAACGAAGGGATGCCCCCACATCTGTCATTGCGAGCGACCGAAGGGGGCAAAGGGATCTCCCTCCAGGGCCGCGAGAGTGCTGCCGTCGTTCACTCGTCCGCGGGCTGCCCTCTATGACGAAGGGGGAGATTGCCACGGCGGCTGCGCCGCCTGGCAATGACGGACGAGAGCTGTCATTAGCGAGGGACCGCAGGGAGCGTGGCAATCCCCTGCCTGGGCCGCGAAAGCGCTACGGTGATGGATGCGCCGCCGGATCGTGGGCCTGCTCGTCCTCCGCCCGCCGCATGGCCTGGAAGGCGGCCAGGGCCACCTCGACCATCTCCGGCTCCGGTTCGCGCGTGGTGAGACGCTGGAGGAGCAGGTTGGGGACGACCAGCGGCTTGGCCCATTGCTTGTTCATCAGGCGGCCGCTGAGGCGGATGTATTCGTAGGACAGGGCAGCCAGCACGGGGATGAGCAGGATGCGGCTCATCAGGCGCGTGGCCAGCGGCATTGGCCCGAGGGCGGCGAAGAGCAGGATGGAGAAGACCACCACGGTGAGCAGGAAGGCCGTGCCGCAGCGGGGGTGTTCGCGCGGGAAGGAATTCACGCTCTCGACCTCCAGCGGGACGCCGGCCTCGAAGGCGTGGATGGTCTTGTGCTCGGCGCCGTGGTAGCCGAAGACGCGGCGGATCTCCGGCATGCGGCCGATGGCCCAGACGTAAACCACGAAGAGCGCCAGGCGGATGAGGCCCTCCACCAGATTGGCGGTGGCGGAAGTGATGCCCAGGGTGCGCTCCAGCCCGTAGCCGGCGGCAGCCGGAAGGGCGAAGAAGAGGGCCAGGCCGATGACCATGGAGGCCACCATGGTCAAGACCATCGGTGCGCCCTCCAGGGATTCATCCTCGCCAGCCTGCAGGTTGGCCGAGATGCTGAGCGCCCACATGCCGAGCGCCAGGGCGTCCCAGAGCACGATCAGGCCGCGCAGGAAGGGGACGCGCGCCCAGCGGCTGCGGTAGATGGAGCCCAGGGGGCGGGTCTCCAGCGCGATGGAGCCGTCGGGGGCGCGCATGGCCACGGCACAGACGTGCGAACCGCGCATCATCACGCCCTCGATGACGGCCTGGCCGCCGTAGATGTGGTTGTGTTTCGCCACGGCCGCTCTCATCGTGCGCCCAGGGCATGGGCGAAGCGGATGTACGTCTCGATGCCCCGGTAGTAGGTCGGCAGGTGCAGCTTCTCGTTCGGCGCGTGCAGGTTGTCGTCTGGAAGCCCGAAGCCCAGCAGCAGACTGTCCACGCCCAGGAGCTGTTGAATCAGTCCGACGACGGGGATGGTCCCGCCTTCACGCGTGAAGAGCGGGGTCTTGCCCCAGACCTCTTCGAGAGCGCGGCTGGCGGCCTGCACGGCGGGCGAATCGCGCTCGACGATAGCCGGCGGCGCACCGGCCATGCTTTCCACCTCCCAGGTTACCGTCGGCGGGGCGTGCTGTTCGAGATAGCGCAGCAGGGACTGGTGGATCTCGTCGGGGTCCTGGTCGGGCACCAGGCGCATGGAGACCTTGGCCATGGCCCGGGCGGGCAGGACGGTTTTCGATCCCTTCCCCGTGAATCCGCTGAGCAGGCCGTTGACGTCCAGGGTCGGCCTGGCGCTGGCGCGCTCCGAAGCCGAGTAGCCCCCTTCGCCGAAGAGCGCGGGGGCTCCCGTCTGTTCGAGCCACCACGCGTCGTCGGTGGGCAGGCGCGCGTAGTCGGCACGCTCCTCATCGCTCAGCGGGCGCACACGGTCGTAGAAGCCGGGCAGCTGAACGCGGCCCTGAGCGTCGCGCATGCCGGCGATGAGCTCACAGAGCACCTGAGCCGGATTGTCGACCACGCCGCCAAAGCGCCCGGAGTGCAGGTCTCCTTTCGGGCCCTGGAGGCGGATTTCGAAGTAAGCCAGGCCGCGCAGGGCGTAGGTGATGGCCGGCAGGTCGGCGTCCAGGATGCCCGAGTCGGCGTTCAGGCACAGGTCGCAGGCGAGCAGTTCCTTGTGCTCGCGGATGAAGTCCGCCAGGCTGGGAGAGCCGATCTCCTCCTCCCCCTCGATCATGAACTTGAGGTTGAGCGGCAGACCGCCACCGCGCACCATGGCCTCGACGGCCCGCAAGAAGGCGACGACCTGCCCTTTCATGTCCGAGGCGCCGCGGGCGTAGATGTTCTCGCCGCGCACCGTGGGTTCGAAGGGCGGCGTGGCCCACTCCTCGAGCGGGTCGGCGGGCTGCACGTCGTAATGGCCGTAGAAGAGCACCGTCGGGGCGTCGGCGGATGCGTGAAGCCAGTCGCCGTACACCACCGGGTGTCTGGCTGTGGGCATGACGGCCACGTTCTCGAAGCTCAGGTCCGTCAGGCGGCTGGCGAGCCACTGTGCGGCAGCGGCCATGTCTGCGTCATGCTCGGCGAGCGTTGAGACCGAGGGGATGCGCAGCAGGGACTTCAGGTCCGCCAGGGCGGGTTCGTGATTCTCGCCGGCGTAGGCGAGGGCTTGCTCCAGGGCTGACATGGGTGGTCCTCCATCCGCCGGAAGTGTTCAGGCGGGCATGCTTTGACTGATGAGCGGGATCGAAACGTCGAAACGGTAACTGATGTTGAAGTGGCCGTCCTCGAACTCCTGGTAGGTGTGCGCCACGCCCAGGGCTTGCAGGCGCTGAACGAAAATGCGGCAGCCGTACTGCAGGTTGAATTCATCCCTGCTGCCGCAGTCGAGGAACAGCAGGCGCAGCGATTTCAGGGCCTCCGCATAGTCAGCCACCATTTGCACCGGGTCGTGGCTCAGCCAGCGTCGCCACACCTGCGTGTCGAGCTCCCCCGTGCGCGGGTCGAGCGGCAGGTCGAACCCCAGGGGCGCGCCGGGATTGGGGGAATAGCAGGCCGACATGGCGGCGACGTTCATCAGGGCGTGGAAATCCGAATCCTTGGGGCGGATGGCCGAGGGGTCGCTGAGCACGCGTTCCAGGCCGCCGAAACGCTCGACGGCCTTCAGGAAGCGCGGGAAATCCGCCTTGTAGCACAGCTCGAAATACTTATCCCCGCTGTGGTCGGCCACCAGGCCGAAGGTCTCGGGATGCTGCATGGCGACGGTGAGCGCGCCATATCCGCCGGAGGATTTGCCGGCTATCGCCCGGTGGTCCCGCTCGGGGATGGTGCGGAAGTGTTCATCGACGTACTGCACCAGCTCGAGCAGGTAGTCGCGGTAATTGCCGGTGGCGGGGGAGTTGAGGTATTGCGAGCCGCCGTATCGCGTGAAGCAATTGGGCATGACCAGGATCATGCGGCGGGCCTGCCCCTGGCTGATGAGGCGGTCCATGCGCTGCTGGATGTTCTCCTCCCAGCCGGACCAATTCAGGAAGGAGTGGCCGCTGCCGGTGAAGCCGGCCAGCAGGAAGAGGACGGGGAACCGCTCGTCGCTCTCCTCGTAACCCGGCGGGAGATAGACGGGCAGCGTGCGTTCGGATGGGTCGCCGAGGGGATTGTCTCTCAGGGCCCGGCTGATGGGGTGCTCGTAGCGAATGTGTGATGGGGACAAGGGAATGCTCCGACTGGACGGGATTATAGCCTCGCTGACCGGGCCCGCCAAGGGTAACGGTCGTGATGGGTGCTATTGGCCGCTGACTCGCTAATGCATGGCGCAAGCGCCTGTGGTACGCTTGGGGCAAGTTGCGCTTGAAATCGGCGGAGGTGTGCCATGGGAGAAGGGCCGTTGCCTGTATCAGATGCCCTGCGCGTATACGATGATATCACGGGCGCCATCGGCTGGACGCCGCTGGTCCGTCTGCGGCGCGTCACGCAAGACTTGGCCTGTCCGGTCTACGGCAAGATCGAGATGTTGAACCCGGGAGGCTCGGTCAAGGATCGCATCGCCTTTCCGATGATCGAGGCCTTCGAGCAGTCGGGCGAACTCAAGCCGGGCGGCACCGTGGTGGAGGCGACGTCGGGCAACACGGGTGTGGGACTGGCCATCGCCTGTGCGATGAGGGGCTACCAGGCGGTGTTCGTCATGCCCGATAAGATGAGCGATGAGAAAATCAGGCTCCTGCGAGCGTTCGGCGCGCGCGTGCTGATCACGCCCACCGCCGTGGAGCCGGACGACCCGCGTTCCTATTACTCGGTGGCCAAACGCATCGTGGCCGAAACGCCCAACGCCGTGCTGGCCAACCAGTATCACAACCCCGAAAACCCTGAGGCGCACTATCACACTACCGGGCCGGAGATCTGGGAGCAGACCCAGGGCCGCGTGACGGACATCGTCATCGGCATGGGCACGGGGGGCACGATCACCGGCGTGGCGCGCTACATGCGCGATAACGGCCACAAGGTGCGCATCGTGGGCGTGGACCCGGTGGGGTCGATCCTCTACGACGCATGGAAGCGCGGCGGCGACGCGACCGGCCTGGAGGCCTTCACCTACAAGGTGGAAGGGATCGGCGAGGACTTCATCCCCACCACGCTGGACCTCAGCCTGGTGGATGAGGTGGTACAGGTGGACGACGGCGAATCCTTCCTGTGGACGCGACGCCTGGTGCGCGAGGAGGGCATCTTCGTCGGCGGCTCATCCGGCTCGGCGCTGGCTGGCGCCGTGAAGGCGGCGCAGGGCCTGGGACCGGATCGGCTGATGGTGGTCATCTTCCCCGATTCGGGATCGCGCTACTTGTCCAAGGTTTTCGACGACGATTGGATGCGCGAGCACGGTTTCCTGGTGGACCGACGGCGTGACGTGACGGCGCGCATCGTGGCGCAGGCCAGGGGATTGCCCGAGCTGGTCACCGCTTCACCCGGCGACCGCATGACGGAGGTGATCGGGCGCCTGCGCCAGCACGGGATCTCGCAACTGCCCGTTGTCGGCGACGACGGCAGGCTGGTCGGGCTGGTCTCGGAGGTCGACCTGCTGGAGCACATGCTGCATGCGGAGCACACCCACGACCCGGAGGAGACCGTCGAGCCGCTCATCGAGCGCGATGTCCGCTGTGCGCACGAAGAGGCTCCCTTTTCGGAAGTGCTGCCCGACCTGTTGAACAAGAAGGTCGTCGTCCTGGTGGACGACCTCAAGCGGCCGACGGGAATCCTCACGATCATCGACGCCCTGGAGTTCATGGCGCCTACCGCGTAGCGTCGAATCGTGGTTGGTGGGGCGCGGGGCAGGAGCGCGCTCCGGGGCTATAGGAGGGCGCGGCCCCCTGTGATCGAGCGGTGTGGCCTGGCCGGGCTATGCGAGAGCGTCGAGCGCCTGGCGCAGGTCCTCGACCAGGTCCTGCGTGTTCTCCAGGCCGACCGAGAGGCGGATCAGCGCCGGGCTGACTGCCAGCGGCGAGTCCAGCGTGGAGGCATGGGTCATGGCGGCCGGCACCTCGATCAGCGATTCGACCCCACCCAATGATTCCGCCAATGCGAAAAGGTGCGTGCCTTCTGCGATGCGGCGGGCGGCGTGGGTGCCTCCCTTGGCCGTAAAGGAGACCATGCCGCCTCCATTGCGCATCTGCCGCCGGGCCAGGTCGTGCTGAGGGTGGGAGGGCAGCCCGGGGTAGAAGACCTGCTCAATCGCCTCGTGAGTCTCAAGGAATCGGGCAACCGCCTCGGCGTTGGACGCGTGGCGCTCCATGCGCACGGGCAGGGTTTTGATGCCGCGCAGGACGAGGAAGCAATCCATGGGGCCCGGGACGGCTCCAACTGCGTTCTGCAGGAAGGCGAGGCGTTCTGCCAGTGCGGCGTCGCGCACCACGATGGCGCCGCCGACGACGTCAGAATGGCCGCCGAGGTACTTGGTGGTGGAGTGCAGGACGATGTCGGCCCCCAGGTTGAGGGGTTGCTGCAGGTAGGGCGTGGCGAAGGTGTTGTCGACGCAGATCCAGGCGCTGGAGTTCATCTTGCGCGCGCCTTCGGCGATGCCCCGGATGTCGCACAGGTTGAGCAGCGGGTTGGTCGGCGTCTCCAGCCAGATCAGGCGCGTCTCAGGACGCAGGTGTTTCAGGAAGGCAGCCGGTTCGGAGGCGGGAGCGTAGCTGAAGGACACGCCCATAGGCGCGTAGGTCTGCTCGAAGATGCGATAGGTGCCGCCATAGAGATCGTCGACCGCGAGAACGTGATCGCCGGGTCTCAGCAGGTGCAGGATGGCGTCGATGGCGGCCATGCCGGAGGCGAAAGCCAGGCCGGCATGGCCTTCCTCGAGGGAACTGAGGCATTCTTCCAGGGCATGGCGGGTGGGGTTGCCCGTGCGTGAGTATTCGTAGCCGAGGTGTTCACCGACGCGCTTCTGGCGATAGGTGGAGGTCTGATAGATGGGGGTCATCACGGCGCCGGTGGAGGGGTCGGCGGGCTGGCCGGCGTGGATGGTGCGGGTCTCGAACCGGTAGGGTTTGCGCATAGCCACCTCCTGGGGTGATGCCCGGGCAGCGGGCTCCGGAGTAGAGCTCTCCGGGAATGGGCGTATGCCCGGCTTCGGGCATGCAGGCTGCCAGACGCATGAGCACGCAATACGTGACGGCGCGCCTGCACAGTATAATACCCGAACCTTTACGAGAGGAGCGGGGTATGGAGCTGAATTTCCCGGAGACAGGAGAAAGCCGGCTGCCGCCGCAGGAGACCCGAATTCGCGAGATCCTGGTGGAGCCCTATGCGGACGGCAGGCGAATAAGGCTGACCATCGAGCTGACCCCTTTCGAAGAAAGACCCAATTTGGATATCGAGGTGGCCGACCCGCAGGGGAGCAGGGCGGCCAGCGCGAGCGTGATCGAATGCATGAATTTCAAGATGTCGCTCACGATGCACCTCCGCGGGGAAGCGCCGGCGGGGCGCTACACGGCGAGGGCGGCTCTGTCCTTCGAAGATCACGGCCGGGTGGATGAGAAAGAAGTGGTGTTTGATCTTCCGGCTGGCGAGTGATGGATACGGCGGACGACAACGTCTCGTGCCGCGCTCGAGGGGAGGAGTGCCTCCGAGCGAGCGTGGCGGAATGAGATGCGGCCTCCGCGCTCGCGGAGGCCGCATCGCGAGCAGGGGCGGCCGTGATGGAAAGGGCTTGCGGCATCCAAGTTGCATCTCAAGGCCCGTGGGTATAATCATTGGGCTTGCCAATCTGTGAGTGAGGCGGACAAAGGGTATGTCCGAAGAAGGGACGAAAAACGAGTCCGAAGCTGTGAGATGGAGAGGGTGGCGCGTCTGGCGCTTTCGCCTCTTCATACTGGCGGCGTTGCTGCTCGTGGGTGCCTTGAGCTGGGTTGGATTGAGCGCCGGAGGGGCACTCAGACCGACGCCGGTTGACCCGACGATCGAGGCCATCCTGACCGCGGCGGCGCGAACGGTCACACCCTCGGCGACGGCCTCGCCGCTCATTCCGACGGACACGCCCTCGCCGGCGCCCACGCGTGCAGCGCCCCTGGGGACGCTGATCTACGCCGCGCGGGCGCGCGGGCGTTCTCATTTATGGGCTGTATCGCCCCGCAGCGGTATCCCGGTCCAGCTCACCGGCGGCGATTGGGATGACCGCGATCCGGCGGTCAGCCCTGACGGAACTCAGGTGCTCTTCCGCTCCAACCGATCGGGCAATTGGGATCTCTACTTGTTGGACCTGCGTTCGGGCGGAGTGCGACAGGTGACGGAGACCCCCGGCTTCGAGGGTCACCCCGCCTGGTCGCCCGACGGCCGTTGGATCGTCTTCGAAGGCTACTACGATGGTGACCTGGACCTGTTCATCATCCCGGTGGACGGCGAGGGCGATTCCATCCAGCTCACCAACCATCCCGGCGCCGACATGGAGCCTCATTGGTCGCCCGATGGGCGGCGCATCGCGTTCATCTCGGAGCGCGATGGATCGCCGGACGTGTTCATCGCCGACCTCGACGATCCGGGCCATCGCTTCCACAATGTGACGCGCACATCGGGTGTGATCGAGCACACGCCGCGCTTCGATCCGGACGGGACGGCATTGGCCTACAGCGCGCGTGCGGATGGGCTGGAGATGATCTGGGTGCTCCCGTTGGAGGGTGAGGATCAGGCGCCGAGAGAGGTCGGTCAGGGGGTGGTGCCTGTGTGGGGGCCCGGGGGCGAGCGCCTGGCCGCCGTCCTGAAGGCGCCCACCACACAGCACCTTGTGGTTTACGACATCTTCGACGAAGGCGGAGCGGCGATCGGCCTGGAGATCCCGGGGCGGGCGCAATTCGTGGACTGGACCGTGCACGGTCTGCCCGGGGAGGTTTACCAGGATGCGCGCAGGATCCCCAGTCTCACGCCGGCATATTCGGCGACGTTGGGAGAACCGCTGGGCATGGAGGGGAGGATTTCCCTGGTTGCGCTGCCCGGGGTGACGGCGCCCAACGCCCAACTCTCCGATGCGGTTGATGAGGCCTTTCTCGCCCTGCGATCGCGCCTGGCGCGCGAGTTGGGATGGGATTTTCTGGCTTCCCTGGAGCAGGCTTTCGTCGGGCTGAACGATCCCCTGCCTCCGGGCTATGCCTTCAACGATTGGCTCTACAGCGGGCGGGCTTTCGCCTTCAGCCAGGCCGCGGTGCGGGCGGGATGGGTGGAGGTTGTGCGCGAGGACTTCGGCGGCCAGGTCTATTGGCGCGTCTTCGTGCGCACCAGCGAGCAGGGGGGAGGGTTGGGAGAGCCGCTCAGGGACCGCCCCTGGGATTTCGAGGCCCGGTTCCAGGCGGACCCGGTGGCGTATGATCAGGGAGGGGCGATCAAGGAATCCATTCCGCAGGGCTATTACGTGGACCTGACTGAGCTGGCGGCGGATTTCGGTTTTGAGCGGCTGCCGGCTCTCTCCAATTGGCGCACCTTCTACCTGGGGGCGCGCTTCAACGAGTTCGTGCGCACCGATGGTCTGAACTGGCAGGAAGCCATGCTGCAGCTCTACCCGCCTGAAGCCATTGTGACACTGACGCCGTTCAGCACGCCGACGCCCACTCCAACGCGCACACCGCGCCCCACGGCCACACCGTGGTGGTGGCGCTGGCGCACTCCCACACCGCGGCCGACGCAGACGCCGACCCAGACGCCGTCTCCGACGGTGGCGTGGCAAGAATGAGACGGCGAATATCACTCCTGGCCCCGATGATGGCGCTGGTCGCATCGCTGCCGGCATGTGCGCCGGCCGCTCCGGCGCGCATGCCGATACAGGGCGTCTCCACGCAACTGGCCGTGACCGAGAGGCCGGTCGCCGTCGAAGAGCTGCCGCCGACGAGTGTGACGAAGCCCATGGAGACCGTCGAAGCCGCGCCGCCGGCTGCCGGCACGGCCACGGTTCTCGTCTTTCCGACAGCCAGCGCGGAGGTGGAATCCGGATGGCGGCCGCCACCCTACCCTGTGCCGCTGGCGCTGCGTCCGGAGGACCACTTCTATCTGGCCAGGCCTATTCCCTCCGGTATGGTGAATTGGCCGCATCCGCAGTACCGGTACGGGAACACCTTCTTCGGCGAGGAGAGCGTGCATACGGGAGTCGATCTGGGTGCGGGGAGAAGTACCCCGGTGCTGGCCGCTGGCCCGGGAGAAGTGATCTGGGCGGGATATGGTCTCTATCGCGGCGTGGAAGATCCCACCGACCCCTACGGGCTGGCGGTGGCCATCCGACACGATTTCGGGTACCGCAACCAGACGCTTTTCTCCATATATGGCCATATGCAGGCCCTGGCGGTATGGCCCGGACAGCGGGTGGAGACCGGCGAAGCGATCGGCATCGTCGGCGATACGGGCCATGCCAGCGGACCGCATCTGCATTTCGAGGTGCGGCTGGGGGAAAACGACTATTTCGCCACACGCAACCCCGAATTGTGGATGGTCCCGCCCGAGGGATGGGGCGTGCTTGCCGGACGCGTGATGGACAGCATCGGAAGGCCGCTCGCCGAGCAACTGATTCAGATCCGATCGCTGGAAACGGACCAGGTGTGGGATGTCTGGACCTACGCCAAAGAAACCGTCCATCCAGATGACTTCTACAACGAGAACTTCGTGATCTCCGACCTGCCGGCGGGGCCATACGAGGTGCGCATCGGCTTTGTGGGAAGGACCTTCACGATGCAGCTCTACGTCTATCCAGGTCGCACCAATCTGTTCCTCTTCCGCGGGCGCGCCGGCTTCGAGATTGAGCCGACGGCGACGCCGGCAGATATGATCAATCCCCCCTGAGTGACATAACCCGCTCACAGGAGTGTGCCATGCACATGAAAGAGCTCTTCGGCCGCAGATTGCGGCAGGTGCCGGCCGGCCTGGAGCGCCTGACGGCGCTGGCCGTGCGGGCGGGCCTGGTACGCGTCGGCATCGGCGGGATAGCGTGGCTGACGCTTGGGATGCGGGTGCGGGAGCGCATCGCCTCTCAAATGCGCGCGGCCTTGGGCCCTGCGGCCCGCGTCGTCTTGCCACCTGGCGAGAGATCGGAGGGCTGGCTGGAGCTGCTCGAGTCTGAGCTTGAATCCTATCGTCAGTTGCCCGTTGCATTGCTGGCAGAACGGGCTTTCCGGCAGGGGGCGGGAGGAGGCTCGTTGGCGGATCCAGGCTGGACCTCCGGTCTACAAGTGCTGCGTGTCGAGGCCGGGGAGGCAACCCATGAGGGGATGAACGCTTCATGGGGATCGGCGCTGGAGCCTGCGTGGCGCAAGCTGGGGCTCGCGCCTTGGCGGGTGGAAGATCTGGACGGGGTCGCGATGTCGGTCGAGCCGGCCGAGGATGGTCCTTTGGAGCTGCTGCGCTGCGCCGCCTGCGGATATGGGGCGACGCGGCGCGCCGCTCGCTTCATGCGGGAGCCTGTCGAGCAGGAGCCCATGGTGCCGATGGAACGCGTGCCCACACCGGGCGCCAACACCATACGCGCGCTGGCGGAAATGCTGGCTGTGCCGCAGGCGAAGACTCTGAAAGCGGTGCTGCTGGAGGATGAGCGGGGACGGCTGGTCTTCGTCGTGGTACGCGGGGACCTGGAGGTCGACCTGGAGAAGGTTGACCACGCCCTGCAGATGGGGCGGTTGAAACCGGCGAGCGAGGCGACGATCCGCTCCTGGGGTGCCGAGCCGGGCTACGCCAGCCCCATCGGTCTGGAAGTGGCGCGGGATGCAAGCGGGTCTCGGGGTGTCATCGTCGTGGCCGATCTGTCTGTAGAAGGCGGAGTGAATTTCGTGGCCGGTGCCAACCAGCCGGACACCCATTTCACGGGCGTCAATCTGGGCCGCGATTTCGAGGCCACTCTGGTGGCAGACGTGGCCATAGCCCTGGCAGGCTCGCAGTGTGCGGCGTGCGGGGGACCGCTGCGGGAGGGTCGTGGGATCCCCCTCGCGTGGGAGGAGGAACTGCATCCTGCGCCGCGCTACGTGGACCGCGGTGGAAAAGCGCGTGCGGCGCGAGCGTCGCTGTTATCGCTGTCGCTGGAAGGGCACCTGGCGGCTTTGCTTGAAGGGCACGCTTCTGAGGCGGGGATCAGATGGCCGCCTGGGGCGGCGCCTTTCGACGTGCATCTGATCGTGCTGCGGGCGGTCGCGGAGGGAGCCGAGGTGGCGCGCGCGCTGGCGGAGGCCGGGCTGCAGGTGCTGATCGACGATCGCGATGTTTCGGCGGGGGTTAAGTTCACCGACGCCGATCTGATCGGCTGCCCGGTGCGCGTCACCGTCAGCCCGCGCAGCCTGAAAGCGGGCGGAGTCGAGATCGCCCAGGCGGGGGGGACAGAGGCGCGTGTGGTTCCGGTGAGCGAGGTCGCACAGGCGCTTCAGGCGGGCCAGGGCGCGGTTATGTAAAGAAATCTTGACAGCGCCTGGGCCGCTGTGCTATGCTTCCGCCCGGTGCATTACCCGGAGGGAACATGGTACGAGAGCGAGTCGCAGACAACGTGTACATTTTCACCAGCGAGCGCTACGCGCTGGTCAACGCCGGGGCAGTGGTGGGACCGAACTGGTCGGTTGTCATCGACTCGCTGGCCTTTCCGGAGGAAAGTCTGGAGATCCGCGCCTTCCTCGAAGAGCGCCTCGGCTCCCCGGTTCGCTATCTGATCAACACGCATTATCACGCCGATCACACCAACGGCAATTGCTGGTTCCCGGGTGCCATCGTGTTGGGGCACCGCCTGTGTCGGGAGCTGCTGGACACGCGCGGCCGGCAGGCGCTGAAGGCCGCCCAGGAGCAGAGCCGCGAGCTGCGCGAGGTCGCCATCGTGTTGCCCGACGTGGTCTTCGACCGGGGAACCATCAGCCTGCGGGTGGGGAAGCGCACCGTGCAACTGGTGCCCCTGCCAGGCCACACCAAGGATGGGATCGGGGCGCTGGTGGTGGAGGATCGGGTGCTCTTCTCAGGCGATGTGATGATGCCGGTCCCGTATCTGGTGGACGGCGATTATGACCAGATGGTGGAGAGCCTGAAGCGGCTGCCGCGCATGAAGCTGGAAAGCCTGGTGCAGGGACATGGCGAGGTCATCCTGCGCGGCGAGGTTGGCAATGCCGTGCGCGCCAATCTGAACTATCTGGCCGCGGCGCGGCGCGAGGTGCGCAAGGCGGCGCGCCGGCGGGATCCGCAGGCCTATCTGGAGCGCGTCAACATCGAGGATTGCGGCAAGAGCCAGATCATTCTCGGGGGGCTGGCGCAGGAGCTGCACCGCCGCAACCTGCTGAGCATGTATCAGACGTGGTACGGCGATGCCTGAGGGGCGCAGGAAAGCAGGCCGCTGCGCAAAGAGCCAGGCTGGCAGAGCTCCTCACAAGGTGATGATCCTCTTTGACGGCGGCAGCCGCGGCAATCCGGGGCCCGCTTATGGGTCCTTCCTGATAGAGGGTGAGGAGGTGGGCACGAGGCGCCCTGTTCGGCTCACCTTCGGGCGGGGCACGAACAACGAGGCCGAATATCGGGCTTTGATCGGCGCCCTGGAAGAGCTTCGAGAGCGCCTGCGGGCTGCCGGAATCCCCCCGGAGAAGGTAAAGTTGGAGATTCGCGGCGACAGCACGTTGGTGATCAACCAGATGTCCGGCCGCTGGCGGGCGCGCAACCCGCGCATGCGAAAGCTGCGCGATCAGGCGCGCAAGATGCTGGAGGGTTTGGGGACCGTCAGGTTCGTTCAGCAAGCCCGCAGGCATTCGGTGGAAGCACTGGGACATTGACTTGCGGCCGGTCTGTGTGGCATAATCCGACAAACTGAGCAACCTTTGAAAGGCATTGATGGAGACGAGTACCGCCAGGGGTGCCTGACAGCGAACCCGGGATAGTGCGAGCCGGGGCAGGGACCTGACGGGAAAATCCCTCCGGAGCCGCGACCTGAACGCAGCCCTTTGGCTGTCAGTAGGGAAGACGGGATCGCCCTCCGTTATCCGGGGCGCGGGTATAACCCCAGGAATGGCTCGGGGCGTATCCGGCAGAGCGCCCGCCGCAAGGCGGGTATCAGGGTGGTACCGCGGGAGCATGTGGGCTCTCGTCCCTGTGCGGGACGGGAGCCTTTGCATTACCGCAATACTGGAGAAGCTCAGATGACCGAGTTGCTCTACCTGCAGGATGCTTATCTGAAGACCTTCGAAGCCACAGTCGTGAGCGTGGAGGGCTCAGAGGTGGCGCTGGACCGCACGGCTTTCTACCCAGGTGGAGGAGGTCAGCCGAATGACGTCGGCAGGCTGCTGCGCGACGGGCAGGTGTTGCCCGTTGTCAAGGTCCGCCGACGGGAAGGGCTCGTCTGGCACCAGATCGAAGGGGAGCCGCCGGCGCTCGGGGAGCAGGTCCACGGAGAGCTGGATTGGGAGCGGCGTTATCAGTTGATGCGCACTCACACCGCCATGCACATCCTGTGCGGCGTGATCTGGCGCGATTACGGGGCCAGCGTCACCGGGGGCAACATGCAGCCCCTGCGCGGCAGGATGGACTTCGAATTCGAGCACATGCAGAAGGAACTTGTGCGCGAGATCGAGGCCAAGATCAACCGGGAAGTGCAGGCCGCCAGGCCCGTGCGCACGCAGATCTTGCCGCGCGAAGAGGCCTTCAAGATCCCGGACCTGATTCGCACCAAGATCAACTTGCTTCCCGAAGCCATCCAGCAGGTGCGCGTGGTGGAGATCGTGGGCCTGGACCTGCAGGCGGACGGCGGGACGCACGTCGCGAACACGCGCGAGGTGGGTCCCATCCGGATCGTGGACTACAAGAGCAAGGGCGCGATCAACAAGCGCCTCGTCGTCGAGCTGCAAGCCTGAACTGAGGTGTGCGATGTTCAAACCTGTTCCTAACCCCGTCGATTTCATCGCCCAGGAGCATGAGATCCTGCGCTTCTGGCAGGAGAGCAAGGCCTTTGACAAGCTGCGCGCCCTGCGCGCGCATGGGCCGCGCTGGTCCTTCATCGACGGTCCCATCACGGCCAACAACCCCATGGGCGTGCACCACGGCTGGGGCCGGACCTACAAGGACCTCTTCCATCGCTTCAATGCCATGAAGGGCTGTCAGACGCGCTACCAGAACGGCTTCGACTGCCAGGGCCTCTGGGTGGAGGTGAACGTCGAGCGCGAGATGGGCTTCCGCAGCAAGCGCGACATCGAGGCCTTCGGCCTGGCTGAATTCGTCGTCATCTGCAAGCAGCGCGTCCTGAACTACGCCGCCGTGCAGACGGAACAGAGCATCCGCCTGGGCTATTGGATGGATTGGGGCGACCCCGACTTCCTGCGCATGCTGCGGGACGAACTGGCGAAAGACCCCTCGCGTGTGATCACCGTGGCGGGGCCGCAGGGACCGGTGACGGGGACGGTGGAGTGGATCGTCGGCCACCTGGGGATGCCTGAGCTGGGCGGCTCCTACTTCACCTTCTCCGACGAGAACAACTACACCATCTGGTCGGTCCTCAAATCCTGCGACGAGCGGGGCTGGATCTACAAGGGACGCGATGTGATGCCCTGGTGCGCCCGCTGCGGGACGGGGATCAGCCAGCATGAGATCGTCACCGAGGGTTATCAGGAGATCACCCATCCGAGCATCGTGCTGCGTTTTCCCCTGAAGGACAGCCCGGGTGAGAACTTGCTGGTGTGGACCACGACGCCCTGGACGCTGACCAGCAACGTGGCGGCGGCGGTCGGCCCGGAGCTGACCTACCTGCGCGTCCGCCAGGGGGACGAGGTCTTCTACCTGAGCAAGGGCACCGTGCACGTCCTGAAGGGTGAATACGAGGTGCTGGAGGAGCTGCGCGGGGAGCAGATGGAGGGCTGGCAGTACAGCGGGCCCTTCGATGAACTGCCGGCGCAGGTGAAGAGCGGCGCGCCGGAGGCGCATCGCATCATCCTGTGGGACGAGGTGGGAGAAGAAGAAGGCACGGGGATCGTGCACATCGCCCCGGGCTGCGGCGCCGAGGACTTCGCGCTCAGCAAGCAATACGACCTGCCCGTGATCGCCCCGCTGGACGAAGCCGGCGTCTTCGTCCAGGGCTTCGACTGGTTGACGGAGATGCGCGTCAGCGAGGTGGCGAAGCCCATTTTTGAGAACCTGACGCAGAAGGGCCTGACCTACCGCATCGACGATTACACCCACCGCTACCCCGTCTGCTGGCGCTGCGGTGAGGAGCTGGTCTTCCGTCTGGTGGACGAATGGTTCATCTCGATGGGAGAGAAGCTGGACAAGCCCTACGAGGAGGTCACCGAGGAGGAAAAGGCGCGCAACCTGCGCTATCAAATCATGGAGGTGGTGATCGATGAAACGCGCTGGCACCCCTCCTTCGGCCTGGAGCGGGAGCTCGACTGGCTGCGCAACATGGACGACTGGATGATCTCCAAGAAGCGCTATTGGGGGCTGGCGCTGCCGATCTACGAATGCGGCGAATGCGGCAACTTCGAGGTGATGGGCAGCAAGGAAGAGTTGCGCGAGCGGGCCGTCGAGGGGTGGGAGATCTTCGAGGGCCATACGCCCCACCGGCCATACGTCGATGCCGTGAAGATCGCCTGCTCGAAGTGCGGCAGCTACATCAGCCGCATCCCGGATGTCGGCAATCCGTGGCTGGACGCGGGCATCGTGGCCATGAGCACGCTGCGCTACAACCAGGATCGGGAGTATTGGAAGCAGTGGTTCCCTGCCGACCTGATCTCCGAGAGCTTCCCGGGGCAATTCCGCAACTGGTTCTACAGCCTGCTCACCATGAGCACCATTCTGGAGCGCAAGGCGCCCTTCAAGAACGTCTTCAGCTATGCGACCTTGCTGGCCGAGGACGGGCGTCCCATGCACAAGTCGTGGGGCAACGCCATCGAGTTCAACGAGGCGGCCGACAAGATGGGCGTCGATGTGATGCGCTGGCTTTACTGCGATCACAAACCTGAGAAGGACCTGCTCTTCGGCTACCATCGCGCCGACGAGGTGCGGCGCCAATTCTTGCTCCCGCTGTGGAACGTCTACGCCTTCTTCGTCACCTACGCCAACCTGGACGGCTGGACCCCCGCCGACCGGGGCGAGGCAGCCTTCAGCGACCTGGACCGCTGGATCCTGTCACGATTGCAGGAGGTGGTGGTCGAGGTCACCCGTCGCCTGGAGACTTTCGAACCCAACCTGGCGACGGCCGCCGTGAACCGCTTCCTGGATCACCTGAGCAACTGGTATCTGCGCCGCAGCCGGCGGCGCTTCTGGGCCAAGCCCGGCGCCAGCGAAGCCTCCGACGCCGACAAACGGGCCGCCTACCGGACGCTCTATGAAGTGCTGGTCACCTTGAGCAAACTGCTGGCCCCCTTCGTGCCCTTCGTGACGGAGGTCATCTTCCAGAATCTGGTCCGGCAGGTAGACGCCGATGCCCCGGAGAGCGTGCATCATTGCGATTGGCCTGCGGCCGACGAGGGTCGGATTGACCGTGAGCTGCTGCGGGACATGGATCTGGTGATGAAGCTGGTCTCCCTTGGCCACGCGAGCCGCAACCAGGCGAACCTCAAGCTGCGTCAGCCCCTGGCCGAAGCGGCCATCGTGGTAGGGGCGGCCGACGAGCGCGCCGTCGTCGATCGCTATGGCGATCTGATCGGCGAGGAGCTGAACGTCAGGCGCGTCAGGCTGCTGGACGCCGCCACGGAAGTGGTCAGCTACCGCCTGCACCCGCTCCCCAGGCAGTTGGGCCAGAAGTACGGCGCTCGCTTCCCCGCGCTGCGCCGCGCGATCCTCGAACTCGATGCCGAAGAGGCGGGACGGCGCTTGCTGGAGGGGCAGCCGATCGAAGTGTCGCTGGATGGCGAGCGGCTGGAGGTCTTGCCAGAGGAAGTCGAGGTCAGGTTCGAGAGCCACTCCGGATTCGCTGCGGCGGTGGAGGGCCCCTATCTGGTGGCGCTGGACACGGAGATCACCCCCGAGCTGGCGCGTGAGGGATTGATGCGCGAGTTCGTGCGCCGGGTGCAGGAACTGCGTAAGAAGGCGGGCCTCGACGTCGCGGATCGCATCGCGATCCAGTACCACGCGACGCCGCAACTGGCGGAGGCAATCGAGGCGCATCGGGCCTTCGTCATGGCCGAGACCCTGGCCGAGGAGCTGCGGGCCGTCGATCAACCGCAGGGTGAGGCGGCCATGGAGCAGGATTTCGGCGGCGAAAGCCTGCAGGTGGCCATCAGACGGCAGATGGCCGCGTAACCGGGCGGTTTTCTCTTTTCCAATGGCTGCTCGCCGCCAGGGGGTGTGAGGGGGAAGCGGGAAGGCATGCAATCGCAGACAGGCAGATCGCGGCATGTGGCTGAACCGGTCCGGGGACGCGGGATCGCGATGAGGATGCGCCGCGTGTGCCTTGGATCGGAATGCGGCTATGTGTGCTACTCCCCCAGGGTTGCGCGTCAGGCTGAGAGATGCGCTGGCGCGGTCTTGCGGCCCGAGCGCGAGAGAGGAGGGCTGGAAGAGGCTGTTTCTCGAGCCCATTGCGCCCCTTGGATAGAAGAGTATCGGTGGCGGAGGCCAGCGCTGTACTCAGTGCGCAGTGCGCGGCGCGGCGAGCGGATGCGGTACAATCCGGCTACGATGACATCGGTGGCTCGTGGCAGGAGAGGCAATTTGGGGAAACTTCGCGATTATCTTGTCTTGATCGGCCTGGCAGGATTGGTGCTTGCGCTGGACCAATGGACCAAGGCATTGGTACGCACGCAGCTGGATTTGGGCGAGGTTTGGATGCCCATCCCGTGGCTGGCACCCTACGCTCGCATCGTCCATTGGAACAACACCGGCGCCGCCTTTGGTCTCTTCCCCGCGGGTGGGATGTTCTTCACCATCATCGCCGTGGTCGTGGCCGTGGCCATCCTCTTCTACTATCCGCGCATCCCGCGCGGCCAGGTTCTGTTGCGGCTGGCGCTCGCGCTGCAGCTCGGCGGGGCGATGGGAAACCTGACGGACCGTCTCTTGCGGGGAACGGTGACGGACTTCATTTCAGTCGGCAGGTTTCCGGTCTTCAATCTGGCGGACTCGAGCATCTCCATCGGGGCGGTGGTCCTGGTGATCACCATGTGGCTGGAAGAACGCCGCGAGGCGCGCGAGAGGGCGACTGCCGCAGCGAGCGACGAAGAAGTCAGCACGGAACAAAGGGTGGGGTGAACGGGCAGCGAGTCCGATTCCAGGTTGCGGGTCCAGGCGGTCGGCTGGACAGAGTGCTCGTCGGGCATCTGGCGGGGCATTCGCGCAGCTATCTGCAGCGTCTCATCAGGGGTGGACGCGTGCTTGTCGACGGCCAGCCGGTGAGCAAGCCGGGGGCGCTCCTGGAAGGGGGCGAATGGGTCGAGGTGAACCTGCCTGCGCCGACGCCGACAAACCTGATACCGGAATCCATCCCGCTCGATATCATCTTCGAGAACCGGGACTTGGTGGTGGTGAACAAGCCGGCGGGCATGGTTGTGCACCCCTCAGCAGGGCATGACGTGGGAACGCTGGTGCACGCTGTCCTGGCGCATGCGCCGGACATCCGCGGCATCGGCGGCGAGATCCGGCCGGGGGTGATACACCGGCTGGACAAAGACACCTCAGGCCTCATCCTGCTGGCCAAGGACGATGGGACCCATCGCTTCATACAGGCGCAATTCAAGGCACGCGAGGTGGAGAAGGTCTACCTGGCGCTGGTCGATGGAGCGCCGCCCACGCCTGCGGGGCGCATCGAGGCCCCCATCGGGCGCGACCCGCGCCACCGGAAGCGCATGGCCGTGCAGACACCTGGCAGGGGGCGCGATGCGGTCACCGTCTTCCACACACAGGAGCGTTTCGCCGAGCATACGCTGCTCGAGGTTCGCCCGCTGACCGGCAGGACGCATCAGATCCGCGTCCATCTGGCGTTTCTGGGTTGCCCTATCGTTGGGGATACCGTCTATGGCCGGCGCAGGCCTTCTTTGCCGCTGAAACGCCAGTTCCTGCACGCCGCACGGCTGACGCTGCGCATTCCAGGCGAGGCGCAGCCGCGCACCTTCGATGCGCCCCTGCCTCCCGAGCTGGAGTCCATCCTGGAGGACCTGCGTGATCCATCCGGGAAGTTGTGAGGTTCGAAATGGGCATGCCCTGGATCGACTTGCGATCGGATACGGTAACGCACCCCACGCCGGCAATGCGCCGCGCCATGGCCGAGGCGGAGGTGGGGGATGACGTCTACGGCGAAGACCCCACGGTGGGGCGTCTGGAGGAGATGGCCGCTGAGCGGATGGGGAAGCAGGCGGCGCTATTCGTGCCCTCCGGGACCATGGCCAATCTGGCGGCCATCCTGGCGCATTGCGGCCGCGGCGAAGAGGTGATCCTGGGGGATGTCTCCCATACTTTCCTTTATGAGGCGGGCGGTTCGGCGGCGGTGGCCGGCGTTCATCCACGCACGCTGCCCAACCTCCGGGATGGGACATTGGACCTGGCCGCCATCGAGGAGGCCATCCGGCCTGACGACCCTAATCATCCCGTGACGCGTTTGATCTGCCTGGAGAACACCCACAATCGCTGCGGGGGTTCTGTGCTGAGTGTCGAGTACACGCGGCGGGTGGGGGAGCTGGCCAGCCGGCACGGTCTGCGGCTGCATCTCGATGGGGCGCGCATTTTCAACGCTGCCGTCGCGCTGGGTGTTCCTGCGCGCGAGCTGGCGGACCCCGTGGATTCGGTATCCTTCTGCCTGTCGAAGGCGCTCTGTGCGCCGGTGGGATCGCTGCTTTGCGGCGATGAAGCCTTCATAGGTCGGGCGCGTCGGGCGCGTAAACTGCTGGGGGGCGGCATGCGCCAGGCGGGAATCCTGGCGGCGGCGGGCATCGTGGCTCTGGAAGAGATGGTGGATCGGTTGGCTGAAGACCACGCGCGTGCGCGCCGGCTGGCGGAGGTATTGCGCGAGCTGCCGGGGCTCAGCCTGGAATGGGATCCGCCGCCGACGAACATGCTCTACCTGCGCTTCGGTGAAAAGGCGAAGATCAATGCCAGGGAGACTGTGGATGCCATGCGCGCCCGCGGGATCCGGTTGTCGGCGTTGACGGATGACCGCATGCGTCTGGTGGTCCACTATTGGATCGATGACGGGGCGTTGGAGCAGGTAATAGGGGCTTTCGCGGCGTTGCTGGGATGAATCGGGGCACGGGCGGGGCGGCTCAGTCCAGGTAGCCGTTCTCTTTGAGCCAGGCTGCGGTGCGCCGCATGCCCTCGTCCAGCGAGACCACCGGTTCCCAGCCCAACAGTTGCCGGGCCTTGAGATTGCTGAAGCTGTTGCTACTGCGCAGGGAGTGGATGGCGCGCCGGTTGAGGCTGGCGCGTTTTCCCTTCATGGCGGCGCGCAGCTCGAAGGTCAGGGCCAGCACCCACGCCACAGGGTAGGGGAGCGAGGGGAATCGTTCCACGCCCAGCATCTTACCGTAGTAGCCGAAGAAGTCGCGCCAGGGCACGCCGATGCCATCGGTCAGGTTGATGGCTTGGCCGACGGCCTCGTCGACCTGGGCGCAGCGGAGCAGGCCTTCGACGACGCTGTCGATGTAGACGGGCTTGCAGAGGTGCCTGCCGCCATCGATGAGAATCATGCGCCCGGCCTTGATCAGTTCCACGGGCCGGATGGTGAACTGCCTGGAGCCGGGGCCGTAGACCTGCGAGGGGCGCGCCACGACCACCGGAAGGTCCTGTTCGCGATAGGCTTGGAATACAATTTGCTCGGCGGCGAGTTTGGAGTCGTGATACACCTCACCCTTGAGGCGCGTCGGCGTGCTCTCGTCGATGTCGAAGCGCTGGGGGGATCCGTATACGGCGCACGAGCTGACGTGGACGAAGCGCTCGAGCCCGGTATCGACCGCCGCCTGCACGACGTTGCGCGTGCCATCCACGTTGACGGCCCAGACGGCTTCCCGGTCGCCGCTCTCGCCGACGTAGGCTGCGGCGTGGAAGAGGATCTGGCAGCCCTGAAGGGCTGGCGGCAGGGTCGCGGGTCGCGTGATGTCGCCAACGAAGATTTCAGCACCCTGCGCGGCCAGTTGGGAAGCCTTGGCAGGATCGCGCACGAAGGCCCGGACGTGTACGCCCTCGCGCAGCAGGCGGTCGGCCAGGTGGCCGCCGATGAAGCCGGTGGCGCCGGTGACCAGCGCACGTTTGCCTCGAAGCTCCATGCGCCAGATTGTACCATCAGGCTGCACGGGATACCCGACCCGCCACCCTGAGCCTGTCGAAGGGTGGCGGGCGTGATGGTGAGAGGGGGTGAGCGTCCTTGTCGAAATGCACCTGAAAAGTGCCATGGCTTGACGCTCGGTGCGGCGGATGGTAGACTGTGCGGCAGTCGGGGGTGTGGTGTAGTGGCCCAACACGCTGCCCTGTCAAGGCAGAGATCGCGGGTTCGAATCCCGTCATCCCCGCTCGACCGCCCGGCCGTGACTGGCCGGGCGGGCTGCATTTGTGCCGCATTGCGGCCAGGGCTGGGCCGCCGTAGAATGGCTTGAATCGGAAATCGAGGTGCAGACGATGCGTCATCGCGAGAACGCTTTTCTGGGTCCAAGAGATATTGAGCACTATCATCAGGTCTGGGAGCCGGATTCTGAGCCGCGCGCCATCGTCGCTCTGGTGCACGGGATGGGGGAGCACTGTGGGCGGTATCAGGCGCTGGCCGAGCGCTTCACGGAGGCCGGCCTTGCGGTCCACGGCTTCGATTTGCCCGGGCACGGCAGGACACCGGGGCCGCGTGGGCATGTCAATTCCTGGGAAGACATGCTGGGCAGCGTGGGCGCTTTCCTGGAAAAGGTGCTCGGCGAGGCGCCGGAGCGGCCGCTTTTCCTGTACGGCCACAGCCTGGGCGGCCTGATCGCCATAGATTACGCGATACGCCGCCCAGAGGGCTTGCGCGGACTGATCGCATCGGCGCCGGCACTGGATCTCTCGGGGTTTTCCACGACGCGCATTGCGCTGGCCAAGATCCTGTCGCGCCTGCTGCCGCGGCTCGCCCTGAGCACAGGGCTGGACGTGGAAGGTCTCTCGCGCGACCCGGAAGTGGTACGTGCATACCAGGAGGATCCGCTGGTGCACGACAAGGCGACCACCCGCTTTGGAGCGTCTGTGATCGAAGCCGTCGGTCGGGTCTGGGAGACCGCCGGCAAGCTGGATGTGCCGCTGCTGATCCTGCACGGCCAGGATGACCGGCTGGTGCCAGCCGATTCGAGCGCGCGGTTCATACGGATCGCGGGGAGCAGCGACAAACAGCGCATCGAATACCCGCAGGGTTACCATGAGCCGCACAACGACCTGCAGCGCGAAGAAGTCTACCGCGATGTGCTTTCGTGGATCGAGGCGAGGATCTGAGCGGGGTCGGTGTCGCGGGCGCAGCGGTGGGGGTACGCTGAGCGCGGGACAGATTGGTCGGGTATGGAGAAGAAATACATTGTCCACTATGCAGAGATCGGATTGAAGGGTCGAAACAGACCTGAGTTCGAGCGCAAGCTGATGAAGAATCTGCGCCGCCAGCATCCGGTGACGGATGTGCGCCGGCTGCCCGGGCGGCTGGTGGTCGAGTCCGAGGCTGAGCTTGACCTGGGGAACGTGTTCGGCGTCGCCTGGTGGGCGCCGGCGCAGGAGGTGGAGCCTGACCCGGACGTGATGGCTGGCGCGGCGGTGGAGGCGGTCAGGCCGTACCTGGGCAAAGTGGAGACCTTCGCCGTGCGCGCCACCATCGCCGATAAGCGATTCGGAATGCGCTCGCCGGATCTGGAGGCCCATGTGGGCGGCATCGTCCAGGAGGCGCACGGCCTGGCCGTCAACTTGAGCAAGCCGGACCTCACCGTGCACCTGGAGGTCGTGCTGCCCGAGGCCTTCGTCATGACGGAAAAGAAGCGCGGGCCCGGTGGGCTACCGGTGGGGATGGCGGGGAAGCTGGTAGGGCTTTTCTCCGGGGGTATCGACTCGACTGTGGCCGCCTATCTGATGGCCAAGCGCGGCGCGGCGCTGGAGCTGCTGCACTTCTACGCGCTGCGTGATGCGCGGGCGGCGCACGAGGCCAAGGTGGGGGAGCTGGCCGCCGAGGTGGCGCGATACGTGCCGCGTCTCATGGTGCATTACGCCCCGTACCATGAGTTTCAATTGGCGACTGGAAACCTGCCCGCAAGGCTCAGGCGTCAGGAGCTGGTGGTCTTTCGGCGCTTCATGGCCCGCTGCGCCGAGCGTCTGGCTGAGCTGAGGTGGGCGAAGGGAATATTCAGCGGCGACAGTCTGGGCCAGGTGGCGTCGCAGACGCTGGAGAACCTGGCCGCCGTGGATCACGCCATCCGTGGGCCGCTCTTTCGGCCGCTGATCTCCTTTGACAAAGTAGAGATCATCGATCTGGCGCGGCGGCTGGGCTTCTATGAGCGCGCCATCGGGCCCTACAAGGATTGCTGTTCGATCATATCGCGCAACCCGGCCACCGTGGCAAGGATCGAATACATCGAAGCCATCGAAGCCGAGATCGACATCGAGGGTCTCATTCAATCGGCGCTGAAGGAAATCCGCTCCTACGTCTTTGAGGGGGGAGAAGCGCGCGAGGTGCAGAGCGAGCTCGCGGTGGACTGAGCCTGAGTGTTAATGGTGAACTAGGCGCCGGCTGAGAGCGCGTGCTGCCGTCGGGACGATCGCTGGCAGATGCGGCGGGCAGCGGATCTTGGCGAAAGTTCACCGGCAGGGGGGAGAGGCGCGCTCTTCGGCCACCCCGCAGCGGCCATGGCGGCGCAGGAAAAACGGTGCTCAGCCAGAGGCGAGAAGCCTTGAGGACGGATGCTCGACGGCATTCATGCCAGCGAGGGAAGGGCTCGGCGGCTTGCGACGGGGTGTGGGAGCCCTTCTTGACACTCGTCGAATCGCTATGGTATGCTCAGCCGGCTTGGCTGCGGGGAGGCGTGGGCCATGGGGGATATGCGACGCTACTGGCTCGGGTTCGGTCTCGTGGTCGGCATCGGGCCGACCCGCCTGAAGCGGCTGCTGGAGGCCTTCGGAGACGTGGAGCGTGCGTGGCACGCCTCACCGGGTGCGCTGCGGGCGGCCGGGCTGCCGCAGAAACTGATCAGCAGCCTGGTGGAAATCCGGGGACGGATCGATCTGGCAGCCGAACTGGAGAAGGTTGAGCAGGCGGGCTTTCAGGTCGTCGCGTGGGACTCTGCGGATTATCCGCGTCGGCTCAGTGAGATCGCAAGCCCCCCACCGATGCTGTACGTATGGGGGGATTTGAAGGCGGAAGATCGGCTGGCGGTGGCGATCGTAGGCACCCGTCGGCCGACCCCCTATGGGCTGGCCGTGGCGCGCGAGGTCGCCGCGGCGATGGCCGTGCACGGCGTGACCGTGGTGTCGGGCCTGGCGCGCGGCATCGATGGTGCCGCTCATGAGGCGGCCCTGGAGGCGGGTGGACGGACGCTGGCTGTGCTGGGCTCGGGGCTGGATGAGATCTACCCGCCGGAGCACAGGCGTCTGGCAAGGCGCATCGCCACGCAGGGAGCGGTGGTCAGCGATTATCCGCTCGGCACGCGACCGGAAGCCGGCAACTTCCCGCCGCGCAATCGGATCATTTCCGGTCTGTCGCTGGCGGTGGTGGTGGTGGAAGCGGGCGCCACAAGCGGTGCCCTGATCACGGCGCACTTCGCTGCCGAGCAGGGCAGGGACGTGCTGGCCGTACCGGGGAACATCACCAGCCGGGCCAGCCGGGGCTGCAACCGGCTGATACGCGATGGTGCCATACCGCTGACCTCGGTGGACGATTTGCTGGAAGTCCTCAACCTGGACGTCGTCGCCCGGCAGGAATCGGCGGTGCAGCTGCTTCCTGAGGAACCGGACGAGCGCAGGGTGTATCAGGCCCTGGCGGGAGAGCCCGTCCACGTGGATGAATTGGGCGCACGCTGCGGCATGCCCATCGCCCGCGTGACGGCCGCACTGGCTATGCTGGAACTGAAAGGGCGCGTGCGTCAGGTGGGAGGCATGCAGTTCATGAAGGTTCGCGAAGGGCGCGCCGGGTACCGGGTGGAGTGATGAACGAGGACTTCTACGCAATCATCATGGCGGGGGGCGGCGGGACCAGGCTGTGGCCTGTCTCGCGGCGCTCACGGCCGAAGCAGAGCCTGCGACTGCTGGGAGATCGCACGCTCTTCCAGATGGCTGTGGACCGCCTGCTGCCGATGATGCCGCCGGAGCGGATCCTGATCGTCACCGTCCAGGAACAGGCTGCGCAGTTGCAGCGACAGGCGTCTCTGCTGCCGCGTGAGAGCTATCTACTGGAGCCTGCACCGCGGGGGACGGCCTCGGTCATCGGGCTGGCGGCGGTGGCGCTGAAACACCGCCGTCACGATGCGGTCATGGCCTGTCTGACCGCCGATCACTACATCGCCAACGAAGGCACTTTCCGCGCGCTGCTTTCCGCCGCCTGCACGCTGGCGCGCCAGGGTGAGCTGGTCACTTTGGGGATCTCACCGACCTATGCCGCCACCGGATACGGCTACATCCAGCGCGGCGAACCGTTGGGCGAGGCGAACGGTTTCAAGGCCTTTCGCGTGAAGGCCTTCAAGGAGAAACCGGCGCTGGAAGAGGCGCAGGCCTACCTGGAGAGCGGCGACTACTCATGGAACTCGGGGATGTTCGTGTGGCGGGCTGACAGGATTCTGGAAGAGATAAGGGCCCACATGCCGGGTCTGAGCGCGGCCTTGCGCGAAATCGACGCTGCCTGGGGAACCAAGCGAGCCGCCAGCGTGCTGGAAGGCGTATGGCAGGATCTGCAAAGCGAGACCATTGACTACGGCGTGATGGAGAAGGCCGAGCGGGTGGCCGTGATCCCGGCTGACGACCTGGGGTGGTGGGACATCGGCGGTTGGGACCGCCTGTTCGAAGTCTTTCACGCCGATGCAAAGGGCAACCTGCTCTTGGCGCCCGAGACGCTCGCGGTGGATGCAGTGGGCACGCTGATTTTTCAGGACCCTGACAGTGAGCCGCGGCTGATCGCCGCGTTGGGCGTGGAGAATCTGATCATCGTGGACGCCGGAGACGTGCTGCTCGTGTGCCCGCGCGAACGGGCCGAAGATGTGCGCCGTCTGGTGGAGCAGCTCAAGGCGACCGGCAGGGACCGGTTCCTGTAGGAGTACATTGGTGGAAGCGTATTGTGTGAAATGCAAGGCCAAACGGATGATTCAGGATCCCGAGCCGACCTTCACCTCGTCGGGGACGCCGGCCACGCGCGGCAAGTGCCAGGTCTGCGGGACCACCTTGTACCGCATGGGAAAGACCCCGGCGCACGAGGGCATGACCCCGCCGCCTGTCCAAAAGAAGAAGCGGAAGACACGAAAGGCGAACAAGCGCTCGGGCCGCCTGGTGATCGTCGAATCGCCGGCCAAGGCGCGCACGGTAGGGCGCTTCCTGGGCAAGGGATACAAGGTGCGCGCCTCCGTCGGTCACGTGCGCGACCTGCTGCGTTCCAAGCTGTCCATCGACGTGGATCACGATTTCGAGCCGCGCTACAGGGTGCCGAACGAAAAGCGCGAGGTGGTCAAGGCGCTCAAGGCTGAGGCCAGCCGCGCCGAGGAGGTTTTCCTGGCGACGGATCCGGATCGGGAGGGAGAGGCCATCGCCTGGCATCTGCTTGAAGCGGCCGAGATCGAGCCCGAGCGGGCGCGCAGAGTGGTCTTTCACGAGATCACAAAGGCGGCCATCGAAGAGGCCTTCAATCAGCCACGGACCATTGATATGCGCCTGGTAGATGCCCAGCAGGCGCGGCGGGTGCTCGACAGGTTGGTGGGCTACAACCTCAGCCCGCTGCTGTGGGAAAAGGTCAGAAGCCGCCTCTCGGCCGGGAGGGTACAATCAGTCGCTCTGCGCATGGTCGTGGATCGCGAGCGGGAGATCCGCGATTTCAAGCCTCAGGAGTATTGGACCGTCGATGCCGAGCTCTTGCAGCCGGAGAAGCCGCCCAGCTTCCGCGCCAGGTTGGCGAAAATCGACGCGCAGGAACCGGCCCTGTCCTCACAGGATGACGTGAAGCCTGTGCTGGAGGATATGCGTCGCGCCGCGTATCAGGTGGGGAAGGTGCGTCGCGGCACGCGCTCTCGCCGGCCAGCGGCGCCCTTCACCACCAGCACGCTGCAGCAGGACGCCTCGCGTCGCATGAACTTCACCGCCAGGCGTACGATGGTGATCGCCCAGCAACTATACGAAGGGGTTGAATTGGGGGGTGGCGAGCGCGTCGGCCTGATCACCTACATGCGCACGGATTCGACTCAGATCTCGAAACAGGCCCAGCAGGAGGCGAGGGACTTCATCAGAGACCGCTATGGTGACGCAAACCTGCCGGAGAAGCCGCCGATTTACAAGACGCGTTCGCGCGGCGCGCAGGAAGCTCACGAGGCCATCCGCCCCACCTCGGTGGCGCGCACGCCTGAAGACCTGAAGGCATATCTGACGCGCGATCAGCTCCGACTCTACAGGCTGATATGGAAGCGCTTCGTCGCCTCGCAGATGCGTCCGGCCTTGTACGATACGCTGAGCATCCAGGTCAGCGGGCGAACTGAGCGCCATGAATACTCCCTGCGACTATCCGCCTCCAGCTTGCGCTTCAAGGGCTTCCTCGAGGTTTACGAGGAGAGCGTTGCACAGAACGGGGGCGGCCGCCAGGATCAGGCCGAGGCGGTGGTTCTGGAGCAACTGCCGGACTTGGTCGAGGGTGACGCGCTCGACCTGTTGGACCTGTATGCGGAGCAGCATTTCACGCAGCCCCCACCGCGCTACAGCGACGCGACGCTCGTGCGCGCACTCGAGGAGCACGGCATCGGCCGCCCGTCGACCTACGCTTCCATCCTGGGGACCCTGCAGCAGCGCGGCTACGTGCGGCGTGAAGGGCGTCGCCTGGTGCCGACGGAGATCGGCGAGATCGTCAACGACCTGCTGGTTGAGCACTTCCCGGATATCGTGGATCTGGGGTTCACGGCGCGCATGGAGGGGGAGCTGGACGAGATCGCCGCCGGCGAGCGCGAGTGGGTCGAGGTGGTGCGAGAGTTCTACGCGCCCTTCTCCGAACAATTGAAGCATGCCGAAGAGAACATGCCCGAGGTGAAGGCCGAGCCGGAATACCTGGATCGCAAGTGTCCGGAATGTGGCAACCCGCTCATGATCCGCCATGGGCGCTTCGGAAAGTTCATCGGCTGTTCGAACTTCCCGAAATGTCGCTACACGGAGCCGTGGCTGGAGAAGATCGGCGTATCCTGTCCCAAGGACGGCGGCGAGATCGTGCTGCGCCGCACGCGCAAGGGGCGTGTCTTCTATGGCTGCGCCAACTATCCAGAGTGCGATTTCACGAGCTGGAAGCGCCCATTGCCTCAACGTTGTCCCAGCTGCGGGGGCCTGCTGGTGGCGGAGAACAAGCACAAGGCAGTATGCACAGAGTGTGGAGAGACCTTCGAACAGGCAGCCTTGCCACAGGGAGAGGTGAAACTGGCATAGAACGTGCACCCCCTCGTTTGCCTTGCCCGCAAGAATGTTCTAGAATCGAACTCGAAGTTCCCGCAAGCATGCACGACGGGACGCCAGGCAAGGCGTAATCCGGAGGAGAGCGGCAATGGACGCCTTGAGAGGACTGCTGGATCGGAAATGGGTGGTCGGCCTGATTGGCCTCATTATAGGGATCGCGATCGGGGTTGTATACGCCTGGCAGATTAATCCCGTTGAGTGGGTGGACGGCACTCCGGAACAATTGCGGCAAGATCTGCAGGTCGATTATTTGCGCATGGCCATCGACTCGTACTCCGTGAACCACGATGTCGACCTGGCCGTCGCTCGCTATAAGGCCCTCGGAGAAAAGGCAGCCGATACGCTGCGCGCTGTGGGAGAAAACCCGGGCGAAGTGAGCCCGACGGCGATGCAGAACTTCCGGGCGGTGGTGGAGATCTTCGAGGCGGGCACCGAGATTGAGGTGACGCCTGCGGGCGAAGTGAGTGTGGAGGAGACATCGGAAGCGGCCGCTGCTGCCGGCACGGCCAAGTCGGGTGCGGCGCGTCTCATCCTTCCTGTTTGCGGGATCACGGCTTTGCTGGGCGTGCTGTTGGCTGCTGCGCTGTACCTGCGAACGCGCATGACGGCCCGCACAGGCGGTCTCACCCCAACGGCAGAAGATGCGCCGGCCTTTGTCGAAGAGGCGATGGAAGAGGTCTCCGAGGCCGAGGAGCGCCCGCCGTTGGCCGCCTTCCGCACCTCGTATTCCATCGGTGACGACCTGTACGACGATTCCTTCAGCATCGAGAGCCCGGCCGGCGATTTTCTGGGTGAGTGTGGCGTGGGCATCGGCGACATCATCGGGCAGGGGGACCCGAAGAAGGTTTCCGCCTTCGAGGTCTGGCTCTTCGACAAGAACGATATCCAGACTGTGACCAAGGTGCTGCTCAGCAACTACGCCTTCAACGACGAAGCCACCAGCTCCAGGCTGGCGGCGAAAGGCGACCCGGTGCTGGCTGAGCCCGGAGCGGTGATCTACCTGCAGACGGCCTCGCTGGAGGTGGAAGCGCGCATCGTGGACATGGCCTATGGCGAGGGGCCGCTGCCGGCGGAGAGCTTCTTCGAACGGCTGACCATCGAGTTGCGGGCCTATCCCAGGGATGGCATGACACGGCCGGCGGCTGGATGAATCCAGCTTGAGCAATGTTGGCGAACGAAAAAGGGACGGCCAGATGGCCGTCCCTCTTTTCATTGGCGGTACCGGGTCAGCGGATCTCGAGGATCTTGAACTCGAGGGGGCCGGCTGGTGTTTGGGCGACGACGGTATCGCCGATCCGTTTGCCCAGGAGGGCCTTGCCGATGGGAGACTCGTGCGAGATCTTGCCGTTGCGCGGATCAGCTTCCTTGATGCCCACCAGGTGGAAAGTCTCGGGCTCTCGTCCGTTCTCGGCGACGACGACGGTGTTGCCGACACCGACCGTGTCCACCGTGGCCTCGCCCTCTTCAACGACAACGGCGTAGCGCAGGATGGTTTCCAGTTCCTGGATGCGCCCCTCGAGGAAGGCCTGCTCCTCCTTGGCGGCGATGTAATCGGCGTTTTCCGAAAGATCGCCCATCTGGATGGCGCTGCGCAGTCGCTGCGCCAGTTCACGCCGCCGCGGGCCCTTCAGTTCCTCCAGCTCCTTGCGCAGCCTGGCAGCCCCTTCGGCAGTCAGTACGAACTCTCGTTTCTCCATGGTCAAGAAGCCACCCTTGCCTGCAGTCTCGATTTCCAGTGTTCAGGGATCATTGTATCAAGTCCTGGTGTAGGGGTCGAAGAGCTTGCTGTGCTCGTGGAGTGCGAAGCGGTCAGTCATCCCCGCGATGTAATCGCAGACGACGCGGTAGAAGTCGCCCTTTTCGGCCTTGTGCCGAACCTGCTCGGGCAGGGTGCGCGGGTTGTCGCTGTACGCCCGGAAGAGGTCGGCCAGGAAGCGTTCGGCCTTGACCTGCATTCTCACCACGCGATGATGCTTGTACATGTTGTCGAAGAGGAAAGTCTTCAGTTCCTTGTTCATCACGGCGTACCTGTTGGAGTGTCCCACCAGATTGTGCGGGTGGAGCTGGACGGCTTCGACGGAGTCGATGCCCTCCTCTTCGAGGTGTCGACTGGTCTGGTTCACCAGGTCGGTGACCTCCAGCCCGATCAAGCGGCGGATCAGGCGATGGCGCGTCATCTCGTCGAGATCCTGGCCCCGCCAGCCTATGCTTTCCTGCAAAGTCTTCCACAGGGCCAGGTCCGACAGCTGCGCCGGGGTGATGATGCCGGAGCGCAGGCCGTCATCCAGGTCGTGTGCGGTGTAGGCCAGCTCGTCGGCGACGTTGGCGATCTGGGCTTCGAGGTGACCGCGCTTCTCCGGATCATAGTCGGCGGCGTCGGAGACGTCGTATTCGGTCTCGTGTTTGACGATCCCCTCGCGCACTTCCCAGGTGAGGTTGAGCCCCGGGAAATCGGGGTAGCGTCTCTCCAATTGCGTGACGATGCGCAGGGACTGTTTGTTGTGGTCGAAGCCGCCGTGGTCGATCATCAGGCGCTTGAGGGCGGTCTCGCCTGAGTGGCCGAAGGGGGGGTGCCCGAGATCGTGAGCCAGGCAGATGGCCTCCACCAAATCTTCGTTCGCGCCCAGGGCGCGGGCGATGGTGCGGCCGATCTGGGCCACCTCCAGAGTGTGCGTCAGCCTGGTGCGGTAATAATCCCCCTCGTAGTTGATGAACACCTGGGTCTTGTACTCCAGGCGGCGGAAGGCGGTGGTGTGCAGGATGCGATCTCGATCGCGCTGGAAGACCGTGCGATAGGCGGGCTCATCTTCTGGGTGGGCGCGGCCGCGCGTATCCTGGCTGCGAAACCCGTATGGCGCCAGACGCTGCGCCTCTTCGCGTTCAAGTCGCTCTCTGCTCACCAGCATCTTCGCCTCCCTCTGTCCCGGGTTTTGAGTCTAACCGACCGGGTGCGCGGCGTCAATCTGGATGTTGACACGATGCGGGTCAACGCTCATAATCGAGCGTGTTCAGGAGGTGACGCATGGCAGAAAAGTTTCCGAGTGCAGGCTGGGTTGAACAGGTCCAGAAAGTATTGAACACGGATGAGCGATACGCCGAGGTGGCCCGCAATTGGGAA
>JAJRUD010000070.1 GCA_024277995.1 Chloroflexota bacterium
AGCAGCGATTGAGAAGGAACTGCTGCGAGACAAGAGCCTGATCGAGAACCCCGCTCTCCCTGTCAGCGGCCACAACTACTCGGCCCACCGTGACCGCCTGCGCAAGCAGGGGATCGGGGTCTCGGTGAACACCATCATCAACAGGGCCAAAAAATCGGTTGCCACAAACCTCGCAAGAAGCGCAAAGCTCACAATCGGGAGGTGCTCACCAGTTCGGTCGGTGCCCTCCTGCAGCACGATGGATCAGCCTACCTCTGGTCTCCCTAAGCCAGCGAGAAGGGGACGCTGATCACGTCCATCGACGATCACAGCCGAATGCGGCTCCGCGCCGATTTCTTCTGCGGCGAAACCACCTGGGCTCATATTCTGGCCACCCGAAGGGTGGTGGAGACCTTTGGCTTGCCCCTGCGCTATTACGTCGAATCTCTGGGGGTCTTTCGTCTTGTACAAGGACGAGACAGCGCATGGCGCAAGCATATGCTTCGGACTGACGATGTCGACAGCCGGTGGGGCAGGATGATGCGCCGCTTGAGCGTGGGGTCAGAGTTCACTCTTGAAGCAAGAACAGTTCGCTTTTCAATTGCTCCTAACAGGCTCACCAGAGGGCCTGCCTGCAGGGCTGTGCGGGCGCCGCGCTTGCAACCGGACCCCAGGCCACGTGAGGGCAGCCCCGGCATGGGAGCCGGGGCTGCCTGGCGGCGGCGTGGCAGCCGCGTCGAACCACCTTCTTGCCTATGGGCCCAAGATGCGGGCCGACCATCGCAGAGGACCTGCTCACGCGGCAAGCACGGAGCTGGCGAGCCATGAAACCCTTGCCGTCCTCAGGGCGCCTCCAGGCCGTGGGTTTCCAGGAACGCGGTGTCCGCCAGCAGGGCCGTCGTGGGCCCGTCGCCCACCACCCGCCCCTCGTCCATGACCACCGTGCGCGGGAAGCACTCCTGGACCATGCGCAGGTCATGCGTGGCCACCAGCATGGTCTGCGGCAGATCCTCCAACAGCCGGATCAGGGCGCGCCGCCCGCGCGGGTCCAGACCGGCGGTGGGCTCGTCCAGCACCAGGATCTCTGGGTCCATGGCCAGCACGGTGGCGATGGCGACGCGCTTCTTCTCCCCGCCGCTCAGGTGGTAGGGGGGGCGATCCTCGGCGCCGGTCATCCCCACGGCCTGCAAGGCACGCTGCACCCGCCGGTGCACCTCCCCCTCCGGCAGCCCCATGTACAGCGGACCGAAGGCCACGTCCTCGAAAACGGTGGAGGAGAAGAGCTGGTCATCGGGGTCCTGAAAGACCAGCCCGACCGCGGCCCGCACGCGGCCCAGGTTCCCGTCGCCGATGGGTTCACCGCACACCAGCACCTGCCCTTCGCCGCGCAGGATCCCGTTCAGGTGCAGCAACAGGGTGGATTTCCCCGCCCCGTTGGGCCCCACCAGGGCCACCTTTTCGCCGGGCGCCACGTAAAGGTCCACGCCCCTCAGAGCGACGTGTCCGTCGGGGTAGGCATAGTGCAGGGCACGCACTTCCACAGTGTGGTGCACGGTCTACCTCAGATGGGCCAGCATCAGGAGCGCCGCCAGCCCGCCCAGCACCAGGCTCAGCGCCAGCGTGTCGGCAGTGCGCCACCGAAACCACTGCAGCGTGCGGCTCGTGCCGTCGTAGCCGCGAGCGAGCATGGCGTCGTAGACGCGCTCGCTGCGCTCCAGGGACCTCAGGAACAGGTTGCCCACCATGCTCCCCGCCGTGCGTCCCTGCCAGACCACAGCCGGGCGCGGCGTCCCCGGCAGGCGCCCACTGCGCGCCGCGCGCGCGCGCAGCATACGGCTCGCCTCCCCGAGCAGGAGAAAGAGGTAGCGGTGCAGAAAGGCCACGATGGAAACCAGAGGTTGAGGCACACGCAGCGCGTGCATGGCCCACAGCAAGTCAGGGAAGCGCGTGGTGGCGTTGAGCAGCATCGCCGCCTGGACCGCGATCCACGAGCGCAGCAGGATGGTCGCGAAGCGCACCAGCCCTGCTTCACTGGCGCCCCATCCCACGAAGGGCAGCCGGAAGACGATGCGGCCGGGCACAGTGAAGGGCAGCGCCACCGCCGCCAGCACGAAGGGCAGCGCGACGAAGGAACGACGCAGCGCGTAGGTAAGACCAAGCCGCGCCAACCCGGCCAGCAACGTCAGGATGAGGAACAACAGGGCGAAGGCCCCCCAGACCCCTTCGGGGATCAGGCTCACCGTCAGGATGAAAGCGAGCGTGGTTACCAGCTTCGCGCGTGGGTCCAGTTGGTGAACCACGCTCAGCCGGTCACGGAAGGGGGCCGCCAGAGAAAAGCTCAAGACTCAGCCCCCGGCGCCGGCCCGCCGCGCAGCCACCCGACCCACCAGCAGTGCCACGCCGAAGACCAGCAGCGTCCCCGCAGCCACGGCGACCATGGTCGTCACCACGGGATCGCCGATGAAAGGCACTGTGTAGTCAGGCAACAGACCGATGGGAGCAGCCCGGCCCAACTCCAGGAAGCCCTGCTGCTCGGCGACGAACTCCAGGCCGTCTGGGTGGGGCGAGGCCAGCGGGGAGAAGAGGGCCACCAACAGGGCCACTCCCAGGCCCGCCAGCACGGCATTGGCACCGCGACGGCCAGGGGCGGCATCCCCGGCCTGAAGCACCTCCGGGCGACTGGTGGCGAGAAAAGCGACGGCGCCCATGGTGATCAGGCCTTCACCGATGCCGATCAGCGCGTGCACGGCGGTCATGGCCGGCAGCGCCAGCGCAAGCGGTGAGGTGCCAGAGACCGCCAGTTCGATGGCCGTGGCGATGGCGCCCACCATCACCGAGACCCACGCGCCGGCGAAGGCAGCGGCCAGCCGGGCCGTCCGCCCTGCCCCTGCCAGGCGCATCAGGAAGCGGTAGACGGCGTATCCGCCGAAGGCGGTCAGCACCCCCATGTTGAGAATGTTCCAGCCCATCACCAGCAGACCGCCGTCCTGGAAGAGCAGGCCCTGCACGGCGATGACGGCCGTCATGATGAGCGTGGCCGCCCAGGGGCCCATGACCATCGCCGCCAGTGCGCCGCCCATCAAGTGCCAGGAGGTGCCGGCCGCCACAGGGAAGTTGATCGCCTGGGCGGCAAAGATGAAGGCCGCCAGCACGCCCATCATCGGCACCTGGCGCTCACCTAACTGCCGCCGGGTGCGCTTGAGGGCCTGCGCCACGATGCCGATGGCCAGCAGCCAACCGAGCGCAGCCACCCATGGAGACAGAAAACCATCCGGGATGTGTAGGGCGAGGGGGGAGAAGTACATGATATGCCTCCTGTCATCTGCCAGCATGCTGGACCGACCAATCGGGTCGGCCCTTCTTGCAAATCGTTGCAAGAAGCCGAAGCTATTCTACCATGCCTTGCGCCGCCGCACCCCGACCATGCACTGACGAAGAGTTAAGCTGAGCGTTGAATGAAGAGGCATTGCCCGACGCGCGGTGCCCCCGCTGACGAAAAGGGACGGCCCCGGGGGGCCGCCCGTGTGGGCCGCGGCGCCCGTCGCCGCGACCGCTCGCCTTCCGTCGGATCGCTCAATCCTGCCTGCTGAAGAGCCACACCGCGGGGACGATGAAGACCAGGCCGAAAGCCGCCATCAGAAGCACGTCGGTGACGATGGGGTACAGGCTCAGCATTTCGAGGAACATGGCGGGAATGCTCGCCCGCAATGCGACCTGCCGCAGGGAGTCGACGCCATAGGTGACCGGGTTGATCCTGGCCAGCCACTCCATCCAGAGCGGGACGCCGTTCAGCGGGAAGAAGGCTCCGGACAGGAAGAACATGGGCATCAGGATGAAGTTCATGATCATGTGGAAGCCTTCCATGGTGCGTTGGCGCGCCGCGATCAGAATGCCCAGCGAGGTCATCACCCCGGCCAACAGCAGCATCAGGCCGATCAAGGCCACGATCTGGTCCAGCGACAGCTTGATCCCCAGCATGGGCGCGAAGATCAGCATCAGGATCCCCTGGAACATGGCCACCGTGCTGCCGCCGGCGACCTTCCCCAGCGCCACTGCCACCCGGGACACCGGGGCCACGAGCACCTCTTTCAGGAAGCCGAATTCCCGGTCCCAGACGATGGACACGGCGGAGAAGATCGAGGTGAAGAGGACCGCCATGGCCAGGATGCCGGGGAACATGAACTGGGTGAAATCCAGCCTGCCGCCGGCCAGGTTGGAGATGGCCGGCGAAAGACCGCCGCCGAAGATGAACAGGAAGAGCAGCGGCTGTCCCAGCGAGGCCACGATGCGCGACCGATCGCGCGAGAAGCGCAGCACATCCCGCATCCAGATGGTGTAGAAACCCTTGAGGTCGCGCCGCAACGTTTCCACTGCCAGCCTCCCTAGCGCCGCATACGGCCGAACATGCGGCCGCGCATGCGCATGCGATCCTTGCCGTCGGCTTCCCCCTCGCGAATCGTGCGCCCCGTCAACTTGATGAACACGTCTTCCAGCGTCGGCCGCCGCAGGTTCACGCTGTGCACCTCCACCGGGCGCGCTCCGTCGGAGAATGTGGCGATCAGGCGCGGGATGAATTGATCGCCGTCCTCGATCTCGATGATCAGTTGGCCTTCCGGGCCCAGCCTGGGCTCAATGCCGTGCTGCTGGCGCAGCTTCTCGCCGGCCAGCGCGTTGTCCGAGGTGCGCACGGTGATGATGTCACCCCCCACGAGAGCCTTCAGGCGCTCCGGCGTGTCCAGCGCGACGATCTCGCCGTGGTCGATGATGGCGATGCGGTCGCAGTTCTCGGCTTCATCCATGTAGTGTGTGGTCATGAACATGGTCACGGCCTTCTCGTCACGCAGGCGCCGCAGGTAATCCCAGATGTGGCGCCGGGTCTGCGGGTCGAGTCCGATAGTCGGCTCGTCGAGAAAGAGCACGCGTGGGTGGTGCAGCAGGCCGCGCGC
The DNA here is from genome assembly GCA_024277995.1 of Chloroflexota bacterium. Lineage (GTDB taxonomy): Bacteria > Chloroflexota > Anaerolineae > Anaerolineales > E44-bin32 > JAJRUD01. Next base: position 4,926 of record JAJRUD010000070.1, read on the forward strand.
GATCTCCAGCCGGCGCTTCATGCCCCCCGAGTACTTGCGCACCAGCTCTTTCGCCTTGTCGGTCAGCTCCACCATCTCCAGCAGCTCCGCCGCCCGGCGGTTGAAATCCTCGCGCGAGAGGTCGTAGAGCATGGCGTGAAAGCTCAGGTTTTCCCAGGCGGTGAGCTGCTCGTCCAGGCTGGGATCCTGGAAGATCATGCCGATGGACCGACGTACGTCGGCGGGCTGAGCGCTGATGTCGAAACCGTTCACCCGGGCCCGGCCGGCGGTAGGCCGCAGCAGGGTGCAGAGCATGTTGATGGTGGTGGTCTTCCCGGCGCCGTTGGGCCCCAGGAAGCCGAAGATCTCGTCCTCGTGGACCGTGAAGGTCACGCCGTCCACGGCGGTGAAATCGCCGAACTTGCGCACCAGCCCTTCAACTTCGATGGCGCTCATCCAGGGCCTCCCCTTCTGACGGGTTCTCCAGATGGGCCGCGAAAGCCGCCCGCAACACGTCCAATCCTTCGATCAAGGTCCGCTGCTGGCTTTCGCTGAGCGGAGACAGGGCCTGTGCCAGATGGGCCTCGACCTGCCGGCGGGCCCCTTCCAGCACGGACCGCCCGGCGGGCGTGAGCTCCAGCTTGACGACGCGCCGATCCGAGGCGTCCCGCAGGCGGCGGATCCAGCCGCGCCCTTCCAGCGTGGCGACGGAATTGGAGACCGTCGGCAGGCTGACGGCCTGCATCTCGGCCAGCTCGCTCAGGCTGCGGGCGTGCCGCGCCAGCATGCCCAGCGTGCGCAAATGCGCCGGGATCAGGTCGTGCTCACCACCGTACAGGCTCGCCGCCAGGCTGCACATGACCAGCGGGATGATCTCAGTGATCCTGCGCGCCGCCTCGTGCTCTCTACCCATCGATCCCGTTGAACCTCGATATACTTAGTACCCCTAAGTATATCGAGGGAATGCCGATCCGTCCATCCCCTGCGCCTTATCAATCCACCAGCTCCGGCAGCGCGCACCACTCGCCCCCCTGCGCCGGCCCCCGCAGGCCGCGCCGCGCCCGGCCGCCCTCCACCAGGTCCTGCAGCGCGCCCTCCAGGTCCTGCGGCGCCCAGCCGAAGAGCTTGCGCGCCTGGGCCAGCGGCGCAGCCCCCACCGAGCGCAGGTAAAGCAGCAGAAGCTCCCGCCGCGCATCCCGCTCCCCGATCCGGCGCGCCCGCTCGGGGAGCTGCGGCAGGTGACGATGGACCAGATCGTAGACAAACGCGTAGCGCCAGGCCCCCGCCCTGGCCACCCCCACCGGCAGGATCTTGAAGTCCGCCTGCAGTTCGGCCAGCGCGCGACCGAAGCGGTAGTTGCTGCTGCGGGTGGTCATGAAGGTCGCCCGCCGCAGGGCGACGGTGTCCGTGGGTCCTTCCCGCAGCAGTTTCTCATAGATCAGCTTCGCCTCGCGGTTGAGCAGGCCGCGCTCATATTGATCCAGGTAATCTTCCTCCGGCGAGCCGAAGTTGTGGGAAAGAGCGTAGAAGCAAGGCGCAACCTGCATGGAGATCAGCGTGGCCCGCTTGCGCAGCACCTTGCCGTAATACCAGCGTCGCTCACCCAGCAGCGAATCCTTCCAGCCCCAGGTCACGTGCCCCGGGTCATCGTGCTCCGCCGCCACGGGACGATCGCCCGCCACCGCCACCCACAGGCTGGGCAGCAGCACGCCGCGGATGGGCCAGAAGAAGATGAAGCCCCGCTGCTCGACGAAGGCCACTGCCTGCTGGATGCTACCCACCCGCAGCCCCGCCGCGGTGCGGAAGGTCTCGCTGCGGTAGGCCTCCAGCCGCTCGGCGGCCACCGCTCCCGATCGTGATGCCACTCTCGCTCCCTTCATCGCGCCAGACGGCCGGCCCCGGCGCATATCATATCAGGTCGGCCCATGCAGATGGATTGAGCCCCAGCGGTCGCGTGCCGGCTGCGGGAGCGCGGCACGCTGAGCTTCATCCCACTCCCAGGCGTCAATCATCACTTTTCCCCGGGTTTCCCACCACTCCGGGCGGAAAAGGGATAGAATTCACATCAGGTCAGGAAACCACCTTCGGCCTGCACCAGGGAAAGGGCGAAGGCAAACTGATTCCACCGCCGTTTCGGGGGGTATTGCCAAGGAGAAGTCTCATGGCCAAAGACACGCTCACCATCACCGACAACCGCACGGGCAAGAGCTACGAGCTGCCCATCGAGCACGACACGATCAACGCCATGGAGCTGCGCCAGATCAAAGTCAAGGAAACCGACTTCGGTCTGATGAGCTACGATCCAGCCTTCAAGAACACCGCCGCCACCAAGAGCAGCATCACCTACATCGACGGCGGCAAAGGGATCCTGCGCTACCGCGGCTATCCCATCGAGCAGCTCGCCGAGCAGTCCACCTTCCTGGAAGTGGCCTACCTGCTCATCTTCGGCGAACTGCCCACCAAGGATGAGTACGCCGCCTGGGAATACGACATCACGCACCACACCTTCCTGCACGAGAACATCAAGACCCTGGTGCAGGCCTTCCGCTACGACGCGCATCCCATGGGCATGTTCATCAGCACCGTGGCCGCTCTCTCCACCTTCTACCCCGAGGCGCGCAACGTGGACGACGCCGACGTGCGCATGTATCAGATCAAGCGCCTGATCGCCAAGGTACCCACCATCGCCGCCTTCTCCTATCGCCACAACCGCGGCCTGCCTTACGTCTACCCGGACAATGAGCTGAGCTACACGGGCAATTTCTTGAGCATGCTCTTCAAGATGTCCGAGCCCAAGTACCAGGTGGAGCCGGCTCTCGAGCGGGCGCTGGACGTGCTCTTCATCCTGCACGCCGACCACGAGCAGAACTGCAGTACCACCACCATGCGCGCCATCGGCTCCAGCAAGGCCGACCCCTACAGCGCGCTGGCCGGCGCGGCCGCCGCCCTCTACGGCCCGCTGCACGGCGGCGCCAACGAGGCTGTGCTGCGCATGCTGCGCGAGATCGGCGACGTGAAGAACATCCCCGAATACATCAAGCGCATCAAGGCCGGCGAGTTCCGCCTGATGGGCTTCGGCCACCGCGTCTACAAGAACTACGACCCCCGGGCGCGCATCATCAAGAAGGTGGCCGACGACGTGTTCCAGATCACCGGGCGCAACCCGCTGCTGGACATCGCCCTGGAGCTGGAGAAGATCGCGCTCGAGGACGAATACTTCGTCTCGCGCAAGCTCTACCCCAACGTGGATTTCTACTCGGGGATCATTTACCAGGCCATGGGTCTACCCGTAGAGATGTACCCCGTGCTCTTCGCCATCGGTCGCACGGTGGGCTGGCTGGCCCAATGGCAGGAGCTGGTCACCGACCCCGAGCAGCGCATCGCCCGCCCGCGCCAGGTCTACGTCGGCGCAGGTGAGCGGCAATACGTGCCCATCGACCAACGCTGATCACCCCTCCTCCCACGCGGCCCCCGGAGCCCTCGAGCCTCCGGGGGCCTTTTCTGTGATCGCTTACCCCGCTGGCGCGAACGCCCACTGCCAGATGATGCCGGCGGGACTCGCCGGCCGCCAATCGCGACCATCCGCCGCTCCTGCCTGACTGCGTGGGCCGGGCGTGACCAGCTCGCCTCTGGTATACTGGCCCAGGCTACCGCCTGAGCGCTCCAAAGCCAGCCTACTCACATCAGATCTACTACGAGGTCCCAGCCCCATGCGGTCGCTTCTGCGCCTGGCACCCTTCATGCGTCCCTACTGGCGACGGCTGCTGATCGCCAGCGCCAGCCTGCTGGCGCTCACCGCCGCCGAACTGGTCTTTCCCGCCATCATCCGCGAAGTCATCGATCAGGGCCTGGGCCAGGGCGCGGTGCGCGTGCTGGTGCTCTCGGCGCTGCTCATCGTGGGCCTGGGCGTGCTGCGGGCCACGCTGGGCTTCACCCAGCGCTACGCCACGGAGTGGATCGCCCACCGCGTCTCCTACGACCTGCGCAACCAGCTCTACAGCCACGTGCAGCGCCTGTCCTTCTCCTATCACGATCGCATGCAGAGCGGCCAGCTCATCAGCCGCATCATCGAGG
>JAJRUD010000071.1 GCA_024277995.1 Chloroflexota bacterium
CGTGGACGTGCTTTCCCTGAGCATCGACAGCATCTTCGTGCACAAGGTGTGGAACGACGCTGAACTGTCGAAGATGGTGGAGGGGGGGATTCCGTGGCACATGGGGAGCGACAGCGCCGGCCGTGTGGGCCAGCTGTACGGCGTCTTCGATGAGGAAGCGGGGGTGGACATACGCGGCTGTTTCATCATCGACCCGGATGGCGTGGTCCAGTCCATCGAGATCCTGCCACCGCCGGTAGGCCGCAACATCGACGAGACCATACGGCAGATCAAGGCATTCCAGCGCGTGCGCGAAACTGAGGCGAAGGAAGCCACGCCGGCCGGCTGGACCGAAGGTGATGAGACGCTCACCCCTGGTCCGGACCTGGTGGGGTGCGTCTGGAAGGCGTGGAAGCCCTAGACCACCCGCGGCGCTTCGCCGGCGCCAGCGGCAAGCGAAGGGCTCCTTCCTCGGGCGGTGAGCCCGGCGGATTGCGGGCCGCCCTACGCACCATCCCCGTCCCATTCGCCAGGATAGGTTTCGTCCTGCTTGGCCCGGCAGCGATGGGCCGGCTGTTTGGCGGAGGTTGTGCAGGCTGTGCAGATCCACCGACCCAGGCTCGTTCCGTTTCGCCTGGCCTCTGACCGGTGGAAGGCAAGAGCTTGAGGATCGAGAGGGCTGAAGAAGCATACTCAACATACGCCGCCTGACAATCCGCGAGCCCCCATGTGCCAGGCGCGCCCGATACAAGAACCAACGCCACGGGTCCTGCGATGTTCCCATAGGGGGAGGGGTGCGTGCCGTCGCGGCGCGCCGAAAGGGGTCGCGCCGTTTGACAAGCTGCTCCCTTCCGTTGTAATATGGAACCGGTTCCATTTGCAGATGGAGTGTGATGGCAACGATCCGGGACGTGGCCAAGTGGGCGGGGGTGGGACTGGGGACGGTCTCACGGGTGCTCAACGGCAGCCCGCACGTGCGCGAGGCGACGCGGCAGCGTGTGCTGGATGCTATTGAAGCGCTCAACTATTCGCCCAATCCCATCGCGAGACGCCTCTCCCTGGGCAAGACCCTGACCATCGCCGCCGTGGTTCCCTTCTTCACCCGGCCCTCCGCTGTGGAGCGGCTGCGGGGCATCGAAAGCGTGATCGCCGAGAGTGAGTACGACCTGATCGTCTTCAACATCGAGACTCCCGAGCGTCGCGAGGCCTGCCTGCGCAACCTGGCCCGCCGCGAGCGAGTGGACGGTGTTCTCATCCTCTCGCTCCCACTGGACAGCGCCGCCATCCTCCGTTTCCAACGGGCTCAGATGCCCATAGTGCTGATCGACGTCAACCATCCCAGCACCCCCGAGCTCAGCCGCGTGGTCGTGGACGACGTCGCCGGGGGACGCATGGCTACGCAACACCTGATTGATCTGGGACACCAGCGTATCGGTTTCATCGGTGACCCCGTCAATGACGCGTTTCCCTTCACCTCCAGCCGCGATCGCTATAAGGGTTACCGCCAGGCGCTGCGAGCTGCTGGCTTGAAGGTGCGTCCGGAGTTTGAGCGCCACGGCGAGCACGGCCGGGATACGGCGCGCGAACTGGCCGCAGAGATGTTCACCCTCGACGAGCGCCCAACGGCCGTCTTTGCTGCCAGCGACATGCAGGCCCTGGGCGTCCTGGAAGCCGCGCGCGAGGCTGGCTTGCGAGTGCCCGAAGACCTTTCCGTCATCGGATACGACGACATCGAGATCGCGAAATACCTGGGGCTCACCACGGTACGTCAACTGCTCTTCGAGTCAGGAGATTGTGGAGTCCGTTTGCTGCTCGAATATATCGAGGACCCCGAAAAGGCGCCGGAGTGCCACACCCTTCCCTCGGAGGTGGTGGTCCGCAGGACCACGGCTCCCCCTGCCCGATGAGGGGCCGCGATGCTGGTGGGGAGATGGGCGCCCCTGCAGCCGATGGCGTCCCCTGAGAAACGGGCTTTGGCTGAGAGGGTTCGGGGGATTTGGAGGAGACGACCTTGCGCAGAGAGGTCCTGACAGATGGGGGAGGACCCCTATTGTGGGACTGGGCCCACGGCGGGCTGGGCTCACAGCCCCATTGACGAAAGGCGTTCATTGCGCCGCGTACATCAGCCTGAACAGAACGCCGCCCGGATACGGGCATGCGCCCTATGGCGTGTCGCCAGGAAGGAGGTAGTGCGGAAGACATTGCTTTCTCATATCCAACACACGATCCGATCGCAGTATAGCGAACGAAAAGGAGACTGAGGAGATGAAACGCCTGATGTTTGTGATGAGCGCGTTGTTGCTCATCGCTTTCGTGGTCAGCGCCTGTGCCCCGGCCACCCCCGAAGAGGTCGTGAAGACCGTGGTGGTGGAGATCGAAGGCGAGACGGTGGTGGTTACGGCCACGCCTGAGCCCGAGAAGCCCGCCGAAGACACCGGCACGGTCTTCATCCTGGGCGCGTTTCGCGGCGAGGAGCAGACCGCTTTCGAGAACGTGATCGCGGCCTTCGAAGCCGAGAATCCCGATATCGACGTCATCTACTCTGGCAGCGCCGAGTTTGAGACGCTGATCACGGTGCGCGTCGAGGCTGGCGATCCGCCCGACATCGCTGCTTTCCCCCAACCGGGAGCGGTGGCCAAGCTGGCCCGCGAGGGACATTTGGTCCCCCTCTGGGATGAGGCTTTGGCCGTCTATGATGCCGAATACACCCCGGCGTGGAAGGATCTTGCCTCGGTAGACGGCGTGCCCTACGGCATGTTCCATCGCGTCAACGCCAAGGGCTGGGTCTGGTACAACAAGCCCGCCTTTGAGGCCGCCGGCTATCAGGTGCCGACGACCTGGGGCGAGTTGACGGCGCTGACCGAGGAGATGAAGGGCTCAGGCATCGCACCCTGGTGTGAGGGCATCGAGTCCGGTTCGGCCACCGGCTGGAAGATCACCGACTGGGTAGAGAACATCATGCTTCGCACCCAGCCAGTGGAAGTCTACGATCAGTGGGTGGCGCACGAGATCCCCTTCAGCGACGAGCGCGTCAAGAACGCCTGGGAGATCGTGGGGAGCATCATGTTCGACCCCGACGCGGTCTACGGTGGCCCGGCCTTCATCGCCGCAACCAACTTCAAAGAGCCGGCCAAGGGCCTGTTCTCCGACCCGCAGCAGTGCTGGCTGCACATGCAGGGTAGCTTCGTCACCAACTTCTTCCCCACCGACGTGCAGGCCGACCTGGACAACCAGGTGGGCGTGTTCATGCTGCCCCCCATCGACGAGTCCCTGCCCTTCACCCTGGAAGTGGGCGGTGACCAGTTCGTGGTCTTCAAGGGCCACGATCGCCCCGAAGTGCGCAAGTTCATCGAGTTCCTGGGCACCCCGGCGGCTGTGAAGCCCTGGGCGGAGCTGGGCGGCTCGCTGTTCCCGCACGTGAACCAGGACTTGAACTGGTACCCGACGGTGCTCGAGCGCACCATGGCGGAAGCCATCACCCAGGCAACCGCGGCGCGCTTCGACGGCTCGGACAACATGGCCTCCGAGGTCAACCTGGCCTTCTGGAAGGGGGCCACGGACTGGATCAGCGGCGCCAAGTCGCTGGATGATGTGTTGGCCGACATCGACGCCACCTTGCCATAAGCGGCCCTCACCCGGTCTCGACGCGGCTTGGCGACGGGGCCGGACCTACCCGGGTGGGGGCGTACCGCCCCCACCCGGGCTCTCCCGGCGGTCGGTTCATGAGCATGGAGGATTCCCATGGAGAGCCTTGAGGTCAAGAAGCCGGGCGGCCTCGTGCAGTGGCTCGTCACCAACCTCGGTCGCATCCTGGTATCGCTCTTCATCCCCGCGATCACCTTCATCGTGCTGTGGCGCACTTTCATCTTCATGCGGGACACTTCGGCGCCGCAATGGATCACCGCCGTCGTGGCTATCATCTGGGGTGTGGGGGGTCTGGCGGCGCTGTTCCTGCTGGCCAACTGGACCATCGAACGGTTGCCCGTGGCCTGGAGGGTACGCATGACGCCCTTCGTCTTCGTCGGCCCGGCACTGGCCATCCTCGCCTGGTATCTTTTCCTACCCACACTGCGAACTTTCTATTTCAGTCTCTTCGATAAGAGCGGCCAATTCATCGGATTGGAGAACTACGTCTACGCCTTCACCAGCCAGCCCATGTTGGAGTCCTTCCGCAACAACCTTATCTGGCTGGTGGTGGGCACCGGCTTGAGCGTGGGCTTCGGCCTGCTGATAGCGATCCTGGCCGACCGCACCCACCCGCGCTTTGAGACCCTGATCAAGGCGCTGATCTTCATGCCTATGGCCATCTCCATGGTGGGGGCCTCGGTGATCTGGAAGTTCATCTATGAGTTCCGGCCCGAGGGAGCGGTCCAAATCGGTCTGCTGAACGCCATCGTGGTCGCCCTGGGGGGCAAACCCCAGGCCTGGTTGATCCTCAAGCCGTGGAACACCCTGTTCCTGGTCGCCATACTCATCTGGCTGCAAACGGGGTACGCCATGGTCATCATTTCGGCGGCCATCAAGGGCATTCAAGAAGAGTTGCTGGAGGCGGCCCGTATCGACGGCGCAAACGAGGTTCAGGTCTTTTTCAGCATCATCATCCCCACCATCCGCGGCACCCTCGTAACCGTCTCCACCACTATCGTCATCTTCACTTTGAAGATATTCGACATCGTGCTCTCAATGACCGGCGGCAACTTTGGTACCCAGGTCATCGCCAACGAGCAGTACACGCAGATGTTCCGCGCCTTCAACTTCGGCCGCGGCGCGGCTATCGCCGTGGTGCTGCTGCTCGCGGTGGTCCCGGTCATGTGGTACAACCTGCGCCAATTCGGCCGGCAGACGGAGGCCTTCTGATGAAGCTCAAACCCCATCGACTGCTTGCCAAGGTCCTGGTGTACGGCACCCTGCTCCTGATCGCCATGGTCTGGACAGTCCCCACCTTCGGCCTGTTGGTGAGTTCCTTCCGCTCGGCTGATGACGTCAGCAGATCGGGCTGGTGGACCGTGCTTCAGAACCCGGCCGAGGCCAACCTGAGCCTGGACAACTACCGCATCGTGCTGGGCACGGCGGGGGACGACCCGCGCCTGAAAGCGAAGATTCGTGCGGGCCAGGAAAACATCAACCTGTTGACCTCCGTCGTCAACAGCCTTACGGTCACCATCCCGGCCACGGTGATTCCCATCCTCATCGCTGCCTTCGCCGCCTATGGCTTCGCCTGGATTCGCTTTCCGGGCCGCAGACCCTTTTTCATCGGCGTCGTGGCGCTGTTGGTGGTGCCGCTCCAGATCTCCCTGATTCCCATCCTGCGCGACTACCTGAAGCTCGATCTGAATGGCACCTTCCTGGGAGTATGGCTGGCGCATACGGGCTTCGGCCTGCCGCTTGCCATCTACCTGCTCTACAATTACATCAGCTCCCTGCCGCGTGACATCCTCGAATCGGCTTTCATGGATGGCGCCTCGCACTTCACCATCTTCATGCGCCTGGTCCTACCCCTCTCCCTGCCGGCATTGGCCTCCTTCGCCATCTTCCAGTTCCTATGGGTGTGGAATGATCTGCTGGTGGCGCTGGTGTTCCTGGGCGCGCGGCCCGAGGTGGAAGTGCTCACGCAGCGCCTGCTGGGCATGCTTGGTACCTTCGGTACCGACTGGCACCTGCTCACCGCAGGGGCCTTCGTCTCCATGGTCTTGCCCCTGGTGGTCTTCTTTTCCTTGCAGCGCTATTTCGTGCGCGGCCTGCTGGCCGGCTCCGTCAAGGGATAGCGGCTGGCGGTGCTTCGGGTCTCAACCGGAGAGGATGCAGTGATCGCGAAGTGCGCCGATCAGGGCCTTCCTCGAGCTTTCTGCACCCGTTGCGGCGGTGAGAAGCACTCGCTGCCCCGCCCTCAACGGCATATGCAGTCTCCCATGTGATCCAGGAGTGCTTCATGCACATCGCGTTCCTCAATCGACAAGGCAACTTCGACCCGCAGGATCGCTATTGGACCGAGCACCCTGACTTCGGCGGACAGTTGGTATACGTCAAAGAGGTCGCTCTGGCTCTGGGTCGGATGGGCCATCGGGTAGACATCCTCACCCGCCGCATCGTCGACCCCCAGTGGCCCGGCTTCGAAGCTGAGCTGGATGGCTACCCTGGGGAGCCCAACGTGCGCATTGTGCGCCTTGCCTGCGGCGGCGACGCTTTTCTGCGCAAGGAGGACCTGTGGCCCTGGCTGGGCACGGAGTGGGTGCCCAACATCGCTGCCTTCTACCGGCGAGAGGGTGGGGGACCCCAGGTGGCGACCGGACACTATGGCGATGGCGGCCTGGCCTGCGCGCTCTGGCAGGAGCGAGGCGGCCCGCCCTACACTTTCACCGGGCACTCGCTGGGCGCGCAGAAGTTGGACCGCCTGCTGGCGCAGGGGAAGCAAAGCCTGGAGGATCTCGACGCGCACTACCATTTCGCCCGCCGCATCGCCGCCGAGCGCGTGGCCATGAACCACGCCGGGCGCGTGATCACCAGCACCTGCCAGGAGCGCTTCGAGCAGTATGGCCATCCCGCCTACCGGGGCGCGGTGGACCCGGCGGAGGACGCCAGGTTCAGGGTGGTCCCTCCCGGCGTCAACATGCGCATCTTCGACGCGGAGACCCCGGGACCGCAAGATCAACACGTCGCGGCGCTGCTGGAGCAGGTGTTGGAACGCGACATCGCGCCGGAGCGCCGCGACCTGCCGGCGGTGCTTTGCTCGAGCCGACTGGATTCCAAGAAGAACCACGTCGGCCTGGTGAGCGCCTTCGCTGAGAGCGCTGAGCTTCAGGCAGCGGCTAATCTGCTCCTGGCGGTGCGCGGCGCGCAGGACATCCACAGCCGAGAGGGACTCTCGCCCGCAGAACGCGCCATCCTGGACGAGATCGTCGCGCTGGCTGAGGCCCATGGTCTGTGGGGCAAGATCGGCGTCATTTCCTTGGTGAGTCAGCAGGAACTGGCCACGGCGTATCGTTACCTGAGCTGCAGGCGTTCAGTGTTCGCGCTCACTGCGCTTTACGAGCCCTTTGGCCTGGCGCCGCTGGAGGCAATGGCTGCCGGTCTGCCGGCCGTGGTCACCCGCAACGGCGGACCCAGCGAGAGCCTGCGGGAGGGCGATCGGGAGTTCGGCGTGCTGGTGGACCCCACGGATCCGCAGGACATCGCCGCCGGCCTCCTGCGCTTGGTAGGGTCGGAAGAGGAATGGCAGCGATTCGCTGAGGCCGGGCGCCAGCGTGTGCTGGAGCGCTACACCTGGGATCGCACGGCGCTGGGCTATCTGTCAGTGATGGAGAGGCTGGTTCCCCGGAGCGAGGGCCGGCTTCCTATCCCGGAATACTTCCTGGACCCCACACCGGAAAAGGGCCTGGGTCTCGATCTCCTGACCTCCATCTGGGGAACGCAGACCTGATCTCCTGATCGAGGGAGGACTATGCGAGGCGACAAACTTGTCATCGAACCGCACCACAGCGCCCGCGCGGCCGAAATCTGTGACCTGCTCGCACCCCGCATCCAGCCTGGGTTCACGCTGGCCATCGCCGGGGAATCAGGTTCGGGGAAGTCGGAACTGGCTTCGGAGATCGCCCGCCTGCTGGGCGAGCGGGGCATCCCCGTCGGCATCCTGCAACAGGACGACTACTTCGTCTTCCCCCCCAAGACCAACCATGAGATGCGCCGCAGGAACATCGAGCAGGTGGGCACCTACGAGGTCAAGCTCGATTTCATGGATTGCAACCTACGCTCCTTCAAGCGCAGTGAGAGTCCCATCTATAAGCCTCTGGTCATCTACGACGAGGATCGCCTCACCACGGAGGAGATGGCGGTGGAGGGGTTCGTGGCGCTCATCGCCGAGGGAACCTACACGTCCCTGCTGCACTTCGTAGACTTCCGGGTCTTCATCGATCGGGACTACCGTCAGACGCTGGAGGCTCGCAAGCGGCGGGCGCGGGACAAATTCGAGCCCTTCATCAAGGAAGTGTTGGAGCGGGAGCACCGGATCATCTCGCAGCACAAGGCCAGGGCCGACGTGGTGATCCCGGCGGACTACGGGCGCATTGTGCTGCAGCGCAAAGTGGCTTGACCGAAATCTCCCCGGAAGCTCCCGGTTTTCGGAAGGACCTCTGACTACGGTGTAGCGGTGGCCGTCAGGCGCGGGGTGGCGGTCGGCGTGGGTGTGACGGTGGCCAACAGGTCGCTCAGCAGCCAGCCCACCTGGGTCTCGCCCTGGATGACCACCTGCACCTGCCACCAGAGCTGAGTGCCCACGCGCTCGGGGCCGCCGACGATCTCCAGCGCGTCGCCGTCCTGCAGGTAGCCCAGCGGCGCGCC
>JAJRUD010000072.1 GCA_024277995.1 Chloroflexota bacterium
GCCGGACCGGCCAGGGCCAGCAGCAGCAGGGCGAGCAGTGTGGCGGGTTGCAGGAGGCGCTGGAGCGGCTGGGCAACGGCGGCCCGACGGCCGCCGCGCAGGCGGAGGGGCGATCGACCGGCCATGGGACTTTCCCCCTGGTCGATAATGGCGGCCACGCTTTCAGTCTATAAGAATTCCGAAGGGGATTCAAGAGGCCGCCGGCGAACACCTGAAGGCCCGTAGCGGTTGCTGCCGTCGGATTCTGTGCGTTATACTCCGTGAGGCAACCATACCTGCAAGGAGGAGCGAAGTGTTCGAGATCACGCTGGAATACTGCGCCGTCTGACACTACACCGACCGAGCCATCGGTCTGATGGCTGAGCTGCTCAAAGCCCATGAAACTGAGATCAAATCCATCACCCTGATCCCTTCCGACGGCGGACGATTCGAGGTCGCTGTGGACGGCGAATTGATCTACTCGAAGCTTCAGACGGGGCGCCATGCCGAAGCGGGCGAGGTGGAACGCCTGTTGGCGGCGCGCCTGGGAGGCGGGAACTGAACACGCCTGAAGGATGCGCGCGACGCGGGCCGAATGGAGACGTTGCATGCAACGTCTCTGCCTGCTCTTGGGCGCGACGGGGCACGCCCTGCCAGGAGGGTGATTGATGCGCGTCTTGCTGCAGAGAGTGCGCCGCGGCCGGGTTTCCGTCGAGGGTCGCACCCTGGCGGAGATCGGCAAGGGGGTGGTGCTGCTGGTGGGTGTCGGTCAGGGGGACACGGAGTCTGAGGCGCGCTGGCTGGCGCAGAAGTGCGCCGGGCTGCGCGTGTTTGAGGACGAGCAGGGCAAGACCAACCTGGCCTTGGGGGACGTGGGCGGGCAGGCCATCGTGGTCTCCCAGTTCACGCTGTACGCCGACACGCGCAAAGGGCGCCGGCCGAGTTTCATCCGCAGCGCACCCCCCGAGGTGGCCGAGCCGCTGGTGCAGAGTTTCGCCCGCTTCCTGGAGGCGGAGGGGATCCCCACTCAGATGGGTGAGTTCGGCGCGCACATGCTGGTGGAAATCGAGAACGACGGGCCGATGACCATTTTCCTCGAGCGCGAGGCCGGGGGGAGCTGAGAGGGGATGGTACAGCAGCGGGAAGCCGTCGAGAGGGCTGTACTCCGACGCCGCGGCACCTGGGATGGGAAGGGACGGCTCGCGTGCCCGCTGCGCTTGAGGCGCCTGCCTCGCGGCCCAAAGCGGGGGATAACAGCCTGACCCTTACCTGCTTTGGAGGTAAGCGCGCAGGGCGCGGGTTTCCGGCGAGCCGCGCAGGCGCCCCAGCGCCTGGTCCTGCAGCTGGCGCACGCGCTCACGGGTGATGCCCAGCCTGTCCCCGACCTGCTGCAAAGTGTGTGTGCGGCCATCCAGCAGACCGAAGCGCAGGCGCAATACCTGGGCCTCGCGTTGGGGCAGGGTGGCCAGGGTTTGATCCAGTTCCTCCTGCAGCAGGTTGGCCTCGACGGAGCTTTCCAGCGTCTCGGCCTCGCCGTCGAAGATGCGATCCTCGAGGCGGCGCTCCTCGCCCTCGTCCTGCGGCAATTCCAGGGAGAGCGGCTCCAGCGATACCAGCCTGGCCTCGCGGACTTGCTCAGGGGTCAGTCGCAGGACAGCCGCCACCTCTTCGAGATAGGGCTCGCGCCCCAGGCGCTGCCGCAACTCGTGTGCAGCCCGGTTGATGCGGTTCACCTGCTCGCCCACGTGCACGGGCAGGCGTATGGTCCGGCTGTGGTTGTCCAGTGCGCGAGTGATGGCCTGGCGGATCCACCAGGTGGCGTAGGTGCTGAAGCGGTTTCCGCGCGCCGGGTCGAACTTCTGCACGGCGCGGATGAGCCCCACCATGCCCTCCTGCACCAGGTCGGGGAAGGGAACGCCGCGTCCCACGTAGCGTTTCGCCACGCTGATCACCAGGCGCGTGTTGGCCAGGACCAGATATTCGCGCGCCGCCATGCCCGCCTCCACGATGCGAGCCAACCCTTGGCGCGCCGCGGGGCGCATGTTTTCGTGAGCCATGACTTGCGCTGCCCTGTGACCTGCGGAGATGGCCTCCGCCAGGGCGATCTCCTCCTGCGCGTCCAAAAGTGGAACACGGGTCATCTCGGCGAGCAGTTCGCGTTCCGGGTCTCGATAGGTGGTCATAGGGACCTCCCAGGGTGCGTCTCTCGTAGCAGTTCTCGGATTTGCCCCCCCTGTGCGGTGCGCGTACGGCCGTAAGACCCCAGGACGCAGAAGGGCATCCCCGCATGCCCGGACGGCGGCGCAGCGCGTTGCCCCCGCGTCGTCCCCATCATAGCAAGCCGGGCAATAAATGTCAATTTAAAGATAAATATAGAGTAAATTACACGACCGGACTGTCAGCCGGCTTCCAGGATGGTTTCGGGCTCCGTCCACAACACGGCGTCGAGCTGCACGGCGGCGGCGCCCGCTCTCAGCATGGCCCGGCGCTGCGCGTCGTTGTAGATCCCCCCGGCGGCCAGGAGCGGGACCTGGAGGGATGCGGCCCACCTGCGGACGGTCTGCAGGGCCAGCGGGAATAGCGCCGGGCCGTAAAGGCGCCCCGCAACGGTGGGGCCATCGTTTGTGGGAAGGGCCCCGCGCGGCGGTCCCATGCTGAGGGCGGCCGCTCCGGCTGCGGCCAGGGCGGCGGCGCTTTCCGAAGGGATGGTGAGCGGTGGGCAGGCGATGATGGGCAGCTCGCCGCGCGCCGCCGCCTCCACCAACGCCGTATCGAGGGGCGGGTCCTCGCCGCGCAAGCCCACCTCTACGGCGGACACGGCCTCGACGCCCTCCAGCCGCGAAATCATGCGCGCCAGATCCTCGGGTGCATCGCTCAGCAGGTGGACGATCACCGGGCATGACAGGCGGGCCCAGCGCGCGGCGTGATCGCGCAGCACTCGGGAGAGACCGAGGTTGGGATGTCCGGTGTGCAGCAGCAGCCCTCCAGGGAAATCCAGCAGCCGGGGGCCGGAGGCGGGGGAGCGGGGTGCCAGGCTGACGGGGTTAGTCACGAAGGCGCCCAGGCGGGAAAGGTCCAGCACGCGCCTGGCCTCGCTGGAGAAGCCCAGCGTCCCGGCGGCGTTGGTGATGGGTGGGTGCAGCAGCAATTCGCGCTTGCCCGTGGAAAGCGTCAGGGTCATGGCCGCCGCTCCGAGAGGCGGGCGCCGCGCCGGCCGCTGATCGTTGCGGCTGTTTCTGCCGCCGGCATGCGGCGCGCCTGCCTTTGTCCAATCGACACCCAGTATTCAGCCCCGGCTTGCATCGGCGTCCTCTTCCATGCTCTACAGCGGCAGCAGCGCGTCCGCGCAGCGCGCCTGCAGGAAGCGCGCCAGGGGGTCGTGCAGCGCGTCCCCGCCGGCGGGCCAGGCGCGGTGCAGGCTCTCGCGGCGCATGAGCACTTCTTCCAGTTGCGCTGGCCGGCCCCAGGCCCGGGAGGAGCGGCGCAGGAAGAGAGCCAGCTGGGTGCGGTGGCAGCGGGCGGCGGTCAGCTTGGCCGCCAGCCAGGGCCCCACGTCCAGCACGAAATGCGCTGCGTCGTCCTCGTTGGCCAGGTGAGGCCGCGGATGGCCGGGGAAGGTCGCCGAGACGGTGTACAGGATGGCGGTGTCGGTGGGCGAGGTCTGCACGGCTCCGAGAGCTGCCTGGTGCATCAGGCGATGGGCGGGATGGCCGTATTCACCGTTGGAACCGTGGGTGATGAGCACGCCTGCGCCCACGGACTGCATGCGCTGCCGGATCTGGGTCGCGAGGGAGTCGAGGTCGGCGTTGAAAGCGTGCAGATGACCCTGTTGGTCGACGGGGGGATCGCGGTATCCCAGGATCTCGAGGGACGCACACCCCAGCGCCTGCACCGCGCAGCGCAGCTCCGCCTCGCGCCGCCGCCCCAATTCGTGTGGCTGGCAAAGCGGAGGCTCGCCCAACTCACCGCCCTCGCCGCGTGTGGCGCACAGCACGTGCACCCGGGCGCCGCGCGCGGCGAGCATGGCCAGCGTCCCACCGATGAGCATGGTCTCGTCGTCGGGGTGGGCGAAGGCGGCCAGCACAACGAGCTTCTCCCCTACCACGACAGGTCCTCCAGGCCGAAAACGGGGCCTGCCGTGCAGGCGAGCGCCCAGCCGCGGCTGGGCGGGGTCGCGCAGGCGCCGCAGCCGCCGTATCCGCAGAGCATGTCGGTGAGGACGAGGACCTGGGCTGAGCCCAGACGCCGGATTTCGTCCTGCGTTCCAAGATGCTGGCGCAGGTCGGCGAGCGAGGCGGCGGGGAGCGCCACAGCGATGTAATCGGCCCAGGCCAGGGCTTCCCCCAGCGCCGGCCGCACTTCGACCTGCGCAGGCAGATCGGCCGGCGCGCGCTCAGCCCAGAGGGCGATAGAGGCGCCCGCTTGCAGGCCCTGATCCACCAGCGGCCGGAGCGCATCAACCGCGTCAGCCAGGCCGAGCAGCAGCCAGCGTCGGGCACGGGACGGCGGCGCGAAGCCCCGACCCACCGGCCCCAGCAGGTCCAGCTCGTCGCCAGGTTGCCACGACACCTTTTGCGGCATGGGCGCCAGGAAGGCCCGTGCTCCGATCTCGATCGGGAACAGTACCCGGCGGCGCGGCTCCTGCTGGCCGGGTTGCAGGGCCAGCACGGCCTGGCCGGGACGCGGCACAGCCTGCGGTGAGCAGGATACGCGCAGGGCCCGCCGCCCGTCGGGGAGGAGCTCGAGCGCCTCCAGGCGCCCCTGTGTGCGTCGCATGGATCGATGCTAACACGCCCCGCCTGGCAGGGCAACGTCAGCGTGGCGTCGGAGAGGGCGTGGGGGCGCATGCTATAATCCCAGCACCTTGATCGCATTAAGGCATGAACCCTTCAGGAGGAATGAATGAATATCGCCGAAATGTTGCGAGGCGTGGCCACCCTGTCCTGGGTGGTAGCCCTTGCTGTGATTGCGCTGGCGGTCGTGCGAGCGACGCGCGGGCGCAGCTTCAAAGCGGCCGGTGGGATCGTGATCGGCGCCGTGGTGGCTGCACTGCTGCTCACCACCGTCAGCGCCGGGCTGGTCTTCATCCAGCCCGAAGAACGCGGCGTGGTGATCTCCGCCGTCGCGCCGGAAGGTTATCGGACGACGGCGCTCACCCCTGGACTGCACTGGGTGATCCCCTTCGCTGAGACGGTGATCGTGTATCCCATCTCCAAGCAGACATACACCATGTCCATCGCACCCCTGGAAGGCGAGGTGCAGGGCGACGACTCCGTGGCAGCCCGCACGGCGGACGGCCAGGAGGTGCGCATCGACGCCTCGGTCATCTTCTCCATCGACCCGGAGCGGGTGATCGACGTGCACATCGCCTGGCAGGACCGCTACGCCAACGACCTGGTGCGGCCGCTGTCGCGCGGCATCATCCGCGATGCCGCCTCGCAATACGGGGTGGAAGAGATCATCAGCAGCAAGCGCTCCGAGCTGAACGAGGGCATCCGCTCGACCCTCAGCGCAACCCTGCAGGACAACGGGCTGATCCTCTCGGATTTCGTGCTGCGCAACATCACCTTCACGGAGGAATACGCCGCCTCGGTGGAGCAGAAACAGATCGCCGAGCAGTTGGCGCAGCAGGCGGCTTTCATCGTGGACCAGAAGCGGCAGGAGGCCGAGCAAGCGCGCCAGGTGGCGCAGGGCAAGGCTGACGCCGAGGTGATCGCTGCCGAGGCCCGCGCCAAGGCGCGGCTGATCGAAGCCGAGGCCGAGGCCAAGGCGCTGGAGCTGATCTCCGCCGCCCTGCGCGATAACCCCGAGGTGCTCACTTTCGAGTACATCCAGAAGCTGAGCCCGGGCATCCAGGTCATGCTGATCCCCGCCGACAACCCCTTCCTGCTGCCGCTGCCTGAGCTGCAGGGAAGTGGGGGCAGCGTGGTCCCCATCCCCACGCCCGAAGCCACGCCCTGACGGGCTGAGCCAAAGCCCTTCCGGAGCGAAAAGGCGCCCGGCGCATTCAATGCGCCGGGCGCTTTCTTCGCTTTCGCAGGGTCCCGCCAACCGCGCCGGGCCAGATCCCTTTCAGCCGAGCCTGGCCGCCAGCAGCGGCACCAGCATCTCCTCCACCGACAGCCCGCCGTGCCGGCCGCGCAACTCGTTATCTTTGTTGGCCCACCACAGGTAGGCCTGATCCCGGCAGACCACCACGTATTCGCCCAGGCGGTCCGGCGTGCCGCGCCAGGGGGCGCCGGGGCCGAAGAGGCCTTTCCCCAGGGCGTGCCCGGCCGGCAGAGGCAGGAAGGCCCCTGGCCAGGCGTGCTCCAGGTAGTCCAGCGCGGCTTCCATCCGCCCCGGTTTGGGGTACAGGTAGAAGAGGCGATTCTCGCCGGTGGGGGGCAGCGTAAGCATGTCAGCCAGGTCGGAGTGCTGGCGCAGTTCGAAATCCCGGTCGTGGGGCGTGGCGATCTGGCCGTGGTCGGAGAGCAGCAGGAAGAGCGTCTCGCGGGCCCGGGCGGGATCCAGGCCCTCCAGCGTCCGCGCCAGGGCGTCGAAAAGTGCACGCACTTCGAAGGTCACCTGCGGGGAGTCGGGGCCATAGAGGTGGCCTAACGTGTCCAGGCTGCTCAGGTAGGCCCAGATGAGCCGCGGCGCGTCGCCGGGTTCGGTGATCAGATCGCGCAGGCTCAGGGTCAGGTCGCCCCAGGAGGTGTAGCCCTGGACGTGGGCGCCGACGTAGTGCATGCGCGACAGGCCCGAGCGTGTGATGCGCTTCGGCAGCAGGGCGTGCACCCTGACGCCGGCAGCCGCCATGCTCTGCGCCAGGCCGGAGTGCGGCAGCGCGGTCTCGGGCTGGAAGCCGGCCTTGTACAGCATACCCGCCTGGCCCTCGAAGGCCGCCGGTGAGTGGGTGATCATGTTGGCCACCACGCCGTATTCCTTGAGCCACAGCTCGTACCCCAGCACGCCGTGCTCGGCGGGGCTGCGCCCGGTCCACAGGGTGGTCAGGGCGGTGCTGGTGGTGGAGGGCACCACGGAGGTGATGGGCGCCAGCAGGCCGCGTTCAGCCAGCGGCTGCAAGGCCGAGGCCGGACCGTTCAGCCAGCGCTGCAAGCGCTCGAAGGAAAGCGCGTCCACCAGCAGGACCACCAGGCGGCGCGCGCCCAGGGCCATGGCCTCCAGCTCGGGGACGTCCAGCGGCGGGTGCGCGGTGGGCGGGACCCCCAGCCAGCGGCAGAGGCTGGCAGGCAGGTTCAGGATCGACAGGCCGTCATAGGCGGGGTGCAGGGCCTGCGGCCCCAGGTCCAGGCCGGGCAGGCGATTGGCTTTCAGGCGTGGCAGGATGCGTGAGGACAGGTCAGGCATGGGGCCTCCTGGGGATGTTGGGGTCCGGGGAGCTACTATAACCCCGCGCGGCCGCCGGTGTCCAGAGAGCCTTCGGGTCGAGTGGCCCCATCGTGCCGGCGGCGGATGAACGGGGAGTGCGTGAGACTGGCCCGGCCGCGATCCCAGCCCCGATGCTCTGAACGGATGGTGACGGAGCGGAGGGTGCCCGAGGGCCCTGGAGAATATTGACTTCTCTTGTCGAAATCGCCCGCCGGTGGATATACTTATGGAAGCACACCCTCATTCGCCCATGCCAGGCCGTTGCCAGGCCCCCGGAGTCGTCGAGTCACTCGCCGTATGGGCGCTGGCACAGCGGACGGGAGGCCCTCCATGATCCAGGCAGATCGCGTGGTGCGCAGCACCTGTCCTTATTGCGGCGTCGGTTGCCAGATCGACCTGCACGTCGGGCAGGGGCATATTTTCCGCGTGAGCGCGCCCTTCGAGGCGGCCCCCAACTACGGCATGCTGTGCGTCAAGGGGCGCTTCGGGACCGACTTCACCACCCACCCGGCGCGGCTGGAACGGCCCCTGATCCGCGTCAACCGCGACCGGCCGCGCTCGGCCGAGCCCGTGTGGCGCCAGGCCTCCTGGGAGGAGGCGCTGGAGTTGGTGGTGGAGCGCCTGGCGAGCATCGCCCTGGAGCACGGCGGCGACAGCATCGCCCTCTTCGCCTGCGCCAAGGCCACCAATGAGGAGAACTACCTGCTGCAGAAGCTGGCGCGGGCGGTCTTGTTCACCAACAACGTGGACCACTGCGCACGGCTGTGCCATGCCGGCAGCGTCACCGGCCTGCAGCTGGCCATCGGCTCCAGCGCCATGAGCAACTCCATCGCCGAGATGGAGCATCTGGACACCTTCATCGTCACCGGCTCCAATACCAGCGAGACGCATCCCGTCATCAGCAACTTCTTCAAGCGAGCGGTGCGCCGCAACGGCGCCAGGCTGATCGTCATCGATCCACGCCGGATCGAGATGACGGATTTCGCCACCCTGTGGCTGCGCCAGCGCCCGGGGACCGACGTGGCCCTGTGGCAGGCGATGGCCCACGTCGTCGTCGAAGAGAGGCTCTACGACGGGAAGTTCGTCCGGCAGCGGACGGAGGGTTTCGAGGAATACGCGCAGTCATTGCAGGCCTGCACCCCCGACTGGGCCCAGGAGATCACGGGTGTGCCCGCGGCGGACATCCGCCACGCGGCGCGCCTGTACGCCACGGCGCAGGCCGCGGCCGTCTACTGGGGCATGGGTATCAGCCAGAGCACTCACGGGACGGACAACACCCTGGCCATCGCCAACCTGGCCCTGCTCTGCGGCCAGCTGGGGCGCCCCGGCACCGGCCTGAACCCCTTGCGGGGCCAGAACAACGTCCAGGGCTGCTCCGACGCCGGGGGCCTGCCCGACGTCTTCACTGCCTACCAGCGGGTGGACGACCCGCATGCGCTGGCCCGCTTCGGTCGGGCCTGGAACCGGTCCGACCTGAACCCCAGGCCCGGCCTGACCGTCACCGAGCTGGTGAATGGCGCGCACAGCGGCCTCATCAAGGCTTTCTACATCATGGGTGAAGACCCGCTCACCAGCGAGCCCAATCTGACCCATGCGCGTGAGGCGCTGGAACAGTTGGAATTCATGGTATGCCAGGATATCTTCCTGACCTCGACGGGCCGCATGGCCGATGTGATCCTGCCTTCCTGCTCCTTCGCCGAGAAGGACGGCACCTTCACCAACTCCGATCGCCGCGTGCAGCGCGTACGCAGGGCGCTGGA
>JAJRUD010000073.1 GCA_024277995.1 Chloroflexota bacterium
GGCTACAGCGGCGAAGTACACCCCAAACAGCAGCGATTGCTGGAGCGCAGCGTGATGCGCCTGGCCGAGCTGCGCGCCCTGATCAGCGACATACTCGACTTCGCGCGCATGCAGCCCGATCACATCCGGGCCGATTGCGAATGGGTCGATCCGCAAGAGATCGGCGCCGAGGCCCTCGAGGAGGTGCGCCTGGACGCCTCGCACAAGGACATCCAGCTCAAGGCCGTCGGCCCCTCCAAGATGCGACCCATCTTCGCCGCCCGCCGCCGTCTGAGACAGGTGCTCTCCAACTTGCTCGCCAACGCGGTGAAGTTCTCCCCGGAGGGCAGCACGGTGACGCTGGCGGCTCGCGACGAGCCGGATAAGCTGGTGATCGAGATCATGGACGAAGGCATTGGCATCCCGGCCGAGGACCAGCCGTATATCTTCGATGACTTCTACCGCGCCAGCAACGCCGAACACGCCGCAGGCGCAGGCCTGGGCCTGTCCATCGCCAAGAAGATCGTCGAGGCCCACGAGGGACAGATCACTGTCGAGAGTCCATACCAGTCGGGCAAGAGCGGGACGAAGTTCACCGTCATCATTCCGCGCCCGCCCGCACCTCCCGACGAAGGCAATGCGGCCGCCGCCAACGGCCGCCCATCCGAGGGACCGACGGGGGGAGCCACTCCCGAGACCGAAAGGCCTGAGGCATGAAGCGAGAACCCTACGTTCTCATCGCCGACGACGATCCCGACATCCTGGAAGCCATCACAGCCATTCTCGAGACCCGCCCCTACCGCCTGGCGACGGCGCGCGACGGGGTGCAATGCATGGAGTTGATCCAGCAGCAGGCGCCGGACCTGCTCATCCTGGACATGATGATGCCGCGCATGGACGGCTTCGCCGTGATCCGCCAGCTGCGCAGCGACCCGAAGTACGTCGGCCTGCCCATCATCGTCCTGACCACCGTCATCGAAGACGCGGCCTACCGGCGCTATGAACTGGAAACCGGCATGGCCATGGACGTGCAGGCCTACATCGAGAAACCCGCCCACCCCGATGAGCTGCTGCGCAAGGTGAGCGCCATCGTCGAGCAGCCCTACATCATCGTCGCCGACGACGATCCGGACGTGCTGGAGGCCATCACCACCGTGCTCGAAAGCGTGCCTTATCGCGTCGCCACGGCGCGCGATGGCGCTCAGTGCCTGGAGATGGTGCGCAAGCATACGCCCGACCTGTTGATCCTCGACCTGCTGATGCCCAGGATGGACGGGTTCACGGTGATCCGCGAGCTGCAAGGCGAGCCCGGCTGCGCCGACCTGCCGATCCTGGTCCTGACCACGGTGGTGGAGGACGCCAGCCGGCGACGCTACGAGCTCGAAACGGGGCAAAGCATGCGCGTCCAGGCCTATCTGCAAAAGCCGCTCGCGCCGCAGGAACTGCTGCGCCTGGTGAAGAAAGCTTTGGAGACCGCTGCGGAATGAAACCGACGCGCCCTGCCGATGAACTGACCGGCGCCGTACTGGTGGTGGGCGGCGGAATCGCCGGCATGCAGGCCAGCCTCGACCTGGTCGAGCAGGGCTATCGCGTCTACCTGGCCGAGCAGGACTCGGCCATCGGCGGCCACATGGCACAGCTCGACAAGACCTTCCCCACCAACGACTGTGCCATGTGCACCATCAGCCCCAAGCTGATCGCCACCGGCCGCCACCTCAACATCGAACTGATGGTCGACACGGAGATCGTGGAGATCGAGGGCCAGGCGGGCGACTTCACCGTCACCCTGCGCCGCAAGCCGCGCTACATCGACGCTGAGAAATGCGTCGGCTGCGGCGACTGCGCCGAGGTCTGCCCGGTCACCCTGCCCGACGCCTACAACGAGAGCCTCTCCCTGCGCCGCGCGGCCTACAAGCTCTATCCCCAGGCCGTGCCCAGCGCTTACGCCATCGAGAAGCTCGGCGTGGCCCCCTGCCGCCATGCCTGCCCGGCCGACCAGCGTGCCCAGGGCTACATCGCCCTCATCGCCCAGGGCCGCTACCGTGAAGCCTTGCGCGTCATCAAGGAAGACAACCCCTTCCCCAGCGTCTGCGGCCGAACCTGTCACCATCCCTGCGAGGGACACTGTGCCCGCGCTTTGGTGGACCAGCCGGTGTCGATCATGGCCCTCAAGCGCTTCGTGGTCGACTACGCCCTGGCCTACGGACGCGAAAAGGTCGAACCGGCGCCGCGCACGCGGCCCGAGTGGGTGGCCGTCGTCGGCGCCGGCCCGGCAGGCCTGACAGCCGCGCACGACCTGGCCAAGCTGGGCTACGGCGTGACGGTCTACGAAGCGCTGCCCGTGGCCGGCGGGATGATGCGCGTCGGCATCCCCGCACACCGGCTGCCGAAGGGCGTGCTGCAGCAGGACATCGATGACATCCTGGCCCTGGGCGTGGTATTGAAGACCAACTCGCCCATCGAAGACCCCCTGCGCCTGCTGAAGGAGGGCTATGACGCCGTCTGCCTGGCGACGGGGATCGCAGCGCGCGATCACTCACTGGGAATCGAGGGCGAAGAGGCCCAGGGCGTACTTTCCGCCGCCACCTTCCTGCGCAAGGTCAACCTGGGCGAGCCGGTCTCCATCGGCGCCCGTGTGGCCGTGGTGGGCGGCGGCATCACCGCCCTCGACGCCGCCGCGGTTGCCCGCCGCCTGGGGGCCCAGCAGGTCTATCTGGCGCTGGACCGGCCGCGCGGCGAGCTCCCTGCCTACCACTGGGAGATGGCGGCCGTCGAGGCGGAGGGCATCCACCTGCTCGAGCACACGACGGCCACCCGCATCCTGACGCAGGACGGAAAGACCATCGGGGTGGAGCTGGCCCGCACCGCGAAAGGCATGCGCGTCGATGAGCGCGGGCGCCGCCGCCCGAAGATCGAACCCGGCAGCGAGTTCACCCTCCAGGTCGACACCGTCATCGCCACGGTCGGGCAGCAATCCGACCTGTGCTTCCTCGATCCGCGCTTCGACGACCTGACCGCCGATCCGAAAACGCTGGCCAGCGAAATCCTGGGCCTGTTCGTCGTCGGCGGCCGCAAGACCGGTGCCAGCTACATCATCGAAGCCATCGGCCTGGGGCACCGCGTGGCGGCCTCGATCCATCGCTATCTCCAGGGCCATTCCCCCGATCAGCCACAAGCAGCGCGGCCCCCGGTGGTAAAGCCCGGCCGCGAGCAGATCGCCGAGCAGGTGCGCTCCGGCCTGATCGAGCCCCGCCCGCGGGCCGAACCCGCCCTGCTGCCCCTGGAAGAGCGGGTGACCAGCTTCCGCGAGGTGGTCCTCGGCCTGACCGAGCGCCAGGCGCGCAGCGAGGCGCAGCGCTGCCTGCAATGCGGCCTGTGCTCCGAATGCCTGGCCTGCGTCTACACCTGCCAGGCCGAGGCCATCGACCACGACATGGTCGAGCACCTGGAGCAGATCCGCGTCGGCGCTCTGGTCCTGGCCCCCGGCTACCAGATCTACAACGCAGAACTCTCCCAGGAGTTCGGCCTGGGCCGCTACCCCAACGTCGTCACCGCCCTGCAGCTCGAACGCCTGCTCTCCGCCTCCGGCCCCACCAGCGGCCACGTCACCCGCCCCTCCGACGGCCGCCCCGCCCGCAAAGTCGCCTTCCTGCAGTGCGTCGGCTCGCGCGACCAGTCCCACGACTA
>JAJRUD010000074.1 GCA_024277995.1 Chloroflexota bacterium
AGGTCGGTGAGCACCTGCGTGGGATGCTCCCCCCAGCCGTCGCCGGCGTTGATGATGGGCACGCTGGCCCACTTGGCGGCCTCGGCCGGCGCGCCCTGCTGGAAGTGGCGCATCACGATAACGTCGCCGTAGTACTCCAGCATGTGCACCGTGTCCTTGATGGACTCCTGGTAGAAGTCACCGGCGCGGGTCATCTTGGCGTCGGCGAAGCCCGTCACCTGACCACCCAGGCGCAGCATGGCGGCCTCGTGCGCCAGGCGCGTGCGCGTGCTGGGCTGATAGAAGGCCGTGACCAGGATCTTGTCCTTCAGCAGGTCACTGCGGCGGCGCTCCTTGGCGATGGGCGCCAGCCGATCGGCAACCTCAAAGACCTGGAAATACTCGCCGCGTTCGAAACCCTTCAGTGACAGGATGTCACGACCGGAAAAACTGCGCATGGGTTCACTCTCCTTCAGATGATGATGTCTGGTTTTCGGTTCGACGGTCTACGTAGGATGAAGTTGGCGGCTTCGGATGCGGTCTACCTCCTCAGGTTCAGAAATGTTGTCCCACTCGACGCACCACGTGGAAGCGAAAGGTGCCGGGGAGGAAATAGCTGGTGGAATGGTCTACTGGCCGGCCCTCCACAGTGTAGAGGAAGGCCTCCAGGCAGAGCAGCACATCGCCGCGCTGGATGTTCAAAGCGCGGGCGATCTCAGGGGGCGCGGAGACGGCGGTGATCTCCGTGCGGGAGAACCCCAGCGAGGGCTCGCCCCGCCTGAGCATCAGGTCCAACACCGACCCGCCGAAGCCCTTGTGCAGTGCGTCATGGGGCAGGAGACTGTAGGGGACAACGTCGGTGAGATAGGCCGCCGGACGGCCGCCGGTCATGATGACGCGCGAGATCTGGACAACCGTCTCCTGCGGTGAGGCCAAACGCAGGCTCACCTCCTGCTCGGTGGGCAGGCGCTCTTCGACGGTGAGCGCCCCCATATCCACCTCGAGCCCAATGCGGGCCGCCAGAGTCTCGATGCTCTCCAGCACCTCCAGGCCAGCCTGGATGACGATGGGCGGCTCGGTGACCATGGTCCCCACACCCTGGCGGCGCAGCACCATGCCGCGCTCCTCGAAGGTGCGCATGGCCTCGCGCAGGGTGGCGCGTGAGACGCCCAGGCGGCGCGCCAGCTCCGGTTCTGAGGGAAGATACGTGCCCGGCTCCATGTCGGCCAGGATCTCAGCCAGCCTCTCCGCCGTGCTCTGGTAGAGCGGCTTGCGCTTGTCTCTGTTGTGTCCCGTGGAACGCGATTCAGCCATCAGAGGCTTCCAGTCACAGCGTCGAGGGCTCGGTTTGCGCCGCGCCCTCGACAACCGGTATCAATTCAAAACGTTTGACGTCCACCAGACCTTTATCCGAAATGCGCAGATCGGGGATCACCACCAGCGCTAGCAAACTGAGCTGCATGTTGGCATTGTTGAGGGTACAGCCCACCTCACGAAAGGCCGCCAACACCCGCTCCGCCTTGCGCGCCACCACTTCCGCCCGCTCGTCGGACATCAACCCGGCGATGGGCAACTCGACCATGGCGGCCACCTTCCCCTCGCGCACGACGACCTGCCCGCCGCCGACGCGCGCCAGTTCGTTGGCGGCTGCGGCCATGCTGGGCTCATCGTTGCCGACGACGATCATGTGATGCGAGTCGTGGGCCACTGTGGAAGCGATGGCACACGGGACATCCAGGCCGAAACCCTGGACGAAACCCACCTGGATCTCCCCCGTGCCGCGGTGCCGCTCCACCAGGGCCACTTTCGCCACATCTTGCGCGCCATCCATCGGCACCTCGCCGTCCTTCGCCTGAAGGGTCAACTTGAGGTGGTGCGTCGGCGCCTGATTCTCCATCACACCGATCACATTGACCACCAGAGGGCCATCGCAAGGCGCCGGCACACGGAAATCCTCAGCCCTGAGCGGCCGTGCCAGGCGCACAGACTGCTTGACCTCCAGGGGATACTCGAAAGGCGGCACATCCAGCAGCAACTCCCCGCCCTCGGCGGCGACCCGCCCCTTGGCGATCACGCCCTCGATGATCAGGTTGGGCAGGTCGCTCACGAGCAGGATGTCGGCGAAACGCCCGGGGGCGATCTGGCCCACATCGCGCGCCACGCCGAAGTGTTCCGCCGTGTTGAGCGTTGCCATCTGCAAAGCCGTGATGGGTCGCAGGCCCTGCCGGATGGCATGGCGCACAACGCGATCCATGTGGCCCTCGCGAACCAGCGTTCCCGAATGGCTGTCGTCAGTCACCAGGATGAAGTGACGCGCATCAAGCCCCATCTCGGTCACGGCCCGGATCTGCGTCGCCACGTCGTGCCAGGCCGATCCCAGACGCAGCATGACCTTCATCCCCTGGCGCACGCGCGCCACGGCGTCCTCCGGCCGCGTGCCTTCGTGGTCATCTTCCGGCCCGCCGGCCGCGTAGGCGTGGAACGGAAGGCCCAGGTCCAGCGAGGCGTAGTGACCGCCGACCACTTTGCCCGCCAGGCGCGTCTCGGCCATCTCGGCGTGCATCTTTTCGTCGCCATTGATCACGCCGGGGAAGTTCATCATCTCGCCCAGGCCGATGACCCGCGGCCAGGCCATGGCCTGCGCCACCTGCGCCGGCCCGATCTCCGCGCCGGGCGTCTCCAGCCCCGGCGCCGAGGGCACGCATGAGGGCACCTGAACCCAGACGTGGATGGGCTGCCGGGAGGCCTCCTCCGCCATCAAACGGACCCCCTCAAGGCCGAATACGTTGGCGATCTCGTGGGGGTCCACAAACATGCCGGTGGTTCCGTGGGGCAGAACGGCCCGCACGAACTCAGTGACGGTGATCATGCCCGATTCGACGTGCATGTGGCCGTCGAGCAGCCCCGGCACCAGATAGCGACCATCGGCCTCGATGACTTGCGTCTCGGGGCCGATGGCATGGCTGGCGTCCCGTCCCACGTAGGCGATGCGCTCTCCCTTGATGGCCACGTCAGTGCCGGCGATGATCTCCCCGGATTGGACGCAGACCCAACGCCCGCCGCGGACGACCATGTCCGCCGGGGTTCGCCCCATGGCCACATCCACCAGGCCGCGCGTCAGCTCGGCCCATTCCTTCGAGTCCATGACCGCCACCTCCTCACGTCCCGTCCCCCAGAGAGCAGAAGCCGGGCCTGCCGGGTCCGTCCATCGTGCCGCGAGTCTAGCACCAGAGGTCCCCCCCGTCAATTGTCAGACAACATGGATTCCCTGGAGAGTTGTCATAGTGCAGCGAAGTGGCTATTAAGCGCCAGGGGCACGGCATGCCGTGCCCCTGCCACCTCAGCCGATCTCACCCGGACGGCTGCTTCATGTCGCCCCATGGGAACCCGATGGAAAGCTCATCCTCTTGCCTGCCGTCGAGACTAGGCCGCCGCCCGCTGGGCAGCGCGCAGCGTGTTGCGCAGCAGCATGGCGATGGTCATCGGCCCCACGCCGCCGGGCACCGGCGTGATGGCGCCCGCCACCTCCCGGGCGGCCTCGAAATCCACATCCCCCACCAGCCGATAGCCGCGCTTCGCCGTTGGGTCTTCGACGCGGTTGACGCCGACGTCGATCACGTACGCCCCCGGCTTGACCCAATCGCCCTTCACCATCTTCGGACGCCCGATGGCGGCGATGACCACGTCGGCCTCACGCACCACGGCCGGAAGGTCTTTGGTGCGCGAGTGACAGATGGTGACGGTGGCGTTGGCCTTCACCAGCAGCAGCGCCATGGGCATCCCGACGATGTTGGAACGCCCGAGGACCACCGCCCGGGCGCCTTCGAGCTGCGCGCCCGCCTTCTCCAGCAGGAGCATGCAACCGGCCGGCGTGCAGGGGACGAAGAGCGGCTCGCGCCCCTTCTGAGCCAGGCGGCCGATGTTGAGCGGGTGGAACCCGTCCACGTCCTTCTCGAGATCAATGGCCTTGAGCACCGCCTCCTCGTCCAGGCCAGCGGGCAAGGGGAGCTGGACCAGGATGCCGTGCACCTTGGGATCGGCGTTCAACTCCCTGACCAGATTCTCGACCTCTTCCTGGCTGGCGTCGGCGGGAAGGGTATGACCAAAGGATTCGATGCCGGCCTCAGCGCACGCCTTCTGCTTCATCCGGACGTAGGTTTGCGAGGCGGGATTGTCGCCCACCAACACCGTCGCCAGCCCCGGGCGGGGGCCGCCTCCCGACACCAGGGCCTCCACTCCGCGCGCCACTTCGGCGCGCAACTCCGCTGCTATGGCTTTCCCGTCGATGATCTGTGCCGTCATGATCGTCTCCCGTTGTGCGCGTTCGGACCGACCGGCAGGGGCCGGACCCAGCTCGACTCTGGCCAGGGCGATCTCTGGCAGCGGGGGCATCAGCCTGCATCGGCTGCGCGCCTCTCGCCCTGGCTCACCTCTAGCATTATGCAATAGCGCAGCCGTAGCTGCCATAGATAGATTTCCCCGAGCGGGGGGAGGATTGTCCCGAATCCCTCGAGGGCCTACGGGCGCCAGGCGGGGTCGAAATCCCAACCCGCGTCGCTGGTGAGCTCGGTGTAGTTGGTGCAGCTGGAGGTGATGATGGCGATGTCGTGGTTGTCACCCGTGGGCCAGGTCTCGAAGGCGATCCAGCGGACGTCGGGCGACCACTTCCCCTCCGCCATGGGCTGTCCCGAGAGCGGCCCATCGGGGCAGATGCGCAGTTCGGGGACGCCGCGGTCTTCGAAGCGCGTGGCCACCAGGCGCGGGATGCCGCCGATGTCCTGTTCGAAGAGGATCAACTGACCATCGGAGGACCAATGCGGATAGGTGTCGTCGTTGCCGCCGCTGCGCGAGAAGCGCTGCGCCTCGCCTCCGACGTCGGGGATCATCCAGATCTCTTCCAGTCCTGTCCGCTTGCTGACGTATATGATGGAGGTCCCCGTCGGCGACCAGGTCGGCTGCCCTTCGCGCGCCAGGTTCTCGCTCAGGTTGTGCGCTTCCCCCGTCTCCAGGTCCATCACGTAAAGCTGCGGCCGGCCATCGCGCAGGGAGGCGAACGCGACGCGCTTGCCGTCCGGCGACCAGGCGGGGTCGAAATCCCCGCCCGGCGCGGTAGGCAGGGGCGTGAGGCCGCTGCCATCGGCGTTGACGATCCACAGGCTGGAGCCGGGATATCGTTCACGGTTCGCCCGGCAGGGTGAAGTGAAGACCATGCGCGTGCCATCCGGCGACCAGGAGGGTTGACACGCCCCGTCCTGCAGGTTGGTGACCTGAGTCAGCCCGGTACCGTCGATGTTCATGAGGTAGATCTGGGGAATGCCCGTGCGATCCGAGGCGAAGGCGATCTGCCCCACTCCGCCGCCCAGGGGCGTCGGAGCCGGCGTCGGCACGTAGGCTTGCGTGGCCTCCTCGGTCGACACAGCGAGGGGCTCCGTGATGGTGGGACCCACCGTCACGCTGGCTGTGGGCAGGATGGCAGCCAGGGTGGCCGTTGGCGGCGCGGCTTGAGCCGCAGTGCTGGTCGGCGCATCGGCCGGCGGAGAAGGCGCGGGGACGGGGGCGAACAGAGCCGCCAGGCGGGCATTCAGGTCCGGCACCGCGTAAGCCGCGCCCGCCCCAATCAGGGCTACGGTGAGGGTCACCAGCAGGGCGACGGGCCAGCGCCGAGGCTTGCGGTCCGTCCACAAAGGGCGCGAGCTCAGATCGGCGGTCACCGTCTTGCCCCGCGCGACCATGGTGCGCTCCAGGTAAGGATAGTTGCGAATCATGGTCGGACGGCTGGCACCGGAGGCGGCGGTGAGCGCAGCGGCGAACTCGGTGACGGACTGGTAGCGCTCGCCGGGGTGCACGCCCAGCGCCTTCTCGATGGCGCGCGCCAGGGCCGGCGTCACCTGCGGGTTGCGCGTCCGCAGGGGCGTGAGCTCCTCGCGCCCCATGGCTCGCTCGAGCGAGTCCTCGGGGATGGTGGCCGTGAGTGCGGCATACATGGTCGCGCCCAGCGAGTAGACGTCGGTGCGGGGGTCGGTGCGCCCGGTGCCGTACTGCTCAGGCGGCGAGAAGCCCGGCGTCATGGCTTTGGCCCCGGTGGTGGTGGCGCTGCCCTCATCGAGCACCTTCGCCAGGCCGAAGTCCACCAGGATGGCCCGGCCGTCGGGTGTGATCTTGATATTGCCGGGCTTGATGTCACGGTGCAGGATCGGGGGACGCCGGCTGTGCAGATAGGCCAGCGCGTCGCAGATTTCGAGGAACCAGGGCAGCGCCTCATCCTCGCCCACGGGGCCTTCGCGCTCCAGGCGCTCGCGCAGGTCCTCCCCCTCGATGAAATCCATGACCAGGTACTGCCCCTCACCTTCGATGACGAAGTGGTCCGTCACGCGCGGCAGGTTGGGGTGCCGCAGACTGGCCAGGATGGTGGCCTCGCGCCGGAATTGGCGCGCGTACTCCTCGGTGGTGAAGAGATTTTCCTTGACCGCCACCGCCACGCCCAGGTTGATGTCGAAGGCCATGTAGACAGCACCCATACCGCCCTGACCCAGGACGGATTCGATGCGATATCGGTGGCGAAGGATTTCACCAGGTTTTAGGGGCATGCGGCAATCGTTCCCCCCGGCGACAATGAGGGACGGGTATCGCGTTCATTCTAACAAAGGGCGAGGTTCTTGGCTACCCAACCTGGCCCATCGAGCGGCACTTGTAAGGGAATTGGAAGGCAGCCCAGGCTGACTTCCCGCCCTGCCTTTGGCATAGTTTGGCCTTTACCTTGCAACTCCGACAGGCAAATGGCCATGAGCTCGATCTACTCGCGACGGCAGCCACCCAACCCGGGGCTGGGATTGACAGCCCTGGCCTTGCTGCTTGCAAGCTGCGTACCATCCCCCGCCGGCCTGGCGATCGACCCGCTGCAGGCACCAACACACCCGGCGCCGGCGCGCGTCGAGGCGACACGCGGGCTGCCTGACCCCTGGACTGCAACCCCCACCTACGACCCCGCCACACCTACCACGCAGCCCTCGCCGACCCCCTCCCCCCCCCCCCGCAGCCGCTTCGAAGGCCCCACTGCCATCGGCACCTCCGTGGCCGGGCGCCCGCTGGAGGTGTACCGCTTCGGGAACGGTCCCAGCCAGCGTCTCATCCTGGCCGGAATCCACGGCGGCTATGAATGGAACACCATCGCCCTGGCTGATGAGCTGATCTCCTATCTGCGGCAGAACCTGGAGATCGTACCCCCCGAGGTCACGCTCTACATCCTGCGCGCCTTCAACCCCGACGGCGCCGCCCGCTCGCGCAGCTACGCGGGACGTGCCAACGAAAACGGCGCCGATCTGAACCGCAACTGGCCCTTCGATTGGGCGCGCACCTGGCCGCCGACCGGTTGCTGGAGCTACCTGCCTATCAACGGGGGGACAGGCCCCGCCTCGGAGCCGGAGACACAGGCGCTGCTGCGATTCCTGTTGGCGGGGCACATCGAAGCCCTGATCAGCTACCACAGCGCCGCCCTGGGCATCTTCCCTGGCGGACACCCTCCGCACCCCGGTTCCTTGCGGCTGGCCGAAGCCATCGCCGAGGTGACCGACTACCCTTACCCCCCCATCGAGACCGGCTGCACTTATACCGGCCAACTGGCCGACTGGGCCGCACAGAACGGCATCGCGGCCGTGGACGTGGAACTCTCCACCCACTACAGCCTGGACCTGGAGCAGAACCTGCGCGTGCTGCAGGTTTTCCTGGACTTCCAACCCTGGGTCAGGAGCACACAGGACCAGAAAACCCCGGCGCCCCATTGACGCCGGGGTCTGTCATCGTGAAGGTTTGCCTCGCGGCCTCCCCTCTTCGGCAGGCCCGCGACATGAGCTCCCATATCAAGCGACCACGTACCCCCGCAGCTTTATCTCATGGCCCGGAAAGATGACCTGCAGGGCGGGGTTGTTCAGGCGCCTCAGGCAGATCTCGCCCAGCACGTCCCTGTAGTCCACCGTCACCGCCAGGTCCCCCGGACCGAAGAGCTGCTCATCCTCCAGGCCGGGCCAGCGGCCGTGCACCTTGCCCCCGACCACGTTGCCGCCCATGAGCATCATCAACGATCCGTGGCCGTGATCCGTGCCCAGGCTGGCGTTCTCCTGCACCCGCCGGCCGAACTCGGACATGACCACCACCGTCATCCGATGCATGTGATCCCGCAGGTCGGCGTGGAAGGCAGCCAGGCCCTGCGCCAGGTCGGTCAACAGCCGCGCCATTTGCCCTGAGGCGGCGCCCTGAGCGAAGTGTGTGTCCCAGCCGCCCAGGTCGATGGCCGCCGCTTCGAGCCCCGCCTGCGCTTTGACCAGCATCGATACCTGCCGCAGGCCGTAGCCGAAGTCCGTCTGCGGATAGGGGATGCCGCCTGCCGGTTCACCGCGATCGGGGACCAGGCCCCGCAGGGTCTCCAGGATGCGCAGCGTCTCCTGGCCCACGCGTTCGACAGGGCCTGCCCCCTGGTAGAGAGTGGTCAGAGCATCACGCAGGCGTGCACGAAGGCCAACTGGCCGGCCCGCCAGGCGGGCAGCAGCGGCCGCAACGCGGGGTGCAGGCCGAAGAACCCATCCAGGTCGATGACGCGCTCTGCGGCGGCCACGCGCCCGTCGTCGGGCCGCGCGATGCCCAGCGTCGGCCGGCGGCGGTAGTACGCCTGCTCCCCGTGAGGCACCACCATGTTCAGCACATCGGCCGCGCCGCGCAGGAAGACCACCAGCAGCACGTCGCCGCGCGGCCCCCGTTGCCTCGCCGCAAAGGCCAGGCGCGGCATCCAGATCGGCCACGCCGCCTGGATGGCCCATGAGGCCGCCCCTCGCACGAAAGAACGCCGTGTGAGCCTCAACGTCATGAGGTGGTTTCCCCTCCTGCCACCTGCGGCGCGGCCGCTGCGGGGTCAGCACGGGGCTGGCCCGGCGGGGAGGCCTGGACAGGTCGCAGAGCATCGCGCCCGGCGCGCAGGGATAAGACCACACCCGACATGCCCCCGAGCAGCCAGGAGAGCGCGGCGATCCAGCCCGCCAGCGGCGCCAGCAGGAGCTCGGCCAGCGTGGCGGTCAACGTGAACAGCAAGGCCATCAGCACCCAGAAACCGCCCGCTCGGGCCCGTACCGGGGCGGTCGCGGCCGGCCCCTCCGCCCGACTCAGGTTGCGCCACAGACAGAACCCAACGCCGGCATAGATGAACCAGATCACTGCATGCCCCAGGGACCCGGGGAGCGCCTCCGGACGCAGCAGGATCCCGAGCACGAGATACTGGAGCAACAGCAGGAGCAGCAGCCAGCGGAACTCGCGCCGGTCGGGCATCAGATCCCGCAGCGAATAGCGGCCATCGCGAGTGATCCGCCGCCAGAGCAGGACCAGCAGCAGCACAACGCCCGTCGAGGCCAGCCCAGCGGCCAGCGAGCGGCCTGCCGAAGGCGAGTTGATGGACTGGAAGACCCCCGCCAGTACAGCCAGCGTCAGGAAGCCGCGCCGGCGCGAGAAGAAGCCTCTCAGGCGCCCCGGCAGCGCGCCCAGCACTTCCAGTCCACCCCCCAACACCTGCTCCCCTACCAGCAGCGGCGTGATGAAGGACATCCAGGGATGCCACCAGAAGGCCAATACCAGTATCTCAACCGGAGCCGCCCCGGCCACCTTCAGCAACGCTCCCCATTCCGGGTTCCAGAGCATTTTGGTGATGTAGGCCTCGTACAGGCCGAAGATCACCCCCGCCAGGAAGAGCACGCTCAAATTCAGGCGCGGCGCGCGGAAGACCACGTAGCCCAGCACCAGGATGTGCAGGGTGTAGAGGGGGGTTGTCACCAGCAGGCCCCAGGGGTGGAAGAAAGGGAACATGTCGGCGCCGCTGACCACCTCGGCGAAGATGGTCGACAGCGCACCCAGCACGACCCACGCCAGCCACTTGTGCGCCCTCGCAGGTCCTCGTTCATCGTGCATCATGCATCGACCTCCAGTTTCGGCATCGCATCCCGCTCCACGGGGTACAGCCCAGGCCGCGGCGCTCACCGCCGCTGGAATTGCGGCGAGGCCAGCATCACCGCCAGCGCAGCGCGATAGGTGTCCGGCGTCTCATCCGCACCTTCGGCGCGCATCGCTGCCGTCAATTCGGCAGCCAGTTCCTCTTCGAGTGACACGCCCAGCAGCAGGGCCGCTGCCCGCTGCAGGAAGGACTGCAGGTCCCGGGCGCCGCCGCCCTCCAGCAGGGGGGCGATCTCGATCCGGGTGCCGCCCAGTTCGTCGAAGGCCAGGCTCACTGCGAACCGCCAGCGAGCCATCAACCCACCCATCCAGGCCTCAGCCCTGTCAGGAGGGCCGTCGGGGGTCGCCCACCCGAAGAGCGGCTGTCCCATGCCGGCCAGCGCCCGATGCAGCGGCCCGGCGCCGTCGCTTTGCGCGCCCGTCTGCCGCAGGGCCGAGGCGACGAAATCCAGCGGCCGCTTGAACTTGGCCGGCAGCGGACCCTCACGCCGCAGGAGCCCATCCATCAACAACGAGCGCAAGGTGGCACGGATGTCCCCTCCTGTGCTCAGGAAGCAGGCTGCCACAGCCATCACCAGATCGGTCTCGCTGGAAGGATCGTCTGTGACGAAGCGCTGCACGAGCTTCCAGGCCAGGTGCCGGGCCGTGGCGGGATGCAAGGCCAGGCGTTCCAGCACCCGCTCCGCCTCCCTCTGTCCCGCCGGCTCGATTCTCATCCCGAGGACCTGCTTGCTCCCTGGATCGTGCATGCCCTCGTCGAAGGTGAACTGCCCGCGCCAGAAGTGCTCCTTCACCGTCCAGCCCGTCAGCGCCCGCGCCAGCTCCATCACGTCGCGCTGGGTATGGCCCCCGTCGACGCCCAGCGTGTGCAGCTCCATCAGCTCGCGAGCGTAGTTCTCGTTAGGAGCCCGGCGATCGTTGGCCTGGTTGTCGAGATAGACCAGCATGGCCGGGGAGTGGGCGCTGGCCGACAGCAATTCGCGGAAACTCCCCAACGCGTTGGCCCGGATGACCTCGCGATCGTCCACGACCTTCAGGAACCAGCAATCCCCTTTGGCAACGGAGATGTTGAAATGATCGGTCCAGAAGGAGACCATCATCTCATAGAGCTGGCGGCGGCTGTAGACCTGGCGCAGCAGCGTCCCGCGGCGCAGTTGGCCGACCACCTGGCGCTTCTCCCGGCCTTCCAGGGCATGCGCTTCCAGGTCGAGCGCCTCCAGGTTGCGCAGCCGCCACCAGAGGCCGCCGTCATCCACGGTCTCGGGGGCGAGCTGCTCCTCGATCCAGGCCGGCAGGCCGATCTC
>JAJRUD010000075.1 GCA_024277995.1 Chloroflexota bacterium
AGGCCCATTCTTCATCGGTTACATCGCTTGGATATGGTTTTCTGTTCATAAAACCCAGATTACCATAACGATGTATGATCAGCGTATGCGAAGGTTATGATCTTTGTACATGCAAATGCAAAAGTGCATAACAGACTCTAACAGATCCGAGGCAACTGCTCCCCTATCTGCATGTCCACCACCCGGGAGCCGCCGATGCCCGTTTTGGCCACCACCATGCTCGGATGCGCCTCCGTCACCTGGCCGATGATCGCAGCCTGGCGGCCCAGGGGGTGGGCGCGCATGGCCGCCAGCACGGCCTCCGCTTCACCCGGCGGGACCATGGCCACCAGCTTGCCTTCATTGGCGATGTAGACCGGGTCCATGCCCAGGATCTCGCAGGCCGAGCGGACCGCGGGCGGCACAGGCAGCTTGTCCTCGACATAGGCGACGCCCACCCCGGAAGCCTGCGCGATCTCGTTGAGGGCCGAGGCCAGCCCGCCCCGCGTCGGGTCCCGTAGGACGTGAATATCCCGTGTGACGGCCAGCATGGCCGCGACCAGGCCGTTGAGCGCGGCGCTGTCGCTCTCGATGACCGTCCCGAACTCCAGTCCCTCGCGCACGCTCATGATGGCCACGCCATGGAGCCCGATCTCGCCGGAGACGATGACCACGTCGCCCGGCCGCGCCCGGTCCGCGGCGATGTGGACGCCCTCGGGGATCAGGCCGAAGCCGCTGCTGTTGATGAAGACGCCGTCACCGTGACCCTTGTCCACGACCTTGGTGTCGCCGGCCGCGATGGTTACGCCCGCGCGGCGGGCGGCCTCGCCCATGGATTCGGCGATGGCGGCCAACAGCGCCAGGGGCAGCCCCTCCTCCAGAATGAAGCCGGCGCTGAGCGCGATGGGCTGCGCGCCGCTCATGGCGATGTCGTTGACCGTGCCGTTGACGGCCAGGGAGCCGATGTCGCCGCCGGGGTAGAAGAGGGGGTGGACCACGTGGGAGTCGGTGGAGAAGGCCAGGCGCTTGCCCCGCATCCCCTCCAGGGAAATGATGGCCGCGTCCCCTAGCCGCTCCAGGGTCTCATTGCGAAACGCGGGCAGGAAGATATGCTCCACCAACTCGGCCGACAGCTTGCCGCCGCCGCCGTGGCCCATGACAATGTTGGGATGATCGCGCAGGGGCAGGGGGCAGGTCCAGCCTTCGATATTGATAGAATGGCTCATCTATCCGCTTTCCGTCTTTTCTGTATTCCATCTTCCGTAGCGATAGTAGGCGGCACATGCCCCCTCGCTGGAAACCATGGTTGCGCCCAGGGGCGTGCGCGGGGTGCATTCCTTGCCGAAGGCCGGGCACTGGCTGGGCTTGATCAGCCCTTGAAGCACCTCGCCGCTGCGGCAGATGGCCGACTCCCGGGTGTGGATGTCGCCCACGTCGAAGCGGCGTTCGGCGTCGAAGTCCCGGTAGGCCTCGCTCAGCCGCCAGCCGCTCTGGGGGATCTGGCCGATGCCCCGCCAGGTGCGGTCCGTGACCTCGAAGACCTCCCGCAGCATCTGCTGGGCCGGGACGTTGCCCTCGTAGCGCACCGCGCGCGCGTAGGCGTTCTCCAACTCGGCCCGCCCCTCCTCAAGCTGGATCACCACCCGGCGGATGCCTTCCAGCACGTCCAGGGGTTCGAAGCCGGTCACCACCACGGGCGCGTGGTACTTCTCCACCAGCGGCTCATATTCCCAGTAGCCCATGACGCTGCACACATGCCCCGCGGCCAGGAAACCCTGCACCCGGGTGTCCGGCGATTCTATGATGGCCGCGATCGCGGGCGGGACGAGCACATGGGAGACCAGCATGGAGAAGTTGGTCAGCCCAAGTTGTTTGGCCTGGAAGACGGTCATGGCATTGGCCGGCGCGGTGGTCTCGAAGCCCACGCCGAAGAAGACCACCTCCCGGTCCGGGTTTTCCTGGGCCAGCTTGACCGCGTCCAGGGGCGAGTAGACGATGCGCACGTCGCCGCCCTGGCTCTTGACCTGGAATAGGTCCTTCTCGCTGCCGGGCACCCGCAACATGTCGCCGAAGGAGCAGAAGATCACCCCTGGCTGTGCGGCGATGGCCAGGGCCTTGTCGATGATCTCCAGGGGGGTCACGCAGACGGGGCAGCCCGGCCCGTGGATCAGTTCGATCTCATCCGGCAGCAGTTGGTCGATGCCGTTGCGAATGATGGAATGGGTCTGGCCGCCGCAGACTTCCATGATGGCCCAATGCCGCGTGGTCACGGCGCGGATCTCGTCGAAGAGTTTACGCGCCAGGGCCGGGTCTCGGAATTCATCCAAATATTTCATAGATTGCAATGGACCGCGGATGGAGCGGATTGGGCAGATCGGCACGGATTTTTTCAAAAAATCCGGCAGTTTCAGCCCAATCCGCTCCATCCGCGGTCTATCCTCCTAATTCTTCCGCCAATGAATCCATTTCCTCGAAGAGCTTCAACGTCTCCAGCGCGGAGGCCTCGTCCAGCCGGGTGATGGCGAAGCCCACGTGAACGATGGCGTAGTCGCCCACCTCCACCTCGGGCACATAGGCCAGACAGACCTCCTTGGTGACGCCGCTGAAGTCGACCACGCCCATGCGGATGCCATTCTGCTCGTAGACATCGATTACTTTTCCCGGCACGCCAAGACACATACTGCACCTCCGATGGGATAGACCGCGGATTTTACGGATTGAGCGGATTCGCACGGATTTTTAGAAAAAATCCGTGAAGATCCGCCCAATCCGCGTTATCCGCGTTCTATCATTCTGTTCGCTATCATCGCCTGCCCCAGGGCCAGGCCGCCGTCGTTGGGGGGGACCAGGCGGTGGACCAGGACATGAAAACCGGCGGCCTTCAGTCGCTCCACCGCCAGTTGGAGCAGGGTTACGTTCTGAAAGACGCCGCCGCTCAGGGCCACCTGATCCAGGTCCCGCTCCGCCCGCACAGCCAGGCTCATCTCCAGGATCAGATCGGCCACCGCGATGTGAAACTTGGCCCCGATGACGGCCGCGGGAACGCCCCTGCGCACATCGTCTGCGACCGCGCGGATGACGGACGCGGCGTCGAATCGCCACGGCTCGCGCGTGCGCTCGATCCCAAACCGGTAGCCGTCGGCCTGGGTCGTCCCCGCCGGCCCGCCGGTCAGCGCCTCCAGCTCGATGGCGGCCTGGGCCTCGTAGGTCACCTGCTGGCGCACGCCGGCCAGCGCGGCCACAGCGTCGAAGAGGCGCCCCATGCTGGAGGTGGGGACGGCGTTGAAGCCGCGCTCGATCTGGCGCGCCAACACGTTGCGTTCGGTAGGGGGACAGGCCTGCACCGGCGGCAGGTCGTCCCTCCATTTTACACCGGCTACGGCCAGATGCGCCAACGCCGTTCGATAGGGCCGTTTGACGGCTGCGTCGCCCCCGGGCAGGGGGACATAGGCCAGGTGGGCCACCCGCTCATAGCCCCGGTAGTCGGCCACCAGCACCTCGCCGCCCCAGATCGCGCCGTCGTCGCCGTAGCCCGTGCCGTCGAAGCTGAAACCGATGACCGGCTCCTCGCCGTTCAGCCCCGCCTCGGCCATGAGCGCGGCGATGTGCGCGTGGTGATGCTGCACCTGGATCAGGGGACGGTCGCCGGCCCGCTCCCTGGCCCAGCGGGTGGAGAGGTAGCCGGGATGGCG
>JAJRUD010000076.1 GCA_024277995.1 Chloroflexota bacterium
GCACGTGGGCCTCAACGTGGCCGCCGACCCCTTCATGGTCTTCCCCTACGCCGGCACCAACGGCGGCTTCGTGGTGATCTCCGCCGACGACCCCGGCATGCACTCCTCCCAGAACGAGCAGGACAACCGCTA
Source organism: Chloroflexota bacterium (assembly GCA_024277995.1). Classification (GTDB taxonomy): domain Bacteria; phylum Chloroflexota; class Anaerolineae; order Anaerolineales; family E44-bin32; genus JAJRUD01. Next base: position 133 of record JAJRUD010000076.1, read on the forward strand.
CCTGGCGCGTATGGCCAAGGTCCCCATCCTGGAGCCCAGCGACGCGCAGGAATGCAAGGACTTCGTCGCCATCGGCATGCAGCTCTCGGAGGAGTTCGGCACCCCCGTCATGCTGCGCACCACCACCCGCCTGGCGCATCACAAGGGCCTGGTCACACTCGGAGAGCGGCAGGAGGTGGAGCCGCGCCCCTTCACGGCTGACCCGCACCGCTTCTCCGTCCCTATCTACCGCCGCATGCTGCGCCCCAAGGTCGAGGAGCGGCTGGCGCGCCTGCGGGAATACGCCGAGACCACACCCGTGAATCGGGTCGAGGAAGGGGACCCGATGATCGGAATCGTGACCAGCGGCATCGCTTACCAGTACGTGAAAGAGATCATGCCACAGGCGAGCATCCTGCGCCTGGGCATGACCCACCCCCTGCCCGCCAGGCTGCTCAGGGACTTCGCCGCCAACCACGGCATGGTGTACGTCATGGAGGAGGGCGAACCTTTCATCGAGGAGTACATGCATTCGCTGGGCATCAACAACCTGCAGGGCAAAGAACTCTTCGGCCTGATCGGTGAATATTCCCCCGGCCGCCTGGCCGCGGCGCTGGGCCTGGGTGAGGTGGCGGCGGGCTTCTCGGACGAGATCCACGTCATGCCCCGCCCGCCCATGTTCTGTGTCGGCTGCGGCCACCGCACCGTCTTCAGCGCGCTGCGCCAGCTCAAGGTCACCGTGGCCGGCGACATCGGCTGCTACACCATGGGCGCCCTGCCCCCCTACGAAGCCTCACACACCACCTTCTGCATGGGCGCCAGCATCGGCACGGCCTTCGGACTGCAGCGCGCCGGCCACGAGCGCGTGGTGGCGCTGATCGGGGACTCGACTTTCGTGCACAGCGGCATCCCCTCCCTGGTGGACTCCGTCTACAACAAGAGCAACCTGACGCTGATCATCCTGGACAACTCGACCACCGGGATGACCGGGGGACAGCCCCACCCCGCCTCGGGCAAGGACCTGAGCGGCTCCGAGGCGCCCAAGCTGAATCTGGAGGGCCTGTGCCGCGCCGTGGGCGTCGAGCAGGTCAGCGTGGTGGACACCTGGAAGCGCAAAGAGGTCCTGCACGCCATCCGCCAGGCCCTGGCCTTCCCGGGCCCGGCGGTGGTGATCGCCCAGGGTCTCTGCCAGCAACTGCCCGAGATGAAGCGGCGCGAACTCACACCCTACTACGTGGACGAGGGCCTGTGCACCCAATGCGATGCGTGCTTCAAGGTCTGGTGTCCGGCCATCGTGCGCACCGAAGAAGGATTCCCGCTGATCCTGGCCGCTGATTGCACAGCCTGCACGGTGTGCGCCCAGGTATGCCCGACGGATGCCATCTACCCCCAACAGGAAGAAAGCGTGCCCCTGGCTTGAGAGGTCGTCCGTGGACGAGCAGGAGAAGATCTACAGCTTGTTGTTCGCCGGTGTGGGAGGCCAAGGTTCCCTGCTGGCCGCCGAGATCACCGCGCGCGCCGCTGTGCGCGCCGGCTACGACGTAAAGCAGACCGAGGTGCACGGCGTCAGCCAGCGCGGCGGCAGCGTGGAAACCCACGTGCGCTTCGGCCCCAAGGTCTGGTCGCCCGTGGTGACGCCTGGCAGGGCCGACGTGGTGGTCGGTCTGGAGAAACTGGAAGCCTTGCGCTTCGCCCACTTCGGCCATCCGAGGGATGGCGTCGTGCTGGTCAACGATCACGAGATCCTGCCGGGGTCGGTCCCCGACGCCGAGGCGAAGTATCCCCACGAGGCGCTCGACTTCCTGCGTCGCAAAGGTTATCGCGTCGTGGCCCTGAAGGCCTCCGAGATGGCGCGCGACCTGGGTGACGGGCGCATGGCCAACGTGGTGCTGCTGGGCGCCCTCTCCACCATGCTCCCCATCCCGCAGGCGGTCTGGCTCGAGACGCTGCAGCACCGCATCCCCGAGAAATATCGCCAACCGAACCTGCGCGCCTTCGCCGAAGGGCGGGCCGCGGTCGGCCAGCCGACCCCATGAGAGGGATCTGATCGAGGTTCTCCAACGGTTTCGACGAGGGAGAAAGGAGCCATTCAAATGGAAGGGCAATCTGGCAAGTCGCTCATCTACGATTGGAACACGGTGTCCGAGCGGCCCGCGCCCCCCGCCCGGGTCCTGATCACCGATGAAACGCTGCGCGACGGGCTGCAATCCCCCTCCGTCACTCATCCCAGCATCCAGGACAAGGTCTACCTGCTCTATCTGATGCGCGATCTGGGGGTCGACGCCGCCGACCTGGGCCTGTGCGGGGCCGGCGAGCGCTTCAAGAAGGATGTGGTGGTGCTGGCGCGCGAGATCGCAGAGCAGGGCATGGCCATCCAGCCGCAGAGCGCAGCGCGCACGCTGGAAAGCGACATCGCACCCATCGTCGAGGCCTCCGAGGAGGCGGGCATCGCCATCGAGGCCTGCGTCTTTCTCGGATCGAGCCCCATCCGCCAGTTTGCGGAGGGTTGGGAGCTCGACACGCTGCTCAAGCTGACGCACGAATCCGTCACCTTCGCCGTGGAGCACGGATTGCCGGTGATGTTCGTCACCGAGGACACCACGCGCGCCCACCCCGACCACCTGCGCCAGATCTACAGCGAGGCCATGCGCTGCGGGGCAATGCGCCTGTGCGTCTCCGACACCGTGGGCCATGCCACCCCCGAGGGGGTGCGCGAGCTGATCCGTTTCATCGCCCAGGTGCGCGATGAGGTCAATCCCGAGGTGGGCATCGACTGGCACGGCCACCGCGATCGCGGGCTGGACATCATCAACTCGCTGGCCGCCCTCGAGGCCGGTGCCGACCGGGTGCACGCCTGCGCCCTGGGCATCGGCGAGCGCTCGGGCAACACCCCCATGGAGCTGCTGCTGGTCAACCTGAACCTGATGGGCTACTCCGACCGTGATCTGACCAAATTGCCGGAGTACTGCCGGGTGGTTTCCGAGGCCTGCGGGGCACCGATCCCCTTCAACTATCCCATCGTCGGCGCCGATTCCTTCCGCACCGCCACCGGCGTCCACGCCGCGGCCATCGTGAAAGCCCTGGGCATGGAGGACGAGTGGCTCGCCGACCGGGTGTACTGCGGCGTGCCGGCCAGCATGGTCGGGCGCGAGCAGCAGATCGAAATCGGGCCCATGAGCGGGGAGCACAACGTCCGCTTCTGGCTCGCCTCGCACGGCATCGATACCCACCCGGTGTTCGTCGAGAAGATCCTGGCCGCCGCCAAGAGCGCCAACACGCTGCTCACCGAGGAGCAGATCAGGCGCATGATCGCGGTCATGCGCAGGCGCCTGGAGAAGGGCGAGGAGGTGACGGACGCCGATCTGGCGCCGGTCCTTGACCGGGCACAATAGCTGCCGTCGCCCTGCGTCGTGGGCTCTGCAGAGAAAGGAGGGGATTATTGGGGGGACCACCTGATCGCCATCCACCTCAGCATTCTGTAAGCGGCAAGGAGGAGGAAGATGAGCCGCAGGTTTAGTGCTCTGATCAGTCTGCTCGTTCTGGCGGCGATGCTGTTGGCCGCGTGCGCGCCATCGGCGACGCCCGAGCCAGCACAGCCACAGCCGGCCGAAACCGAAGCCCCCGCTCCCACCGAAGCCCCCGCCGCACCCGCCGAGACCGAGCCCGCCGCACAGGTGGGGTCGACCTACAAGATCGGCTTCGCTTCTGCCATCACCGGCCCCGGCTCCAGCCTCGGCGAGCCTGAGCGCAACACGGCCGAGATGATCGCCGACCAGTTGGAAGCCCAGGGGGGTGTCACGGGGCCAGACGGCGTGCTCCATCCCGTCGAAGTCATTATCTACGACACCGAGAGCAACCCCGACACGGCGGTGAGTGTCGTGCGTCGCTTGATCGAGGAGGACGAGGTGCAGGTGATCGTCGCCGGCTCGCTGAGCGGCAATAGCCTGGCTATCGTCCCTGTGGTGACCGAGGCCGAGGTGCCCTACATCTCCATGGCTTCGGCGCGCTCCATCATCCAGAACCCCGAGACGGGCGAGACCAACAAATGGGCCTTCAAGACCCCGCAGGAGAACCTGCACTCGGCCCGCTGGCAGGCGCTCTACCTCGAGAACATCGGCGTCACCAAGGTCTGCCACCTGTACGAGAACACCGGCTACGGCAAGGACACCTTCAACCAGGCGACCGCCGCCTTCGGCGAGGCCGGCCTGGAGATCGTCTACTCCGACACCTTCGAACGCACCGATACGGAATTCGGCGGCCAGATGGCCGGCGTGCAGGTCGCGGGTTGCAATGCAGTGGTGGTGGGGGCCATCCCGCCCGGCGCCTCGAACGTGACCGTCGCGCTGCGCGACTTCGTCCCCGATCTGCCCGTCATCCACGGCCACGGCACCTGCAATCAGGCCTTCATCGACCTGGCGGGCCCGGCAGCCGAGGGCGTGGTCTCGCCCTGCGGCCGCCTGCTTGTGGTCGACATGCTGCCGGACGACGATCCGCAGAAGCCCGTGCTGCAGAAATACATCCAGGATTACAGCGAATTCACCAACGGTGAACCCATCAGCACCTTCGGCGGCCACGCCTGGGACGCCATGTCCTGGGCAGTGGAGGCGCTGGCTTCTCTGGATGAGGGCATGAGCCTCCAGGAGCAGCGGGCGGCGATCCGGGATTACATCGAGGGGAATATCAAGAACTGGCCTGGAACCGGCGGTGTCTTCAACATCACGCCGGATGACCACCTGGGGCTGGACTACGAAGCCCTGACCTTCGTCAAGGTCGAGGGTGGTCGCTGGGTCTACTACCCACCCGAGCAGTGGTAGGGAGTGGGTCGGGCCGGGGTCGGGATATGCCCCGACCCCGGCCCCCGGGAGCCTTTCAGTGAGCTTCACAGCCCTTCGTTCGCCCCGAGCCTGGTTAGGTCCGCTGTCCGTCCTCGCCCTGATCGCCGTTGTCTTTTTCTTGGGTGAGCGGATGAACTTCGGCCCGCAGCAGTACATGCAGCTCATCCTGGACGGCCTGCGCGGCGGAACCATCTACGCCCTGATCGCCATGGGCTTCGTCACCGTATTCAACGTGACGGGGATCATCAACTTCGCTCAGGGCGCATTCGTCATGCTGGGCGCGATGCTGGCCGTCTCCATCTACGACTCCTCATTGCCCCTCATGCCGGCAGCCAAGCTCGTCGTGGCGGTGATAGGCGGCATCGCCGGCACCACGCTGATCGGCATGCTGCTCGAGCGCCTGACCATCTATCCCGCCCGCCATTCCTCGCCGCTGACCCTGATCATCATCACCGTTGGCGCCTACATCTCCATGCAAGGGCTGGCGCTAATCGCCTGGGGGGCCAAGCCCTACGTCCTGCCGGCCTTCACGACGCTGGACATCGCCGACAAGACCTTCCGCATCGGAGGCGTCGTCCTGAAGGCGCAGAGCCTGTGGATCTGGGGCACAACGGCGCTGGTACTGGTGGGGCTGGCCTACTTCTTCGAGCGCACGCTGACGGGCAAGGCACTGCGGGCGTGTGCCATCAACAAGCGCGGCGCCCGGCTGATGGGGATCAGCGTGAACCGCATGTCGCTGCTGGCCTTCGCGCTGGCCGCGGCGCTCGGCGCCATCGGCGGCATCGTCGTCGCGCCCACCACGCGCCCTACCTACGACATGGGATTGGTGTTGGGGCTGAAAGGTTTCGTGGCCGCCATCATCGGGGGCCTGGTGAGCTCGCCGGGGGCCGTCATCGGCGGCCTGCTGCTGGGCATCCTGGAGAACTTGGCCGCTGGCGTGACGCGCTCCGGAATGAAAGACATCTATTCATTCATCGTTCTCATCCTGGTCTTGCTCTATCGCCCCCAGGGCATCCTGCGCGCCGGGCGAAAGCCGGTGGAGGCGGGTTGATGCTGCGGCGAGCGCTGGCACGCTATCCAAACACGGCCGCCTGCCTGGGCATGGCTCTCGGCCTGCTTATCCTGGGCTGGATCGAGATCGTCCAGCCGGGCGGCTTCGATTTTTCCGACATCACCGGCGGCCTGGTGACGCTGGACACCATGGTGCGCATCGGCATCCTGAGCATCGTCCTGGTCGGGCTGAACCTGCTGATGGGCTACGCCGGCCAGATTTCCCTGGGCCAGGCCGCCTTCTACGGCATGGGAGCCTACGCCTCCGCGATCCTGACGGCCCGCTATTCCCTGTTGGGCATCCCCGTAGCCATCGCCCAGAGCTGGTGGTGGCCGTGGTTGGCCATCCTGTTCGGCATGATCGCCGCCGGCGGGCTGGCCTACCTGATCGGCCGTCCCATCCTCAACCTGCGCGGGCACTACCTGGCGATGGCCACGCTCGGCCTGGGGATCATGTTCTACATTCTGTTTCGCGAGAATCTGGGTGTGCCGGGGGACCACATCACGGGCGCCTTCGACGGCATCACCGCCGTCCCCCGCCTGCGCATCGGCGGCTTCGATCTGTGGCCCATCTCGCGCTACTACTTCGTGGTGTGGACGGTGGCACTGATCTGCCTGACCCTGGCCCTCAACATCGTCAACAGCCGCACCGGACGCGCGCTGCGGGCCATCCACGGCAGCGAGCGCGCCTCACAGGCTGCGGGGGTTGACATCGCGCACCACAAGGTGCAGGCGCTGGTGGTGAGCGCCGTGTTCGCCAGCCTGGCCGGCAGTCTCTACGCCCATTTCCAGGCCGCCGTCTCCCCCAAGCCCTTCGACTTCGCCGGCTCGCTCGAGCTGGTGGTGATGTCTGCCGTCGGCGGCATGGCCTCCATCTGGGGCGCCCCCTTCGGCGTGGGAGTGATCCTGATCCTGAAGGAGGTCCTGCGCAGCGGCCTGCGGCAGGTGCTGCGCGGCGCCAGCGGGGAGCACGAGATCGTCTTCTACGGCGTGTTGTTGGTCGTGATCATGGTCTTCATGCCGGAGGGGATCCTGGTGTGGACCTCGGCGCAACTGAAAGAGTTGCGGGGACGCCGGGCAGTTCTCCCGCCCGGCCTCGAGAGATCGCCATGAGCAGCCATCGTTCCCAGGCGCAGGAGACGGCGCGCCCGCTGCTGCGCGTCGAACAATTGAGCAAGAGCTTCGGCGGATTGATGGCCGTGAACCGCCTGAGCTTCGAGGTCGAACAGGGCCAGGTCGTCGGGCTGGTCGGCCCCAACGGGGCCGGCAAGACCACCGTCTTCAACCTGATCAGCGGATACTACGCCCCGAGCGGAGGTGAGATCTACCTGGACGGGGTCGCCCTGGCCGGTCTGGAACCATTTCGCATCGCGGCTCTGGGCGTCGCCCGCACCTTCCAGAGCCTGCAGGTCTTCGGCAACATGACCGCCCTGGAGAACATCATGGTCGGCCGCCATCTGCACTCCAGGGCCGGGCTGCTGGCGGCCGCGCTGCGCCTGCCTTCCATGCGCCGCGAGGAGATGCGTGTGCGGCAGGACGCCCGTCGCTACCTGGAGCGCGCCGGCCTGAGCGACAGGGCGGATGAGCTGGCCTGCAACCTCTCCTTCGGCGAGCAGCGGCGCCTGGAGATCTGCCGCGCCCTTGCCGCCGAGCCGCGCCTGCTGCTGCTGGATGAACCCGGAGCCGGACTGACCCAAGAGGAGAAAGTGCGCCTCGCCGAACTGATCCTGCAGATCCAGCAGGACGGTGTCACAGTATTGCTCGTGGAACATGACGTCGATCTGGTGATGGGCCTGGTGGACCGCGTGCTCGTGCTGGAATACGGGGAGCTCCTGGCCGCCGGAACTCCCGAAGAGGTGCAGCGCCATCCCAAAGTCATCGAAGCCTATCTGGGGACGCAGTGGGACGCGGCGACCCTTGACGCCCCCACCCCGGCTGCGGGACCGAAGGGAGGCTGAGGTGCTGCAAATCATCGACCTCTCCAGCAGCTATGGCCGCATCCAGGCCTTGCGCCAGGTCTCCCTCCAGGTCGAGGAAGGGGAAATCGTGGCCATCATCGGCCCCAACGGCGCCGGCAAGACCACTTTGCTGAACACCGTGTGCGGCCTGGTGCGGGCTTGCGGTGGCGAGATCCGCTTCCAGGGACAGGACATCACCAACATGCCCACGCATCGCATCGTGCGCCTGGGCGTGAGCCAGGTGCCCGAGCGGCGTCAGGTGTTCGACACCCTGAGTGTGCGCGAGAACCTGCTGCTGGGTGCCTATCAACGCTTTCGCCACGAGCGCCGTTCGACCATCGAGGCCGACCTGCAGCAGGTGTGCGAGCTGTTCCCGCTGTTGCAGGACCGCCTGGATGAACCCGCCGAGACCCTGTCAGGCGGCATGCAACAGATGCTGGCCATCGGACGCGGCCTGATGGCGCGTCCCAAACTGCTGTTGCTGGACGAGCCATCTCTGGGCCTGGCGCCGCTGCTGGTTCGGGAGATCTTCCGCATCATCCTCGAACTGCGCCGGCAGGGCACCACCGTCCTGCTCGTAGAGCAGAATGCACGCGCCGCTTTGCGCGTGGCCGACCGCGGCTACGTGCTGGAGACCGGGCACGTCACCATGAGCGGCACCGCCGCCGAACTGGCGCGCGATGAGGCCATCCAACGGGCCTACCTCGGCCGATCCGTTTCAGGCAATCACGGTACAAGAGTGGGGGCATCAGAGGGGGGGAAGGAGGCTGGAAGACGATGACAGAAGCGATCCTTTCCGGGAACGAAGCCATCGCCCGGGGGGCATGGGAGGCCGGCGTCGAGGTCGCCGCCGCGTACCCGGGCACGCCCAGCACGGAGATCCTGGAAAACGTCAGCCAGTATCCGGAGATCTATGCCGAGTGGTCGGCCAACGAGAAAGTGGCCCTCGACGTGGCTATCGGCGCGGCCTATGCCGGGCGCCGTGCCATGGCCGCCATGAAGCATGTCGGGTTGAATGTGGCCTCCGAATCGCTCTTCTACTCCTCCTACACCGGCGTCAACGCCGGGCTGGTCATCATCAACGCCGATGACCCCGGTCTGCACTCCTCGCAGAACGAGCAGGACAACCGCCACTACGCCAGATTCGCCAAGGTGCCCATGCTCGAACCCTCCGACAGCCAGGAGGCCAAGGAGATGGTGGGCGCGGCGCTGGACCTGAGCGAGCAGTTCGACACACCGGTCATCGTGCGCACTACCACCCGCACCTCGCACGCCAAGAGCGTGGTCACCCTGGAGGAGCGCCGCGTCTACGAGAAACGCCCCTACGAGAAGAACCCGCGCAAATACGTCATGATCCCCGGCTTCGCCCGCCAGCGGCACCCGGTGGTCGAAGAACGCATGCTGCGCCTGGCTGAATACGCTGAGTCCTGCCCCTACAACCGCGTCGAAATGGGCGACACCGCGCTGGGCATCGTGACCTGCGGCCCCAGCTATCAGTACGCGCGCGAGGTCTTCCCGCAGGCTTCCTTCCTCAAGCTGGGCATGGTGTGGCCCCTACCCGAGAAGCTGCTGCGCGACTTCGCCGCCAAGGTCGAGCGTCTGATTGTGGTCGAGGAGCTGGATCCCTTCTTCGAGGAGCACATTCGCGCCCTGGGCATCCCGGTGGAGGGCAAGAGTATCTTCCCTCTGGTGGGAGAATTCACCCCCGACGTGGTGCGCCAGGCGGCCTACGTCGCCGGCCTGATCCAGGAGCCTCCCGTGCCGCGTGCCTTCGACAAGGGCGACCTTCCCATGCGGCCCCCGGTGCTCTGCGCCGGCTGCGGGCACCGCGACGTGTTCTGGTCCCTGCGCAAGCTGAAGGTGGCCGTCAACAGCGACATCGGCTGCTACGCACTGGGCGTGATGCCGCCCATCGGAGCCACCGACACCATCGGCTGCATGGGCGCCAGCATCGGAGTGGCCACCGGCATGCGCCGCGGCGGCCTGGAGAAGGACAACGTGGCCGTCATCGGGGACAGCACCTTCTTCCACGCCGGCCTGCCGGCGCTGGCCAGCGCCGTGTACAACCAGACCCCCATCACCGTGGTCATCGTCGACAACCGGACCACCGGGATGACCGGCCACCAGGGGAACCCCGGCTCGGGCCTCACGCTGCGCGGCGAGGGGGGGCAGCGCATCGACATCGAGGCCGTGGTGCGCGCCATCGGCGTGGATCACGTGCGCACCGTCCACTCCAACCAGCGCTCGGAGCTGGAGCAGGCGCTGCGCGAGGCCATCAAGCACGATGCGCCCTCCGTGGTCATCGCCGAGACCCCCTGCATTTTCGTCAGCGCCCACCTGCGCGAGCCCTACGTGGTGGTGGAAGAGGACTGCAACGGTTGCACGCTGTGCATGCGCATCGGCTGCCCGGCGATCCTCAAGAGCGAAAAGCTGGACGAGAAGAGCGGGCGCCCGCTGGCGTTCATCGACGCGACGGCCTGCACGGGCTGCGGCCTGTGCTTCGACGTGTGCGCCCGACAGGCCATCCTGGAGGGTGCGCTCAAGACGGATACCACCTCGAGTGTGGAGGCGATGGCATGAAAGCGGTCAACTTCTTGCTGGTGGGCGTCGGCGGGCAGGGCACCTTGCTCGCCAGCGACGTGGTGGCGGAGGTCGGTCTGCGCGCCGGCGCCGACGTGAAGAAATCAGAAGTGCACGGGATGTCGCAGCGCGGCGGAGCGGTGACCAGCCACGTGCGCTGGGGAGATCAGGTGCGCTCCCCGCTGTGCGAAAAGGGCACCGTCGACTACTTCATCGCCCAGGAAACGCTGGAGGCCCTGCGCTGGGTGGAATACGTCTCGCCGCAGGGCACCGTGGTGCTCAGCGACCAGCACATCCCCCCCACTTCAACGGTCTTCGGCGAGGACCGCTATCCCGAAGATGGGAAGGTGCTGGAAGTGCTCGGCCAGGCCGCCAGCCAGGTGCTGCGCGTGGAGGCCAGCCGTGTGGCGCAGGAACTGGGCAACCTGCGGGTCGCCAACACCGTGCTGCTGGGCGCCCTGTCCGCCCATCTGGAGGTTCCCGAGGAGATCTGGATCGCCGTGATCACCGAGCGCGTGCCTGAGCGGCATCGCGAAATCAACCGTCGTGCCTTCCTGGCGGGACGCCAGGGGCAGTGGAAGCTCTAGCGAGGAGGTCGCCATGCCTATGTGGAACCCGGATTGCGAGGCGATGTCGCGCGAGGAACTGGAGAAACTCCAGGTCAAGCGCCTGCGCGAGGCAGTCGAGCGGGTCGCCGCAACCGTGCCTTTCTATCAGAAGAGGTTCCAGGAGGCCGGCGTGTCTCCTGAGGACATCAACTCGCTCGACGATCTGAAACGGCTGCCCTTCACCGAGAAGAACGACCTGCGTGAGAACTATCCCTTCGGCCTGTTCACCGTGTCGTTGGAGCAGATCGTGCGCATCCACGCTTCCTCGGGGACGACGGGCAAGCCCACCGTCGGCGGCTACACGCGCGCCGACCTGGAACTGTGGGCCGAGGTGATGGCGCGCACCGTGACCTGCGCTGGCGTCACGGCCCAGGACGTGGTGCACAACGCCTACGGCTACGGCCTGTTCACCGGCGGGCTGGGATTCCACCTGGGGGCCGAGAAGGTCGGCGCCACGGTGGTCCCCATTTCCGGCGGGATGACCCGGCGACAGGTGATGCTGATGGAGGACTTCGGCGCCACCGTGCTCACCTGCACCCCCTCCTACTCCCTGGTGCTGGCCGAAGAGGCGGCGGAGATGGGCGTCGACTTCAAGAAGCACATGAAGGTGCGCACCGGCATCTTCGGCGCCGAGCCGTGGAGCGAGAAGATGCGCGCCGAGATCGAGGACAAGCTGGGCGTTGAAGCCTACGACATTTACGGCCTGACCGAGATCATCGGCCCCGGCGTCTCCGTGGAGTGCGAGCATCACAACGGCCTGCACATTTTCGAGGACCATTTCCTGCCCGAGATCATTGACCCCGACACCGGCGAACCGCTGCCCTACGGCGAAGAGGGCGAGCTGGTCTTCACCACCCTCACCAAGGAAGCCATGCCCGTCATCCGCTATCGCACGCGCGACCGCACCGTGCTGCACGTCGAGCCCTGCGCCTGCGGGCGGACGATGGTCAGGATGGAGAAGATCCTGGGGCGCACCGACGACATGCTCATCGTGCGCGGCGTGAACGTCTTCCCGCAACTGGTGGAACGCACGCTGCTGACGGTGGAGGGGCTGGAACCGCACTATCAGATCGTGATCGATCGGCCCAAGGACCAGTTGGACATTCTCGAAGTGTGGGTTGAGGCCTCGCCGGACCTCTTCAACCCCATCGACACGCGCGCCCTGGACGCGCTCAAAGAGAAGGCCGAGAGCGAACTGGCGCAGACGCTGGGCGTGTCGGCCCGCGTCAAGCTGATGGGACCGCGCAGCCTGGAGCGCTCGCTGGGCAAGGCCAAGCGCGTGGTGGACAAGCGAGACATCTGAGACCTAGCAATTGACCGGATGCATGGGCGTCGCGTGCGCACGGGGCCGTCTCCCCGGGTGTGAGGGTCCTTAAATCGGGGTCGCGAGGCGAGGATGGTGTTTTCCAAGCGGTTTCATTACGCCTGGGTGATCCTGGTCATGGGCACCCTGGTGGTCTTCGGGGCACTCGGGCTGGCGCGCTTCGGCTACAGCCTGGTCCTGCCCGCCATGCAGCGCGGCCTGGGGATGGACAACACCGGGGCGGGGGCCCTGGCGACGGCCAACCTCATCGGCTACCTGGCGCTGTCGGTGATCGGCGGCGCGCTGGCGGCGCGCTTCGGCCCGCGCCTGGTGGCCTCGCTGGGGATGTCCTTCGTCGGGCTGGGCATGCTGGCCACCGGCACCGCCGGATCGATCTGGTCGGCCATGATCTGGCGCGGCGTGACCGGCCTGGGGAGCGGGGCCAGCAACGTCCCCATCATGGGTTTGATATCGGCCTGGTTCGGACCGCGCTTGCGGGGCCTGGCCTCGGGCGTGGCCGTGGCCGGCTCCAGCCTGGCCTTGATCGTCGCCGGCCCGCTGGTGCCGCGTATCATCGAGGCGCGACCGGAGGACGGCTGGCGGCTGACCTGGTATCTCTTCGGCGGCCTGGCGTTGGCCCTGGCACTGCTCAGTGCGCTGCTGCTGCGCGACACCCCGCGCCAGCTCAACCTGCAGCCGCTGGGGGCGCCGCCAGGCAGCGACACGGCCAACCCCGCCCCTTCCGCCAGCGGACTGCAATGGGCGCGCGTCTACCGCTCGAAGGGCGTCTGGCACCTGGGCGCGGTCTACGCCGCCTTCGGCTTCTCCTACATCATCTATATGACTTTCTTCGTGCGCTACCTGGTGGGCGAACTGGGCTACACGCGCCAGGCGGCCGGAAACCTGTTCATGCTCGTGGGATGGCTCAGCCTGGGGTGCGGGCTGCTGTGGGGCGGTCTGTCCGATCGCATCGGCCGCAGGCTGGCCCTGGTCCTGGTGTACGTCATCCAGGCCGCCTCCTACAGCCTTTTCGTGCTCTGGCCGGAAAGGCCCGGCGTCATCTTTTCGACCGTCCTCTTCGGCATCACCGCCTGGAGCATCCCGGCCATCATGGCCGCCGTTTGCGGCGACGTGGTGGGCTCGCGCATGGCCCCCGCCGCGCTGGGGTTCATCACCCTGTTCTTCGGCATCGGGCAGGCCCTGGGGCCCAGCGTCGCCGGAGCCATGGCGGACGCGACCGGGTCCTTCGTCAGCCCGATCCTGCTGGCGGCAGGGGTCGCCCTGCTGGGTGCGGTCGGGTCCTGGCGCCTGCGGCCTTCCCATACGCAGCGCCAGCCGTCTCCAGCGAGGAGCGAATGATGGCCAGCATGAGAGTACACGTCCGTCTCGGCGAACCTCTCTGGCGTCAGGTGAACACCAGAGAGGTCGAGCTCGAGCTGCCGTCGGGCGCCGTCGTGGGAGACATGCTGGAGGCCCTGGGCCGGCGATACCCGGAGTTGCAGTCCTACCTGGTGGAGGCCGAGGTGCCGCCCACGGTGTTCCTGGCCGACGCGATGGCGGACCTGACCACGCCGCTCTATGACGGCGCCCGACCGACGCTGATCTGGGCGGCAGCAGGCGGATGACATTGGAATCCAAGGCATACCACATGGCCAATTGCGCTTTCGTCAATTTGAGCTCCGGCGAGGTGCGCCTCGAGCAGACGCCGCCCTCTTTGGTGCGATCCCTGCTCGGCGGGCGCGGCCTCAACATGGCCTACCTGGCCGCCCTGCTGCGCCGGGCCGGCGGCGCGGCGGCCGTCGACCCGCTGGGGCCGGACAACCCGCTCATCATCGGCACCGGCCTGCTGAGCGGCACCATCGCCCCCAACGCGGCGCGCTTCAACGTCAGCGCCAAGTCGCCCGAAACGCTCGGGCTGGGCGACGCCAACTGCGGCGGTTTCTTCGCCGCCGCCATGCGCCGCGCCGGCGTCGACCGCCTGATCGTGAGCGGACGCGCCGAGAGGCCCAGCTACCTGCTGCTGGAAGCGGGCACGATCCGCATCCTGCCGGCGGAGGCCTTCTGGGGCATGGGGGTCTACGAAGTACAACAGGCCCTCAAGGAGCTCCATGGCGCGCGCGCCGTGGCGGCGGTCATCGGCCCGGCCGGCGAACACCAGGTGCACATGGCCGCCATTATGACCGGCAAGAAGAACGCCGCCGGGCGCTGCGGTATGGGAGCCGTGATGGGCTCCAAGAACCTGAAGGCCGTCGTCGCCCTGGGCGCGGGCAAGCTCCCCGTCGCCGACCCGGCTGCCATGCGCCAGGCGCGCATCGAGCAGACGGCGCATCTCAAGAAATCCAAGGTCATCAAGGTGCTGGGGCAGCTCGGCACGCCATTCCTGTATGACGTCAGCAACCAACTGGGCGCCATCCGCACCCGCAACAGCCAGGACAACTTCTTCGAGGACAGCCTGAACGCGGCCGAATTCGAGAAGCGCTCCGACAAGATGCTGGCCTGCACCTCCTGCGTGGTCCATTGCCGGCACCGCAACACGCTGGGAGGCGAGGGGCCGGAGTATTCGACCGTGGGCCTGCTGGGCGCCAACCTGGGCATCGCCTCGGCCGAGCATGTGATCCACCTGAACAACCTGGTCAACGAGTTAGGGTTGGACGCCTCCTCCACAGGCTCCATCATCGCCTGGGCCATGGAGCTGTACCAGCGCGGCCTGATCGACGACGAATTGACCGACGGCCCGCTGCTGTGGGGCGACTTCGAGCGCGTCCACGAATTGATCCTGGACATCGCCCACCGTCGCGGCTTCGGCGACCTGCTGGCCGAGAGCTCCCAGGCACGGCACCGACTGCCCGACGGGGCCCAGGATTACCTGATCGCCGTCAAGGACCTGCCGCAGTCCGACCCGCACGATGTGCGCTATATCAAGTCCTTTGCCCTGGGCATCGCCGTGGCCAGCCGCGGCGCCGACCACCTGCGCAACCGCCCCACGCTGGACATCCTGCGCCTGCCCGACGAGGCGCGGCGCGCCATCTTCGGCTTCGAGACCAGCCGCGATCCCACCTCCTACGAAGGCAAGGCGCGCATGGTGGCCTGGCATGACGATATCTACGCCGTGGCCGACTGCCTGGGCATCTGCAAGTTCGTCACGCACGGCTTCAACAGTCCGCATCTGCTGGGATACGAACACTTCGCGCGCCTGATCGAAGCGGCCACCGGCATGCACTTCGCTGAAGGGGAATTGCGCCAGGCCGGGCAGCGAGTCATCGATCTCGAGCGGCTGCTCAACCTGGAATTCGGGCGCACCCGGGCCGATGATACACTCCCCAAGCGCTACTTCGACGAGCCCCTGCCGGCGCGCGTCACCAAAGGACACCGCATCGAGCGCGCCAAATTCGAAACCATGCTCGACGAGTACTACCAGGCGCGCGGCTGGGACCGCGCAGGCCGCCCCTCGGCGGAGCGCCTGGCGGAGCTGGAGGAGCTGATCCGACTGAGCGCTGAGGCCGGCGACGGTGGGCAGGGGCCGGCACCGGGCTGATCGGCAGCCCTCAAGGACGAGGAACCACGCCCCCGCAACCCATGACGATGCCTTCGCCTGTGGCCGGGCATGTTCAAGGCCCCCTGCCTGAGACGGCAATGGTCGCGGTGAGGTGATCAAGCCCATCGAAACAGAGAGCCCTTCCACTCCCTGATCGAGGAGAGAGACGCATGGGCCATACCATGGCAGAGAAGATCCTGGCCACCAAGTGCGGCCGCCCGGAGGTCTTTCCCGGCGAATTCATCAACGCCCGGGTAGACCTGGTGCTGGCCTCGGAACTCTCGGGGGTGGTGGCCATCGAGGAGTTCGAGAAGATTCGCGGCGCTCGCGTTTTCGATCCGGACAAAGTCGTGCTGGTGATGGATCATTTCACACCCAATAAGGACATCAAGAGCGCCGAGATCGTGAAACGCTGCAAGGAGTTCGCACGCAAGCACGGGGTGCGCTTCTACGACGTGGGGCGCGCCGGCATCCAGCACATCCTGCTGCCGGAGAAAGGGCTGGTCTCCCCCGGTGACCTGATCGCCGGCGCCGACTCGCACACCTGCACTTACGGCTTCCTGGCCGCCTTCGGCACCGGCATCGGCTCCACGGACGCCGCGGCGGCGATGGCGCTGGGCGAGATGTGGCTCAAGGTGCCGGAGACCGTGCTCATCGAGTACCACGGCGCACCGCCCCCCTGGGTGGGCGGCAAGGACATCATCCTGCGCACCATCGGCGAACTGGGCGTCGACGGGGCGCGCTATCAGGCGATGGAGATGACGGGCGACGCCCTGCAGCACCTGAGCATGGCCGATCGCTTCAGCATGGCCAACATGGCCATCGAAGCCGGGGCCAAGACGGGCCTGATCCCGGCCGACGAGAAGACGGAAGCCTTCCTGGCGGCGCGCGGCGCGCGGCCCGGCTTCGTGTGCCGTTCCGACCCCGACGCCGAGTTCGCCGCCCGTTACGAGTTCGACATCTCACAATTCGAACCCTACATCGCCGTGCCCTACCTGCCCGAAAACGTCAAACCGGTCTCCGAGCTGGCCGGTCTGGAGATCGATCAGGTGGTGATCGGCATGTGCACCAACGGCAATCTGGAGGACCTGCGCGCCGCGGCCTCGCTGCTCAAAGGGCGCAAGGTCCACCCGCGCGTGCGCGCCATCATCATCCCCGGCAGCCAGCAAGTCTACCTGGACGCGCTGCGCGAAGGCCTGCTGGAGATCTTCATCGAAGCCGACTGTGCGGTGAGCACGCCCACCTGCGGCCCCTGCCTGGGTGGGCACATGGGTGTGCTCGCCGCAGGCGAGCGCTGCGTCTCCACCAGCAATCGCAACTTCCGCGGCCGCATGGGGCACCCCACCAGCGAGGTGTACCTGGCCAACCCTTACGTGGCGGCCGCATCGGCCATCGCCGGCGCCATCGCCTCGCCGGTGGACGTCCTGCAGGGGGCTGAGGCGCTATGACGGAGAACGGGCACCCCGGCGGCCAGGAGACCGCCCGGGCCGTGGCCGCTTTCATGGCCGAGCGCGACCGCTTCGCCCGCTGGCTGGGCATACGGCTGCTCGACCTGCGGCCGGGATACAGCCGGGCGAGCATGCCCGTCACGTCCGAGATGGTCAACGGCCTGGGCATGGTGCACGGCGGCGCCATCTTCGCCCTGGCTGATTTCGCCTTCGCCGCGGCCGGCAACTCCCACGGCCAGGCCGCGGTGGCATTGAGCATGGACATCCACTTCCTGGCCCCGCCCCAGCCGGGCGCCACCCTGCTGGCCGAAGCGGTGGAAGTGCGGCGCGGCGAGCGCACCGCGCTCTATCGCATCACCGTCTCGCAGCAGGACGGCGGCACCGTGGCGGAACTGCACGGGATGGTCTACCGCAAGCGGGAGCGCTTCCTCGAGCGCCCCCCAGGAGAGGCATGACCCATGGCATTCGAAGCCTTCCACAGCACCACTCTGGACGCGCTGCTGGAGCGCCAGGCGGAACTCCGGCCGGACCACACCTTCCTGATCCAGGGCGATCAACGCTGGACCTACGCCCAGGTGCAGGAGCAGGCTGCCGCCTTGGCCGGCGGCCTGCACGAGCTGGGCTTGAAGGCCGGCGACCGACTGGCGGTCATCCTGCCCAACGATCCGGCCTACGTGATCACCCTCTTCGCCGCCGCCCGCGGCGGCCTGATCCTGGTGCCCATCAACATCCGCCGCAGCCGGGAGGAGGTCCGCTCACGCCTGACGCGCACCGAACCGCGCGCCCTGATCGCCTTCTCCGACCCCGAGAGCTTCAAGGGCAAAGACCACCTGGCGATGGCGATCGAGCTGCGCGAGGATGTCCCCGGGCTGGAGCACGTGATCGGCCTGCAGGCGCAGGCCGAGGGGGTCCTGCCCTGGGAGGAGCTGGCGGCCTCCTCGGTTCCGGCCCCGCCGCGCACGAGCAAACCCGAGGGCCCGGCGGCCATCGTGCACACGCTGGGCAGCTCGGGCCGACCGCGCGGGGCGGTGCTGACGCACAGCGGCATGGTGCGCAACGCGGCGGGCGTGGCCGCCATTCTCGCCTGCACACCGCAGGACGTGTTCCTGGGGGCGGTGCCCTTCTCCAACGCCTTCGGGCTGACGCCGACCATCCTGGCCTGCGCCGTGGCCGGCGCGCAACTGGCCCCGCTGCGGCGCTACCGCCCGGGGGAGGCCCTGGCCCTCGTCGAATCGGCCGCCGTGACCGTCCACCACGGCGTGCCGACCATGTTCGCCATGGAATTGAACCACCCGGACTTCGACCCCCAGCGCTACCGCAGCCTGCGCACGGGCGTCATGGCCGGCGCCCCCTGCCCGCCTGAACTGGTGCGCCGCGTGCGCGAGCACATGATCCCCGACCTGGTGGTGGCCTACGGCCTCACCGAGGCCTCCCCTTCGGTCACCATGACCCGCTTCGACGATGGCCCCGTCACGGCCACGGAGACGGTGGGGCGCCCCATGGAGGGCATCGAACTGAAGGTGATCGACGCCCAGGGCCAGGCCCTGCCCCCCGGCGAGGAGGGGGAGCTCTGCGTGCGCGGTTACAACGTCATGATCGAGTACTGGCGGGACCCAGAGGCCACCGCCCAGGTGCTGGACAACGAGGGCTGGCTGCACACCGGCGACCTGGCCGTCATCGACCCGGACGGCCCGCTGCGCATCCTGGGCCGCAAGGATGAGGTGGTCAACCGCGGCGGATTCAAGATCCACCCCGGCACGGTGGAGATGGTGCTGCGATCCTTCCCGGGCGTGAAGGCGGCCGCGGTGGTCGGCGTGCCCGACTCGATCTACGGCGAGATCGCCTGCGCCTGCGTGGTGCGCGCGCCGGGGGCTGATTTCGAGGCCGAAGAGCTGCTGGCCTACGCCGCCGAGCACCTGGCCGATTACGCCGTGCCCGACCGTGTGCTCTTCTTCGAGGCCCTGCCGCGCGAGGGCGGCGGCCCGGTCCGCAAAGATTACCTGCAGAAGCGGGTGCGCATCCGTGGCCGCGCCTGGAAGTTCGGCCGCAACATCGACACCGACGCCATCATCCCCGCCCGCCACTGCAACACCTCCGACCCGCGCGAGCTGGCCAAGCATTGCATGGAGGACGCCGACCCCGAATTCGTGCACAAGATGCGGCGCGGCGACCTGATCGTGGCCGAGGCCAACTTCGGCTGCGGCTCCTCGCGCGAAGTGGCCCCCATCAGCATCAAGGCCGCCGGCGTGTCGGCCGTAATCGCCAAGTCCTTCGCCCGCATCTTCTTCCGCAACTCCATCAACATCGGGCTGCCCATCCTCGAATGCCCGGAGGCGGTGGACGGCATCCAGCAGGGCGACGAGGTGGAAGTGGAGCCGGCCACGGGCACCATTCGCAACCTGACGCGCGGCACCACCTTCCAGGCCCCACCCTACCCCGATTTCCTGCAGCGCATCATCGAGCGGGGCGGGCTGCTGTCTTATGTCGAGGAACGCCTCGCAGGGAGAGAATCATGATCGCCTTCGACCTGACCGACGAACAACGCGAGCTGCGCGATCTGGCGCGCCGCTTCGCCCGGGAGACCATCCGGCCCGCGGCGGCCGAGGCCGATGAGCAGGAAGAGGTGCCCTGGGAGATCCTGCAGCAGGCCCACCAGATGGGCCTGCTCACCTATCACATCCCCGAAGCCTACGGTGGCGGCGGCGTGGAGAGCCGCCTGACGCGGGCGCTGATCGACGAGGAGCTATTCTGGGGCTGCGCCGGCATCGCCACCATCATCGGCGGCGTCGGCCTGAGCAGCACCCCCATCCTGCTGGCGGGCAGCGAGGCGCAGAAGGAGAAATACCTGACGCGGCTGTGCGACCCCGCCAAGGTCACCCTGGGAGCCTTCGCCCTCACCGAGCCCTCGGCCGGCTCCGACGCGGCGGGCATCATCACACAGGCGCACCGCCAGGGGAGCAAATACATCCTCAACGGCTACAAGACCTTCATCACCAATGCCGGCATCGCCGACATCTACGTGGTCTTCGCCACGGTGGACATCGCCCGCGGCGCGGAGGGCATCACCGCTTTCATCGTCGAGAAGGACTGGCCGGGCGTCCAGGCCGGGAAAAAGGAGAAGAAACTGGGCATCCGCGCCTCACACACCGCCAGCCTGATGCTGCAGGACGTGGAGGTACCGGCCGAGAACCGCCTGGGCGAGGAGGGCGAGGGCTTCAGCATCGCCATGCGCACCTTCGACATCACGCGCACGCACATCGCCGCCGGCGCGGTGGGCATCGCACGCGCCGCCTACGAGTACGCACTGAGCTACGCCCATGAGCGCATACAATTCGGCAAGCCCATCGCCCGCTTCCAGGCCATCGCCTTCATGCTGGCCGAGATGGCCACCCAGATCGACGCGGCGCGGCTGCTCACTTGGCGCGCCGCCTGGCTCTCCGACCAGGAGCTGCCCTGCAGCAAAGAGGCCAGCATGGCCAAAGCTTACGCGGCCGACGTGGCCATGCAGGTGACCACCGACGCGGTGCAGATCCTGGGCGGCTATGGCTACATGCGTGAGTACCCGGTCGAGAAGTGGATGCGCGACGCGAAGATCATGCAGATCTACGAAGGCACAGCCCAGATTCAACGGCTCATCATCTCACGACAACTCAAGCCAGGGGAGGCATCATGAAGCGCTATACCATCGGCGTCATCGCCGGCGACGGCATCGGCCCCGAAGTCACACGCGAGGGGCTCAAGGTGCTCGATACAGTCTCAGCACTGGAGGGTTTCCAGGTCGATCTGGTGGAGTATCCCTACAGCGGCGAATACTACCTGAAGACCAAGGAACTGGTGCCGGAGCGGGTCATCGACGAATGGCGCACGCTGGACGCCATCCTGCTGGGAGCCATCGGCCACCCCGACGTGGAGCCCGGCCTGGTGGAGCGCTCGGTGATCCTGGGTTTGCGCTTCGGGCTCGACCTGTACATCAACCTGCGGCCGATCAAGCTCTACGCAGAACACCTCTGCCCGCTGAAGGACAAGAAACCCGAAGACGTGGACATGGTGATCGTGCGCGAGAATACCGAAGGCTTCTACGCCCAGATCGGCGGCCACCTGAAGCGGGGCACGCCGGACGAGGTGGCCACCGTCACCGGCGTCTATACCTGGAAGGGCTGTGAACGGGCGGTGCGCTACGCGTTCGAACTGGCCCGCCAGCGGGGTCTGGCGCGCGGAGAAGGAGCCCCGCCGCCGCGCGTCACACTGGTGGACAAGGCCAACGCCATCCGCCCGCATGACATCTGGACGCGCGCCTTCGCCCACGTCGCCCAGGATTTCCCCGAGGTGGAGACCGACCACGCGTACGTCGATGCCTGCTGCATGTGGATGATCAAGAACCCGGACTGGTTCGATGTGGTGGTCACCACCAATCTCTTCGGCGACATCGTCACTGACCTGGGAGCCATGATCCAGGGTGGGATGGGCATCGCCGCTTCGGGGAACATCCACCCCGGCCAGACCTCCATGTTCGAACCCATCCACGGCTCGGCGCCCAAGCACGCCGGCAAGAACACCGCCTGCCCCCTGGGGGCCATCCTGGCCGTGTCGATGATGCTCGAGTTCCTCGGCGAACAGTCAGCCGCCGCCCGCATCGAGGCCGCCGTCAGCCACCTGCTGGGAAGCGGCGCCATCCCCGCCGTCGACACCGGCAGCGGCATCTCCACCAGCCAGATGGGGGACATGGTGGTGCGCCAGATCCAGGCGTCGTAGCCGGATGCGATGTGTGAAAGGGGACACAATGTTGACATCGGCGTGTTCTATGCTACGCTAGATATGTCGCACTTTATTGACTACAGACCGCACAATGAGACATATTAAGCGGCCGGCCATACGGACGCAATTCCTCATCTTCAACCTTTTCGGAGACTACGTGAATCCGCGCGGAATTGCTGTGTGGACCAGCGGACTGCTCGAGGTATTGAAAGTCCTGGGAGTGAGCGAACGCGCGGCGCGTTCGACGCTCTCGCGCATGAAGAACAAGGGCTGGCTGAAGGCCCGGAGGGAAGGTCGCCGCAGCCTATATCAACTGACCGACAAGGGGAAGACCCTGCTGGACGAGGGGACGCGCCGCCTGTTCGGTCCCCCTCCCAGCCATTGGGACGGCCGCTGGCACCTGGTGATCTACTCCCTGCCCCAGCACATGCGCGCTGTGCGCCACGAACTGCGGACCCGCCTTTCGTGGCTCGGCTACGGCATGCTCCAGCCCGGCACCATGGTGGCCGCCCATGCGCGCGAGCAGGAGGTCGAGGCCCTCATCCGGGAGCTGGATGTCGCCGAGTACCTGCACAGGTTCAGCCAGGCCCGTCTGGAGGCCGTCAGCGACCGACATATCGTGGCACGTTGCTGGGACCTGCCCGATCTCAACCGGCGCTACACGGAGTTCATCCAGCGCCACCGGCCGGCCTACCTGCGGCTGCGGACGCGGCACAAGCGAGGGCGCAGCCTGCCCCCGGAGGAATGCTTTGTGCAGCGCTTCTGGCTCACTTACGAGTTCGCCTCCTTCCCGCGCCAGGACCCGAATCTGCCGCCGGAACTGCTCCCCGACGACTGGCGCGGCCGCGACGCGGCCGCGCTGCTGGCAGACTACCGCGCCCTGCTCAAGGCTCCCGCTGAAACATACATCTGCGAGACGCTGGGCATCCGCGCCCACGCCGATCCAGCGCGCGAAGCGGTTACGGTCATGGCCGCGTGAATGGCTCTCCCTGAGACCCGCCGACGGTCATCGAGGGACCACCGGACAACGAGGTTGGCACATGCATGACACCCCTGTTCATCTGCTTGACGCCTGGGAGGACAGGCCGCTGGAGGAGATCTTCGCCGCGGCGCGCGAGCTGCTCGAAGACGACAGCTTTCCCACCGTGCGGCGCTGGCGCGAGGCGGGCGGCAAAGTCCTGGGGCACTTTCAGGTCTACTTCCCCGAGGAGATCGCCCACGCTGCAGGCCTGTTGCCCCTCAAGGTGCGCGGCGCCCCGATAGAGGCCTCGCGGGCCACTTCCCGCTTCGGATCCTATCTGTGTTCGATCATCAAGACCTCGCTCGAGCTGGCGCTCACCGGCCGCGTCGAGCTGGACATGTTCGTCACCCACCCCATCTGCGACGCGGCGCGCGGCCTGGGAGCCATCTGGGGCCGCAACTTCACCTACCCATGCCAGATCCTGTACCTGCCGCAGAACGCCAACTCCGGTTACGCGGCCCAATACCTGCGCGATGAGTACGACCGCCTGAAGGGAGACATCGAGCAGGTCGCCGGGCGCTCGATCACGGACGAAGACCTGCGACGATCGATCGAAATCTACAACCAGAACCGGCGCCTGATGCGTGAACTGTACGCCATCAAGCGCACGCGCCCCTGGTTGCTCTCCATCGAAGAGGCCTACCTGCTGGTGGCGCTGGGGGGCATGCTGCGGCGCGAGGAGCACAATGACCTGCTACGCACCGCCCTGGCCCAGATCGAGCAACGTCAGGCCCGACCACGGGACAAGATCCGCATCGTCTTCGAGGGCGGCTTCTGCGAGCAACCACCGCTCGACATGCTGCACATCATCTCCCAGTTGTGCTTCGTGGTGGACGACGATCTGCTCATCGGAATGCGCTGGATCCTGGAGGACGTGGCCGACCAGGGCGACCCTATGATGAACCTGGCAGAGGCTTACCTGGAGAAATCATCCTACAGTCCGGTGCAGCACGATCTGCGCAAGCCCAAGGAGGAGATGCTGCTGCAACGCATCCGTGAGGCGAAGGCCGAGGCGGCCATCATCGCCGCGGCCAAGATGTGCGAGCCGGGCCTGGACGAACAGGTGGCCTACGCCAAAGCGCTCGAGGAGCACAACATCGCCTACTTCATCACCGAGTTCGAAGAGAGCATGACCAGTTTCGACCAGCTGCAGATGCAGCTTGAAACCTTCGCCGAGAACATCCTGTTCTTCTAGCCAGTGCCAGAACTGGTACGCGAGGTGAC
>JAJRUD010000077.1 GCA_024277995.1 Chloroflexota bacterium
GGGCCATCAAGGGGGCCTTCGAGCGCGCCGGCATCGAGATCCCGTACCCCATTCAGACGATCTTTCTCGAGGGAGCCGCCCGCGCTGCCTAGCGTTGGCGCGAGGTGGAAAGGCCCCCGGCGCCTCGCGTGCGCCGGGGGCTTTTCGTTATCCTAAGGTCATCTGGGTTGGTGGTGGGCGTCTGTTTCTCATCCGCTGCGCCGGGCCAGGCGTGGGTCGAGCGCATCGCGCAGGCCATCGCCCAGGAGGTTAAAACCCAGCACGGTCAGCGTGATCATCAATCCGGGGAAGAACACCAGATGCGGCGAGGTGAAGATCTGGTTGCGCTCGGTACCCAGCATCGAGCCCCATTCGGGTGTGGGCGGCTGGGCGCCCAGGCCCAGGAATGAGAGCGCCGCCGCGTCCAGGATGGCCGTGGCGAACCCCAGTGTGCCCTGGACCACTAGCGGGGTGAGCGCGTTAGGCATCACGTTGCTGATCAGAATACGCAATGTGCTCGCTCCCAGGGCCCGCTCGGCGGCGATGAAGTCCTGTTCCTTTACGGTAAGCACGCTGGCGCGCATCACCCGGGCGTAGGAGGGGATGGAAACGATGCCGATGGCCAACAAGGCGTTGATCAGCCCCGGGCCAAGCACGGCGACAATGGCGATGGCCAAGAGCAGCGCGGGGAAGGCCAGTAGCACATCCATGATGCGCATGATCACATTGTCGATCCAGCCGCCGAAGAAGCCCGCCGTCGCGCCAAGGAAGGTGCCCACCACGATGGCGAAGCCGACGGTGGCGAAGCCGATGAAGAGTGAGAAGCGCGAGCCATAGATTACACGGCTGAAGAGGTCGCGCACGTTACCATCCAGCCCCATGATATGTTGCGGCCGGTCTTCGGGGCAGCCCAAAAGATGAATGCAGGGCTTCTCGCGTCTGCGCACATCTTCGATGCCGATGAGCACCTGTTCGGGGTCGTAGGGGGCGATGAGGGGGGCAAAGATGGCCATCAGGAGCAGGGTGCCGAGGATGATCAGGCCCACAACCGCCGAACTGCGGCGTAGCAGGCGCCGCAGAGTGGCCCTCCACAGACTCTCTGAGGGGGTGGTGATTGCTTCGGCATCCAGGGATTCTAGGACAGGCTGGAAAGTGTCTGCGGTGGTCAAGATGCTGCCTCAGTCCAAGCGCACGCGCGGGTCCAAGTAGCTATACGAGAGGTCGACGAACAGATTGATGAGCACGTAGCCCACAGCGATGACTAAAGTGAAAGCCTGGATGATGGGGTAGTCGCGGGCGGTGATGGCTTCGAAGAGGATGCGCCCCACGCCCGAGAGGCCGAAGATGGTCTCAGTGAGCACGGCCCCCCCCAGCAGTCCGCCCAGAGAGAGCCCGATGATGGTGACTACAGGCAGGAGGGCGTTGCGCAGCGCGTGGTTGACGATCAGTTGCAGGCGAGGGACGCCTTTGGCCCGGGCGGCGCGGATGTAGTCCAGGCCCAGCACCTCCAGCAGGCTGGAGCGGGTCATGCGGGCGATGATGGCCATGGGGATGGTGCTAAGCGCGACGGCCGGCAGGATAAGGTGCTTAATGGCGTCAACCAGCACCACCCAGTTCTTCGTGATGATGGAATTCAAGATGTACAAGTTGGCGAAGAACTCAGCCACGTGGAAAGCAGTGGATTCCGGCGCCAGGGCGATGTTGTAGACCTCATAGAAAGGCGTGGCCGAAAGCCCTGCAGTGAGTCTGCCCGAGGGGGGCAGCCAGAAGGGTGTATCACGCAGCACCAGGGCAAAAAGGTAGGCCAGCATCAGGCCCAGCCAGAAGACGGGCATGGAGACGCCCAGGTTGGCACCCACCATGGTGGCTACGTCCACGGGCGAGTTATGGCGCATCGCCGAGATGATGCCGGCGGGGATGCCGACCATGATGGCGATAGCCAGGGCGGCCATGCTGAGTTCGATGGTGGTCGGCAGCCGCTCCACCAGGATGATGGTGACCGGCTTGCTGAAGCGAATGGAGTTGCCCAGGTCCCCCCGCAGCACGTTGGCTGTAAAGATGCCGAACTGCACCGGGATGGGTTTGTCGAGCCCGAACTTGCGCTCAAAGCGTTCGCAGACCTCGGGGGTGGCCTTCTCGCCCAGCATAGCTTTGCAGGGATCGCCAGGGATCAGCCGCGCCAGGGTGAAAGTAACCACCAGGATGCCCAGGAGCACGGGCACCGATGAGAGCAGGCGACGCACGGTGTATTGGATCATGGGCCCTATTCTACCTGAATTCGCTGAGTGAGGGGCAGCGCGGGGTGGTTCGGCATCCTTGGGAGACCACCCCGCGCTGTCATGCGTCCTACGCTGCTGGCTGTGGCCGATATGCTACTCGGCGTTGATCAGGCCCCACAGGTAGGAGTAGTACTCGAAGGCGCCGGTGTTGCCGATATGCAGCGGCGAGGCGGCGTCCAGTCCCATCGTGAAGGTGGTCACCACGTCGTTGGCATCCAAGGTGGAGCCGTCGTGGAACTTCACGCCCTCACGCAGGGTGCAGGTCCACACCGACAGGTCTTCATTCGGCTCGCATACCTCAGCCAGCGCCGGCTGCACAGCGGTCCCGCCGACCTCATAGGCGTAGAGCGCTTCGGTGACCTGCTCGCAGGCGCGCAGCGATTCTCCGTCGGTCTCATCAGCGCAGAACAGGCTGATGGGTTCGGCGTTCTGCATCCAGACGAAAGTGCTCCGGCCGCCGGGGTCCATCACGGCGAAGTACTCGTTCCCCAGCGGGCTGGCCTGGGCGCCAGTAACGTCGGCGCGATAGGCCACGGCGGAGGCGCCGTGAACCACAGGCACCATGGGCACCAACTCGCGGATGGCGTTGTTTGCCTGTTCGTAGAGAGGCGCGGCTTCATCCGGATCGGCGATCTGAGCCGCGGCTTGCAGGGGCTCATAGATCTCAGGGAAGGGGTCGCCGAACTGCGGGTTGGCCTTCCCGAAGTGGAAGTCGAGGAAGTTGGTCACGTGCGGGTAATCCGCTCCCCAGCCGAGCAGGTAGATGCCGTCCAGGTTGCCGGCAGTGGACTCGGCGATGAACTCGCCGGATTCCATGACGACGATGTTGGCCTTGATGTTCAGGTTCTCGCGCAGCTGAGCCTGCAGCTCCTCGGCCACACGGCCGGGTTCTGGCAGATAGCTGCGGAAGACGTCTCGGTAGTAGATGGTGGTCTCGAAGCCATCGGGGAAGCCGGCATCGGCCAGCAGCTCTCGGGCAGCCTGCGGATCGAAGTCATACCAGGGATCGCCCACACAGCCGTTGGGGATCTGGCATGGGGTGAAGTGGGAAGCAACCTCGGATCCCGGCGGGTAGAAGTTGTCCACGATGCGCTTGCGGTCGATGCCAAGCGCGATGGCCTTGCGCACGCGCACATCACCGAAGGGCTCGAAGGTGTTGGTCATGGCGATGTACAGGATGTTGAGCGCAGGGCGGATGAGCAGTTGAAGGTCAGGGTCGTTGCGCACGACGTCGAAATCGTCGGGGCTGGGATTGTCGATGCCGTCGACGGTCCCGGCGCGTAGCTCGGTCAGGCGCGCGGCGCCCTCGGTGCTCCAGCGAAAGACCAGAGTGTCGGTGACCGCCTTCTGCCCCCAGTAGTCATCATAGCGCTTGAAGACTAAGCTCTCGCCGCGCACCCATTCATCCACCATGTATGGGCCGGTGCCGATGGGGTGCTCAAGGGCCTCAGTGGACCCTGCGTTGGCCTCCAGCCATTCGCTGGGGTAGATGGAGAATACGCTGAAAGCCAGCTTGGAGAGGAAGGCCGCATCGGACTTGCACAATGTGAACTGCACCGTGCGCTCATCCAAGGCGGCGATCTCTTTGAAGAAGCCGCCGTAATCGCAGCCTCCCGCGTCCAGCACCTTGGGCTCGAAGGCCACAGGGGCTTCCGTTTGAGCGGGGGCGGTGGCCTCCGTCTCAGCAGGTGGGGGCGCTTCAGTGGGGGGTGCACCCCCGCCGCAGGCCGCCAACACCATGCTCGCCACGATCAGCAAGCCAAGGGCACTCATGATCGCTTT
The DNA here is from genome assembly GCA_024277995.1 of Chloroflexota bacterium. GTDB lineage: Bacteria > Chloroflexota > Anaerolineae > Anaerolineales > E44-bin32 > JAJRUD01. Next base: position 4,041 of record JAJRUD010000077.1, read on the forward strand.
GCGACTCATATTCTTCTCCTCCTACAAGAAAGTCGTTGGTTGGTCCAGGTCCGGTTGGTCACGTCCTGGAAGGCTTTGGATGCCGATTGCTCCTCCCCTTGTGCCCGCAAGGGCATATCCCCCATCAGGCTCGAAACTTATCTTATCCCAACAGCGTGTCACGTCAAGGAGCAGTTTCCTGGATGTACTCCAGCGTGATCAATCCACTGCCCAGCAAGCCACCCAATGGTCGGGGGAGGCCTCTTTCAGGGTCGGCTCCCCCTCCGTGCAGAGGTCAATAGCAATGGGGCAGCGCGGATGGAAGCGGCATCCGGAGGGCGGGTTGAGCGGGCTGGGCACATCGCCCTTCAGAATGATGCGCTTTCTCTTTATGTGCGGGTTGGGGATAGGAATGGCTGACATGAGTGCCTGGGTGTAAGGGTGCAGCGGATTGCGATAGAGTGCTTCGCGCGGCGCGAGTTCCGCGATCTTCCCCAGGTACATTACCGCCACCCGGTCGGAGATGTGTTCCACAACGCTCATGTTGTGCGCGATGAAGAGGTAGGAGAGTTCGAACTCCTCTTGCAGGTCGCGTAGCAGGTTGAGCACCTGAGACTGGATGGATACATCCAGTGCAGAGACGGGCTCGTCGCAAACCACGAACTTGGGGCGCAGCGCCAGGGCACGGGCGATACCAATGCGCTGGCGCTGCCCGCCGGAGAACTCGTGGGGAAAGCGCCGGGCATGAGCCTCGCTCAGCCCTACCTTATGTAGCATCTCTACCACACGTGCCCATTGCTCATCGGGTGTGCCAATGCCATGGATGCGCAACCCTGCTGCGATGGAATCGCCCACCGGTTTGCGTGGGTCCAGAGACGAGAAAGGATCCTGGAAGATGATTTGCATATAACGGCGCATCGCCTTCAACTCAGCACCCTTCAGCTCGGCCACATTCTTCCCTTCGAAGAAGACGTAGCCCTCGGTGGGCTCAATAAGGCGCAGGATGGTGCGGCCAACGGTGGTCTTGCCACAGCCGGATTCGCCCACCAGTCCCAGCGTCTCTCCTGGGCGCACGGTGAAGCTGACATTATCGACGGCTTTCACCCAGCCGCGGATGCGACGAAGCACGCCGCGGCGGACAGGGAAGTACTTCTTCAGGCTGCGCACTTCAAGCAGGACGCCGTTGGGAGAAGGGGTCGTTCGCGCGAGCACTTCAGCCATGGCTCGTCTCCATGCCCCCGGCCCTGTCGCCTTGGGCGGGAATGCTCGCTGTCTCCATCGCATCGCGGTGTTCGTAGAGCCAGCAACGGGCGCTGTGCGCGGGTCCCAGGGGGAGCAGATCCGGCTCGCGTTCGGTGCAGATGCTCAAGCGCTGTTCGCCGCGCTCCCGGCAGCGCGGCGCGAAACGACATCCTGGGGGCAAGTCGATGAGGTTGGGTACTGTACCGGGGATAGCATCCAGCCACTCCTTCACCTGTCCGAGCACAGGCATGGAGTGGATCAAGCCCCGGGTGTAGGGGTGCTGGGGGTTGTCGAAGAGAGCGCCTACGTCGGCCTGTTCCACTATCTTTCCCGCATACATTACCGCCACCCGATCGCACATCTCGGCCACAACTCCCAGGTCATGCGTGATCAACACCACCGCTGTGTCGCGCTCGCTCACCAACTTGCGCATCAGATCAAGGATTTGGGCCTGGATTGTCACATCAAGCGCGGTGGTGGGTTCATCGGCGATGAGCAGCTCGGGGTTAAGTGCCAGCGCCATGGCGATCATCACGCGCTGGGCCTGCCCGCCAGAGATCTCATGAGGATAGGCGTGGGCCTTGCGCTCAGGATCCGGAATTCCTACCTGGTGCAACAGGTCCACCGCCTGCTCCCAGGCCTCCTGCTTATTCAGGCCGCGATGGACACGGAAGACCTCGGCCACCTGGTGCCCCACACTGTGAACCGGATTTAGGCTGGACTGGGGCTGCTGGAAGATCATGGAGATGCGTCGTCCGCGCAGCGCGCGCATTTCCGCCTCGCTCAGATCCAGCAGAGGTATGCCATCAAAGATCACCTGTCCGCCAATGATGCGCCCTGGCTGGTCGATCAGGCGCATCACTGAAAGAGCGCTTACGCTCTTGCCGCAGCCCGATTCACCCACCAAGCCAAAGATCTCACCCTTCCGCACATAGTAGCTGACGCCATCCACTGCCCTGACCACCCCTTCTTCAGTGAAGAAGTGGGTGCGCAGGTCCTGCACTTCCAGCAACACTCGGTTCTGCAAACAGACCTCCCGGCCTCCTGGGCCTACCACAATCCAGAATCCCCGTAAGGATAGCACATTCGCCGGAGATCGGCGCGCGCAGGCCTCTGTTGCCAGCCAGCCGCGCCGCGCATACAATGCCCGCATTCCGACCTCCCAGGAGCAGTCCTATGAAGCAGCGCTTCCCCTATGGCAAGACCTTCGTGCTGGGTTTCGGCTTCTTCGGCATCAGCATCATCTGGCCGCTCTTCAACAACTTCGTGCCCA
>JAJRUD010000078.1 GCA_024277995.1 Chloroflexota bacterium
GAGCAGCACGTCGAAGCAAAGCAGGTCCAGCAGCTCATAGCGCCGGTAATGGTGCACGTCGAGCAGGCGCCCCTCTGCGTCCACCATCAGTCCGTCAGCGTAGACCATGCCGGCCTGCGGATGAGCCTGCAAGGCCTCCACGGCCTGCCGGATCGCGCCCTCCATGTAGCAATCGTCGGAGTTCAGCCAGGCTACGATCTCGCCCTTCGCACGCCGCAGCCCCTTGTTGATGGCGTCTACCTGGCCCGCGTCCTTCTCGGAGACCCAGTAGGCCAGCCGATCCGCGTAGCGCTCGAGGATGGCCGTGCTGCCGTCGGTCGAGCCACCGTCGATGACGATGTACTCCACGCGGGGATAATCCTGGCCCAACACAGAACGCAGGGTGTCCTCGAGAAAGGGTGCCTGATTGTAGGAAGGGGTGATCACGGATACGAGGGGCTTGTGTGGAGTCGAGATGGCCATGAGCTGCGTTTCCTTCTAGCAAGAGACACGTTGCATGATACTCTATTCCGGCAGACCTGTGGTGAAGGTCGAGAAGGCCCCTCCAGACGGGAGCAGGAGGGGAGAAAGGGGCTGCCTGCCGGGCGAGGTGCAAAGCCCCGGCGCGCTTCTGGAGACCATACCGCTGAAAGGGGCTGCTGGAGGGAAGAGAGCTAGAAGGCACCCTTGCCGCGGATCACGGCCAGCGGGGTGCGCAGCAGGATCTGGATATCCAGCCAGAGGGAGTAATTGTAGACGTAGTAGAGGTCGTCCTGGGTGTTCAGGTGCATGGGCTTATCGCTGCGGCCGTTGATCTGCCACCAGCCGGTGATGCCCTGCGGCACAGCGAAGCGCTTGCGCTGCCAGGGCTTGTAGCGCTCCACCAGCCAGGGCAGCTCCGGCCGCGGTCCGACCATGCTCATGTCCCCTATGAGCACGTTGAATAGCTGCGGCAGCTCGTCCAGGCTGTAGCGGCGCAAGAAGCGCCCGACACGCGTCACACGCGGGTCGTCCTTGCACTTGTGGATGATCTCACCATCCTCAGTGCGCACCAGGACCTCCGCCTGCAGCTTTTCGGCCTCGGGCACCATGGTGCGGAACTTGAGCATGTCGAAGATGCGGCCGTTCTCCCCCACCCGCTTCTGCCGGAAGATCACCGGCCCGGGCGAATCGAGACGGATGAGGAGCGCGAGGAGCAGCATCGCCGGCGCGAGCAGCACCAGCAGCGCGGCGCTCACCGCCAGGTCGAAGAGGCGCTTGACCAGCCGCGGCCAGCCCTCGATGACCGGCTCGCGCAGCCCGATGACGGGGATGCCCCCCAGTACCTCGGCCCGGGCCTGGACCAGGGCCAGGGAGAAGTAGTCGGGGACCACCTTGATGCGCACCGGCAGCCGCTCCAGGGCGGCGACCACCTGATTGAGGCGATCGTAGGCCCACACCGGCAGCGCGATCCACACCTCCTCGATGCGCCGCTCGTCGACGACCTGGCGCAGTTCCTCGAGCGCCCCCAGCACCGGAAAACCCTCGAAGCGTTTCCCCCGCTTGGCGGGGTCGTCGTCCAGGAAGCCGATGATGTCAAAACCCCAGCGGCTGTGGTCCAGCAGCACGTGCGCCACCTTCACCCCCAGGTCCCCGGCGCCGACGATGAGCACCTTGCTGCGCCCTCCCGGGCGGGTCCGCCCCAGGGCACGGTAGTACACACGCAACGTCGCCCTTGAAGCCAGCAGCAAGAAGGTGATGACCAGCATGAAATATACGAACTGCAGGCGGGAGAGCTGGCGGAAGGACATATACAGCGCGCCGGCGAAAATGATCGTCGCCAGGGCCGAGGCCCATACCACGCGCGTGGCCTCGTTGTACCAGCGCAGCACCCGCTCGGGGTCGTATACTTGATTGGCCACCAGCGACACGCCCCAACAAACCAGGGCGATCAGGTAAACGGCAGGCGGAACCCGGACCAACTCGGGCGAGATCTCCTTCCCCAGCGGGATGATCAGCCGCAGGCGAGAGGCGGCGAACAACCCCAACGCAACGAGGAACATGTCGCTGATGAAAAGGAAAAACGAGAGCGGATGGATACGGCGGTTCACGATTTCCCCCTTAGAGAAGCTCCGACCGGAGTACCGCGGGCATCGCAGTTCGATCTACGTCTACGGGGTGTCATCTGTGGCCATCAGGCGAATCCAATTGTAATAGCTATTCCCCCTACCACCAACCCTTAGCGATCCTGGGGGCACATTGTAATAAGGTGCACGAGTTTCCCGGCTGGAGCACCCCTCTCGCCCGTCACGATTCACGATGCAGGGGAGTTCGTCTTGCCGGGCGGCGCGCAGGGCGCCCGCGGGACGACCGGACCCCCAGGCGGGCATGTCCATCAAGCCCCTGCCAGATCGCGAGCCTCGCCACCTGATACCCGTGATACTCACGACCAGAGGGGCTCATATGGGCGTACTCAGGTATACTTGGCGCCATGTTGGAAGATGAGATCACGCCCCCTACAGGTCCGGGCAGAGAGAGACGCCCCAGCCTGCGCGCCCTGCAGAGTACAGGCCTCTGGCGTTGGGCGCGGCTGCTCGGCGAGCCGGCGGGAGCCTCCTCGGCCATCGCCCTGCTGGGGCTGATCGGGCAGGTGATCCTGCTGCGCACGCTGCCTGTCGAGGAAGCGGGCCGCTTCGCCCTGCTGATCGCGGTCGTCCAGATCATGAGCGCCTTCGGCAACCTGGGGCAGCCCACACTGCTCGTACGCCTGTACAGCCGGAAGCCCGTCGGTTCTTATGATTGGGCCGCCGACCTGCTGGGCAGCGCGCTGCTCAGCGCCCCCGTGCTGCTGCTCGCCGCCGCGGCCTTCGCCGCCTTCTACCGCTTCGACCTCCCGGCCACGGCCTACCTCGTGGGCATCTCGCTGCCCTGGGTCCTCCTGACCCTCTCTGCCAGCACCTTGAACTCCGCCCGGCATTACCTGCGGGCCAGCGCGCTGGTGCGCATGCCCAACGGCCTGCTGATCCTGCCCGCCGCGTTGAGCCTGCTCTTCCCCTCACTGGCGCGGCTGAACGTGGCTCTCCTGCTGCATTTCCTGGGCACGGCGCTGGCGCTCGCCGCGGCGCTGGCGGTGCTGGCGCGCCGCCTGCCGCGCGGCTCGCTGCGCCTCACCCGCAGGCAGCGCCTGCAAGGCCTGGCCTTCGTGGTCTCCCAGTTCTCGACCATCCTGCCGGACAGGGGCCTGGTGGCGGTGCTGGGCGCGCTGGCCCCGCCCGCCCAGGTGGCCACCTTCTCGGCCCTGGCAACGCTCTTCCGCCCCTTCCAGCTTCTGCGCAACGTCACGGCCCTGACCCTGACGACAGAACTGGCGCGCCGCGAGCGGGTGAACTACCGCCGTATGGACCTGGGGCTGGGCGGCGCGGCGCTCCTGCTGGCCCTGGCCGCGGCGATGGCCGTCCCCCCGGCGCTGGGAATGATCTACGGCGGCCGCTATAGCGAAGGGCTCGTGCTCGTCCCCTGGCTCGCCCTGGCGGGGGCCATGAACCTGTGGGAGGCGCTGCCGCGCGCGCACATCATCGGCATCGCCGCGGCCAGGATCATGAACACCTTCATCCTCTCCCAGGCCCTGACGGTCATCCTGGGCCTCGCCCTGGCCGTCCTGCTGACAGCCCAATACGGTATGCTGGGCACGGCCTGGGCCGGCGCCATCATCTTCGTCGGGCGCAACGCCGTTGGCCACACGTTCCTGTGGGTCTCGCTCAGGCGCCGGAGGAGCCCGGGTGGCGTCAAGAAATCGTGACGCAGCAGTGTCTCATGTTGCCCTCGGGCAGGAGGGCCTCTCTCCACCCCGGCCTCTGGGGTCCCAACAAGAATAGTCTCACACCATGGTCACTTCTTCGGGCCGGCTGACCATAGGCAACGGCCTCACGGCGGGCATCAGACTGGAATCGAATGATGCCGCCACAGCATGCTCTTTATATCTCACGGCACAGAAACCAAAGAGCGCCACCGGCGCATCACCTCCGCCCCAATCTTCCTCGCAACCGCACGGATACATCCCGGGCTGCCGGCAACACCAGAAACCAGGGCTCTATCAAGTATCGACGCCAGAGGCGCCTGGGTTCCGAGCCCAAGCGGAATAACCATTCCAGGCTCAGTCTTCCCATCCACCTGGGCGGCGTGGGGATAACCCCGGCGACGTAGTCGAAACACCCGCCAGCGGTAAGGATGGCGTTGGCCTGGATGTACTCCAGATTGTCCACCACCCAGCGTTCCTGGCGGGGCATTCCCATCCCTACCATGAGGATATGGGGCCGATAAGAATTGATGGCGCTCAGGACCCTCTCGTTTTCATCTTTCGAAAAGTAACCATGATGGGTGCGTATTTGCAGCCCGGGCAGCCTGCCCCGCAAGATCTGCGCTGCCCGCTCGGCAACACCGGGCTTCCCTCCCAGATAGAAGACGCGCCAGCCTCTCTGGCTGGCCTGCGCCATCAATGGATAGACCCAGTTGACATAGGTCACCCGATGCGAGCGGTTCAGTCTGTAGCCGAGGATTCGCCCCCACCAGACCAGGGACATCCCATCAATGTGGATAAGACGTGCTTGTCGATAAAGTGACCGCATCTTCGGGTCACGGTGGAACAGGTACACACTGTGCAGGTTGTGGTTGGCGACGATCCAGCGCTCACCCCTCTCGATGGCCTGCGCGACGAGAGCGCTGAGTTCCCTCAGCGGCAGAGGATCAACCTCCACGCCGAGAAGGGCGATGCGCTGCATGCTTCTTTTCCAGGATCGGCTCGACTTGGCGGATCAACTCCCTCACGCGTACCTCCCAGCTATGCTGCCCCTCGACCAACTTCCTGGCGCGGGCGCCCATCTCATCCCATTCTTCACGCTGGCTGTTGGCCCTGCGCAGCGCCCTTTTCAGGTCTTCCCTATCCCCGGGCGCGAACAAATAGCCCGTGTGGCCTTCCAGGATCAAGCTGCGCGCGTCCTCGAAATCGGAGGCTATTAGCGGGCGGGCCATGGCGGCGTACTCATAGAGCTTGAGCGGCGAGAGGTACATCTCACCAATCGCTAGCGGGACCTGACCAACAAACCCCAGGTCGAATCCGGCGATGAGGCCCGGCACCTCCGACCACGGGACCTGGCCCACAAAGCGCACGTGGTCGCTCTGCCCGAGTGAACTGGTCAGGTTTTCCCATTCCTGCCGCATGGGGCCATCGCCGATCACCACAAAGTTGAAGTCGATCCCTTCCAGCCGCAGCTCGCCAAGCGCCTCTATCAACAGGTCCAGCTTCTGCCAGGGCCGCAGACTTCCCACAAAACCGATGGTACACCGGTCGAAGATCCGCCGCGGGGAGTGTTTGAGGGGGTCAAATTGCGCCGCATCCGCCCCGTTGGGCACCACGACCACTTTTCGCCGGTCGACCCCGGCCCGCTGGATCGCCAGGCGGGCCAGGGCTTCGCTCACGCATACCAGCACGTCGCATTGCCGATATGCCCAGAACTCCGTCGCCCTGGCCGGCGGGGCCAGCGCGACGGTGGAGCGGTCCTGTGTGGCTTCGATAGAGAGTATGGCGTTCGTCTCGAGAATCCAGGGGATTCCCCTTCGCTGGAACCACCATCCCAGGGCCTGAAAGGCGCCGAAGCGCTCATAGACCCAGTCTACCTCGCCGAGTTCACGCCTGGCCCGCCACCCATTGACAATTCCCATTTGCAATCGCAGCAGGTCTGCCGCCAGGCGTTCGAGCCGCCCGGGCCAATGCTGTCGCTCGTTTCTTTCTCCTGCCACCCAGTGCAGGGGGACCTTGTCGCCGACGATGAAGGGCCTCACTTCCCAGCCCAGGTTTTCGAAGGCGCGTATCACACCCAGTACGTGCGAGCGGGGGCCTGGGAGGACGGCCTCAGGTCGGGTTGAGACGCGCGGCGCGCCGGAGAGGTAGCCGACAGATCTGCCCGACTCAGCTCCCATTCGGTAGAACCTTCATTGGCAGCACTTCATCACGTATTTGGGTCACCTCGGGCTCGCTGCCTTGGTCTCAGCGATCGAAATCACGCCGGACCCATGCTCGCCCTGCATATTCCTTCCCACCGTACGGTCGGCCGTTCTCCAACAAGGTGACCAGGCAATGAGCAAGCACTTCTGCATCACCGTATTCGGCCAGGACCCGGTCTGCCCGCATTGGACGCCCCCCGGATACCATGCCGTCTGGTACCGACTTCCAGCATCATCTTCGCCTCGGCCTGCAGGAAGACCGGATCTATGGCCTGCGCCTATCCCCGAAGACCGAGCTCTTGCAAGATCAGAAAGAACAGGAAGCGAGGGTATTGTCGGTAGCGGGGCCAGAGGCGCCCGGGCTCGCTGGCCAGCCGGAAGAGCCACTCCAACCCCGCCCGCCGCATCCAGCGCGGCGCCTGGGGCTTGCGCCCCGAGAGGAAGTCGAAGGCCACCCCCACGCCGATCATCACCGGCGCCTGCACCCGACCCAGGTGATCCGCCATCCAGCGTTCTTGCCTGGGAGAACCGATGCCGACCCACAGGATGTCCGGCCGCGTGCAGTTGATCCGCCGGACCTCGGCCTCGTCCTCCTCCGGCGTCAAGGGACGAAAGGGGGGAGAGTGCGTTCCGGCCACCTTGAGACCGGGGAAGCGACGCTGGAGACGGGTCGCCAGCGCCTCTGGGACGCCGGGGGCGCCGCCGTAGAAGTAGTGGGACCATCCGCGCTCCAGGGATCGCTCGCAGGCGGCCAGCAGGAGCTCCGGGCCGTAGACCCGGCTGACCTGGCGATGCCCCTTGAGGCGCAGGAACCACACCAGGGACATGCCATCGGGCGTTGTGAGATCGCTCATGTTGAATGCCTGCCGCACACGCTCATCCCCCTGACAATCCATGATGCTGTGCGCAGCGGCCACACACACGTATGACCTATCGCCATCGGAGATCCTTCTGCCGATGACTTCCAGGACCTGCTGCAAGTTGGTGGCGCTCACGCCCACGCCCAACACGTTGACCCTGGGCACGCTCACCGTGACCTCGCTCGTGCGCTTTCGAGCGCTTCCGCGTAGATCTGCATCATGATCTGATAATTCCTTCCGGCCGTGTACCTGGCCTCGTACTCGGCGCGGGCCGCGCACCCCATGCGATCCGAGGCAGGCCGATCATGCCAGAGCGTGGTCACCCGCTCAGCCAGTTCTCGCGGGTCCCCGGGCGTGAAGAACAGGCCGGTCTCCCCCTCCCTGATGAGTTCCACCATGCTGCCGAGCCGCGAGGCGACCACCGGCACAGCCAGGGCGAAAGCCTCGAGCAGCACGCGGCTCATGCCTTCATAGCATACCGAGGGGAGAACCAGGAATCGCGACCGCCGCATGAGTTCCAACAC
>JAJRUD010000079.1 GCA_024277995.1 Chloroflexota bacterium
GTGACGACCGATGAGCCCGGCGAGAGCACCTGCTACGGGCAGTGCGAGCAGATCTGGCCGCCCCTGTTGACGGGAGGCGAACCTCAGGCAGGCCCGGCGGTGGAAGCCTCCCTGCTTGGCACGACGATGCGCGCGGACGGCACCACGCAGGTGACCTATATGGGCAAGCCCCTTTACTATTACGTCAGGGATGGCAGGCCGGGTGATGTGAAGGGGCAGGGCGTCGGCGGAGTGTGGTTTGTGGTGTCGCCGGACGGCGATCCCATCACCGGCGCAGGGGAGGGCAGCGCGGCGGAGGAAGACCTGCCGGATTACTGATGCCCCTGGCTGGCGCTGATGGCCGCGCCCGGCGAGCTCGCCGGGCGCCTCTGCGATCCGGTGCCCGGCTGCGGGCGGCCCGATTTCACCCTGCCGGGAAAGGGATGCGCGCCTGAGGGAGGCCGGGCTTGTGTGCCATACCGCCCCGCGCTATGATGAACCCGGCATGGAGGAAACGGCGCTCATTCGTCAGGCCAAGAAAGGGGACCTGGAGGCCTTCAACCAGTTGGTGTTGGCGCATCAGGCGCGCGTCTACAATGTGGCCTACCGCATCATGGGGGAGCGAGACGCGGCCGAAGATGCCACCCAGGAGGCCTTCATCTCGGCCTATCGCAAACTGCGCAGCTTCCGCGGCGGGTCCTTCCGCGCCTGGCTGATGCGCATCGTCACCAACGCCTGCTACGATGAGCTACGGCGGCGCAAGCGCCGCCCGGCGGGTTCGTTGGATGCATTGGTGCAAGTAGGCGAGGACTCCGCGGGGGACCTGCAGGTCATGGCCGAGGCGGCGCAGGATCCCGAGGCCGCCGCCGAACAGGCGGAGCTGGCACGTGCCATTCAAGACTGTATGAACCATCTGGCACCCGAGTTTCGCATCGTGGCCGTTCTGGCCGACGTTCAGGGTTACGATTATAAGGAAGTGGCCCAGGCCATAGGCAAGCCCGTCGGGACGGTGAAGAGCCGTCTGGCGCGGGCGCGGGCGCGTCTGCGCGAGTGCCTGCAGCGCCATGGGGAACTTCTCCCTGCTGCCTTTCGTCTTGAGAGTGAGACGATTCCATGAGCAGCGGACTGAGTGCACTTCCCAAGCGTGATCTGGAACGCCTCTCTGCCTACCTGGACGGCGAGATATCCGACAAGGAGGCGGCGAGGCTGGAAGCGCGCCTGGAACGCGAGCCGGAACTGGGCCGGGCGCTGCAGGAACTGCGCGCCACCAAGAGCCTGCTGCGCTCGCTGCCCGAAGTGCGGCCGGCGAGGGATTTCAGGCTGACGCCCGAGATGGTGGGTGAGCGCAGACGGGCCCCTGCGTATCCGGCCCTGCGGTTGGCCGCCGTGCTGGCCACCTTCGCCTTCGTTCTTGTGGTGGGCCTGGACGCGTTGGGCCAGTTGAACGCCGCAATGGCACCAGAAGCGATGCGCGTCATGGCCACGGCCGCGCCGGAGGCCGCTTTCAATGAAGCCGCACCGGCGCAGGCCCCGGCGGCGGAAGCCCCTCGGGTGGAGGCCGAAGCCGTGCCAACGGCTGAGCCGTTGGGAGGGGCAGCCGAGAGGGCCGAAGCCCCCCTGGCACCAGAAGCCCGGGCCCTGGAGCAGGCGGCGGATCAGGTTCTCCCTGCCGGGACGCCCTGCCCCGAATGTACCCCCAAGGTGGGCGAAGCAGGCGTGTTGCGCGAGGCGACGGCTCCGGCCCCTGCCACCGCGCCGCAGGAGCCGCGCGTGCAGACCACGGCCATCAGCGCAGAGACCACACCCGCCGCGACTCCGATGCCGCAGCGTCTACTAGGGCTGCGCCTGCTCGAGGCTGCTCTCGGGCTGTTGGCCTTCGGCCTGATCGCAGCCTGGCTGATCCTGCGCCGGAGGAGAACTTGGCCGGGATAGAAGCGGCCCGTTTCTGCTCCGCCTGCGGCAGCCCCCTCGAGCGGCGCATGGCCTACGGGCATATGCGCCCCGTGTGCACTTCCTGTGGGCGGGTACACTTCTATGACCCCAAAGTGGCGGCGGCCGTGATGGTGGTGAAGGATGGGCGCGTGCTCCTGGTAAGACGGGTGAACGTGCCTGAGCAGGGCAAGTGGGCTTTGCCGGCGGGGTTCGTGGATGCCGGCGAGGATCCGCGTCAGGCCGCGGCGCGCGAGTGTCTGGAGGAGACCGGGCTGCGCATCAGGGTCACCGATCTGATCGACGTGGTCTTTGGAAAAGAACATGCCCATGGAGCCAGTATTGTGATCGTGTATCGTGGAGAAGTGGAAGGGGGAGAATTGAACGCGAAAGATGACGCCGACGCGGCGGGCTTTTTCGGGCCGGACGAGCTTCCGCCCTTGGCTTTCCACGCGACGCGCAAGGTGATCGACGCGTGGAAGGCCGCGGGCTGAGCGTGCTATAATCGCGCCGCTCCGGCCAGCCTCAAGATGATGCCCCGTCCAATCGCCCCCAGCCTCTGGCAACGCACCCTGCTCTATACACTGGTCGCGACCTCGCTCGCCGCGACCTTCGCCTGGTTGGCGGGGTATTGGGGGGCTTATCAGATCGCACGCGGCGCGACGGAAGCCAGCCTGCGCCCGGCAGCCGAGGCGTTGGCGGCCTCCCTGGCCGCCGGTGGGATTGATGCTCAAGAGGCTCAGGACCTGCTTGACCGGTGGCATTCGGCCTGGGCCTCGGAAGAGGTCCCCATGCACCTCTACCTGGTCGATGACCAGGGACAGATCATCGCTGCCTCCTCGCCCGCAAGCCACAACATTACCTTTCAGGAAGCCGTGCAACTGAAGCAGAGGATCGTGCGCATGGGGCCCATGAACGAATTCATGGACCTGCGCAGCGGCGAGCGGCTGCTGGGGATGACGATCCCCATCAGCGGGGCGACCGTCTCTTACGAGCTCCACCTGCTGGTGCCCACCGCGCCCTATCTGCGGATGGCGCGACGGGCGGGCTGGATCGCCTTCGGCTTCATGGTCCTGTCGGCGGCCGCCTTCTTGACGCCAGGCATCGTGGCGCTCCGGCGGCGCGTATTCACGCCGCTCGTTTCCATCAGCCTGGCGGATCAGGCCCTGGCGGAAGGGCGATCTGCGGACCTGTCTCAGCTGCGGAGCGACGCCAACGATGAAATCGCGGCCTTGATGCGCAGCCGAACCCTGCTGCTGCGTCGCCTGCAGGTCTTGCACAGGCTGGGCGCGCTCATGGTGAGCGCGCGTGACCCGGGGACGCTGCAGGACCAGGCCCTGCTGGGCCTGGTGGAAGCGCTTAACTGTGACCGGGGGACGCTGTGGCTGCTCGATCGAGACGGAGGCAGCTTTGTTGGCCATTCGGAGGTCAGGCCGGAGCGAGACGAGGCGCCGTCTGCGGTCGGCAGGCGCCTCGTCTATTCCAAGGAACCGGTTTTGCGTGATCTCCTGCAGGCCAAGCAGGTGATGGTCGCGGGCGCGGCTGAAATGGGGGGCTCCGGCCTGCGCGACGGATTCTTCGCGCAGCTGGGTACCGATTCGATGCTCGTCACGCCCATCCTGTGGGGCGAGGAGCTGATCGGTTTTCTCACCCTGGATGACACCCGTCAGCCACACCCCTTCAGCCCTGATGAGATCGCGCTGGCGGAGGCTGGGGCTGCGCTGATCGCCATTGCCATGGAGGGCGCGCGTTATCGCTTCGCGGAGCTGGAGCGCGGCCGTCGCATGGCTGCTCTTGCGGATCTGGCTGCCACTCTCAGCACGCGCCACAGCCTGGAAGAGGTGCTGGCGGAGGTCGTATCGCGTGGCAGGGCATTAGTGGACAGCGCCACGTGCACCATCTCCCTCATGGACCGCGAAGGGCGGAACCTGGAACTGCGGGCGCAGGTCGGATTGGGAGAGGGGACCCCGGAGATCCGTGTGCCGCTTGACGACCCCGACGCGGCGCGTCTGATCCGATCCGGTCAGCCGCTGGTGGTGGAGGACATCGATCGTGACATGCCCCGCCTGCGTAATTTCCTGGCCCGCCGGGATGTGCGCGCCATCGCGCTCTGGCCGCTTCGGGTCGCGGGACAGGTGATCGGACTCCTCACCCTGGGCTACCTCGTGCCGCACCGCCCTACCGAAGTCGAACTGAACGTGCACGAGACGCTGGCCAGCGTGGCGGCGGCCGCCATTCAAAACGCCCGCGCTTTCGAGAGCGAAGTGCAGCAGCGCGGCCTGTTGGCCGCCGTTGCCAAGATCAGCCGGCGGGTGAGCGGGATCCTGGAGCCGCATTGGATGCTGCAAGAGGTCTCCGACCTGCTTGCCCGCGAGCTGGAATACGATTTCGTCCACGTCTTTCTCTTGCAGCCCGGAGGGGGCGGGCTGCAATACGCGGCCGGCTCGGGCGAGGTGGGACGGGAGATCCGCAACCGGGGTCTGCGTCTACCCATCAGTTCGGAGACCGCGGTGGGCCGCGCCGCTGGCAGTGGGAAACCGCAGCGCGGCCTGGGTGAAGAGAACGGCACTTTCCGGCAGGCCCATCCGCTGTTGGCCGAGGTGCAGTCCGAAGTCGCTCTGCCCATTGTGGCACGCAATCTCGTGCTGGGGGTGCTCGTGGTGCAGTCGCGCAAGCCGCACGCGTTCGGGGCCGAGGACGAACAGCTCCTGAACATCGTCACGGAGCAAGTATCTGTGGCGTTGGAGAACGCGCGCCATCACATGGAAGTGCAGAAACAGGCACGGCTGGACAGCCTGACGCAGGTGTTGAACCATGGAACTTTCGTGGAGACGCTGCACACGCTGGTTGATTACTGTCGCAATGAGGGCATCGACCTCTCCTTGATCATGCTCGACGTGGATTGCTTTAAAGATTACAATGATCGTTTCGGCCACGTGGCCGGCGATGCTGCCCTGACCACCACGGTGCAGGCCATACGCGCTCACGTGAAGCGCCGGGACGCCATCGGACGCTGGGGTGGGGAGGAGTTTGGCATCGCGTTGGTGGGCGCGAACAAGAGCCAGGCCCGTCAGGTGGCGGAGCGCATCCGGGCCACCCTGGCCTTGCTCACCCCGGTAGACCGGCTGGGGCGCGAGATGCCCGCGCCTACGGTGAGTCAGGGCATCGCCACGCTCCGCCTGGACGCCGAGGACGCCGATGCGCTGGTGGACGAAGCAGACCGGGCGTTGTATCGAGCCAAAGCGGCCGGCAGGGATCAGGTGCGCTTGGCCGGAGAAGCGTGATGCGTTTCGACGTCTTCACCCTCATTCCAGAGGTCATGCATGCCTATCTGCAGGCGAGCGTGCTCGGCAAGGCCCATGCCGCCGGTCTGCTGCAGGTGGAGTTGCACAACATCCGCCACTACACCCACGACCGTCATCGCACCACCGATGACGAGCCCTATGGCGGTGGAGGTGGGATGGTCATGAAGCCCGAGCCCATCTTCGAGGCGGTGGAGAGCGTATTGGGAGATGAATTGGGGCGCGTCCCGATCATCCTGCTCACGCCGCAGGGGCGTGTCTTCGATCAGGCGGTGGCGCGTGAGCTGGCCGTCCAGCCCCGGCTGGCGCTGATCTGCGGCCGCTACGAAGGGGTCGACGAGCGCGTACGGGAGCACCTGGCGACAGACGAGCTCTCCATCGGCGACTACGTGCTGACCGGGGGCGAGCTTCCCGCACTGGTGGTGATCGACGCCGTGGCGCGGCTCATCACGGGTGTGTTGGGGGACGCGGCTGCCACGCAGCAGGACTCTCACGCCGACGGCTTGCTGGAACACCCACACTACACACGCCCGCCGGAATACCGGGGTTGGAAGGTGCCGCCGGTATTGCTCTCGGGCGATCACGGCCGCATCGCCGCCTGGCGCCGCGAGCAATCGCTGCGACGCACGTTGTTGCGTCGTCCCGACATGCTCGCGAAGGCGAAGTTGAGCCCCGAGGACGAAGAGCGGCTGGAACGCATCCGCGAGGAGGAGGGCCTGTGAAGCTGCTGCATCATGCTTTCAGAGTGAGATCCCGATGGGCCGGCTTCCGCCGCGAACTGCTGCGGCGCACGGGCAGGGCCCCGCTGTTCATCCTGGGGGTGATGCTGTCCTTCCTGCTGGCAGCCTGTGCGGCCCCCCCGGAGGTCGATGTGCCCATCACCTGGTCCCCCAGTGAAACGCCGCAGGTGACGGTGGTCGTGCCGACGCCAGAGCCTCCACCTCCCAAGACGCTGGTGATCTGTCTGCCGAACGAACCGGAAAGCCTCTACATCTACGGTGCCGCGAGTCATGCTTCCGACGTGGTCCTCGAGGCGCTCTACGACGGCCCTTTCGATCTGCTGGGGTATCAGGAGGTCCCGGTGATCCTGGAAAAAATCCCCTCCCTGGCGGATGGCGATGCGCGCATCGAGCAGATCAGCGTGTCCGACGGCGAGGTCTATTTCAACCCCGAGAGCCTGCAAGCCGAGAACCTGGCGCTGGGCAAGCCATATCTGCCCTCGGGGTGTGAGTCACAGGATTGCGTCCAGACCTACGGCGGCGGGAGTGTGCTCATGGACCGTGTGGTGGCGGACTTCCGCATCCTGCCGGAGGTGCGCTGGTCGGATGGCGAGCCGGTCCTGGCATCGGATTCGGTCTTCTCCTTCCTGATGGACGCCCACGTGGACAGCCCGACGACCAAGTACATGGTCGACCTGACGGCTGGATACAGCGCCCTGGATGAGCGGACGGTGGAGTGGATCGGCATCCCCGGATTCATGGATGCCGAGTTCGGCACCAACTTCTGGACCCCGCTCCCCGAGCATCAACTGGGCGATCTTGATGCGGCGGCTCTGCTGGAAGCCGAGCAGTCGACAAAGCGGCCGCTGGGTTGGGGGCCCTACGTCCTGGTGAGCTGGACCGAGGGTGAGAGTATCGTGTTCAGCCGCAACCCGGACTATTTCCGTGCTGCGGAGGGTCTGCCGGCTTTCGAATTCCTGATGTTCCGTTTCCTGGGCGAGACCGAGCCGCGCCAGGCCCTGGCGCAGGTGTTGAGCGGCGAGTGTGACGTTCTCGACGAGAACCTGTTGCCCTACGAGGTCTGGTCTGATGTGCGCGATCTGGTGGAGAGCGGATCCCTGACGGCGACCTGGGCGCCAGGACCGCTGGTGACCCGCGTGGAGTTCAACCTGCAGGACGGCGCGCCTGCGTTGCGTGATGCGGGGGCACGGCAGGGCCTGGCGGCGTGTGTGGACCGTGAGGGCCTCATTCAAGAGGTGCTCTATGGATTCGGCGCGCCGGCGGGCAGCTACCTGCCGGGAGACCATCCTTTATACCGCGGTGTGATCGCCGAATCAGATGATGGGCCGTTGGCCGGTGCGGCGGCTCTGGAGGCCGCCGGATGGCGGGATGGCGACGGCGATCCGCTGACGCCACGCGTGGCCCAGGGCGTGCAGGGCGTGGAGGACGGCACGGAACTGAGCTTCACGCTGCTCGTCTCGCGGGACCCCATGGCGCGAGCGGTGGCGCAGTCGTTGCAGGCGGATTTCGCGAGCTGCGGCGCACAGGTGCAGATCGAAACGCGCCTGGCGCAGGACCTGCTCGCGCCCTGGCCTGAGGGGCAGGTCTTCGGCGGTTCCTTCGACGCCGTGCTCTGGTCCTGGCCGACGCTGCTCTCCCCGCCGTGCGAGAACTTCGCCGGCTGGGAGGTGCCCGACGAGGACAGGCCGCTGGGTGTGAACGGCTCGCGCATGGCGGACCGTGCCTATGATCGGGCTTGCCGGGCGGCGTTCCTGGCGCGGCCGGGGAGTGAAACCTATCAGCGCGCGGCGGAGGAGGCCCAGGCCCGCCTGGCGGAACTGATGCCCTTCATACCGCTCTATGCGCGGGCGCGGCTGGTGGTGTCCAGGAATGATGTGTGCGGCTTGCAGATTGACCCCTCGGCGGCGACGGTATTCTGGAATCTGGAGGTGCTGGACGCTGGCGAGGCTTGCGGGGAAAACTGAGGCGACACGTGTCTGGTTGACACTGCCCCCTTTGGGGCGTTATAATGCCGCCGCTGGAGGGCCCCGTATGCCCTCTGTGTCCCTCACACAGGAGTCGGCGTGCAGACCCCCACCACGAGTGGCACTCAGAACTCATAGGAGAGCTTTCATTGGCGTCTAAGGTCCTGGAGGTTCAGAACCTCGTTACGCAGTTTGACACGGTCGATGGGGTTGTGCATGCGGTCAACGGCATAACCTTCGAATTGGAGGAAGGGGAGACGCTCGGAATCGTTGGCGAAAGCGGATGCGGCAAGAGCGTCTCCATGTTGTCCATCATGCGCCTCCTTCCTCAGCCGCCGGCGCGCATCCAGGCTGAGAGCATCAAGTTCTACGGCAAAGACATATCAAGGATCGATGAGAACGAGATGCGCAGCCTGCGGGGCAGCCAGATCGCCATGATCTTCCAGGACCCGATGACCTCGCTCAACCCCGTGCTCACCGTAGGTTATCAGCTCATGGAGCCTCTGCGCCTGCATCTGGGAATGAGCGAGGAGGAGGCGCGCGAGAAGGCCGCCGAGCTGCTGCAGATGGTAGGCATTCCCCAGGCACACGACCGCCTTGACGATTACCCGCACCAATTCTCAGGGGGCATGCGTCAGCGCGCCATGATCGCCATGGCCCTGGGCTGCAACCCGGCGTTGCTCATCGCCGACGAGCCGACGACGGCTCTGGACGTCACCATCCAGGCGCAGATCGTGGAGCTGGTGAAAGGCCTGCGCGATCAGTTCGGCATGTCCCTGATATGGATCACGCATGACCTGGGCATCGTGGCCGGACTGGCGGACCGTGTGCTCGTGATGTACGCCGGTTTCATTGTGGAAGAGGCCGAGGTCGATCGTCTATACGGCAACCCGCGCCACCCTTACACGAAGGCCTTGTTGGGCTCGCTGCCGCGCATGGATGGCAGCCCGGGCGAGAAACTGCTGAGCATCGAGGGTCTTCCTCCGGACTTGCTCGAGTTGCCCACCGGTTGTCCTTTTGCTGAGCGCTGTGATTACGTGAAAGACATCTGCCGTGGTGAGAACCCGCCTCTCGACCCTATTGAGGATGGACGTCGTCTGGCCTGTTGGGTGGACATCGACACAGGTGAACTTCGATGAGCGAGAACAACGTCCTGGTTCGTGTTGAACATCTGACGAAACATTTCCCCATCACGCGCGGGCTGATCATCCAGCGCGTGGTCGGGGCGGTGCAGGCCGTCGACGACGTGAGCTTCGACATCAAGCGCGGGGAGACGCTCGGCTTGGTGGGGGAGAGCGGCTGCGGCAAGTCGACCACCGGCCGCACCATCCTGCAGTTGTATCGCCCCACCGCGGGCAAGGTATATTACGGTGACAAGGAGTTGACGGCGCTCAAGGGCGAGGAGCTGCGCCGCCAGCGGCGCAACATGCAGATCATCTTCCAGGACCCGTACGCCTCGCTTGACCCGCGCATGACGGTGGGCAACATCATTTCCGAGCCGCTTGAAGTGCACAGCATCGGCAACGCCAGTGAGCGCCGCGAGCGCGTCCAGGAGCTGCTTCGTCTCGTGGGGCTGAACCCCTACTTCGTGAACCGCTACCCACACGAGTTCTCCGGCGGTCAGCGTCAACGCATCGGCATCGCGCGGGCCCTGGCGCTGCAGCCGGAGTTCATCGTGCTCGACGAGCCCATCTCTGCTCTGGACGTCTCCATTCAGGCCCAGGTGGTGAACCTGTTGGAAGACCTGCAGGAACGCTTTGGACTGACATACCTGTTCATTGCCCACGACCTGAGCATGGTGCGGCACATTTCTGACCGCACGGCGGTGATGTACCTGGGCAAGATCGTCGAGCTGGCGCCGCGCGACGAGCTCTACGGCGAGCCCCTGCATCCATACACCCAGGCCTTGCTCTCGGCGGTACCCATCCCCGATCCGGTCAAGGAGCGCCAGCGGCAACGCATCATCCTGGAGGGGGACGTGCCCAGCCCGGTCAACCCGCCGCGTGGCTGTCGCTTCCACACGCGCTGCCCGCTGGCGGTGGACGTCTGCCGCGAGGTGGTGCCGGAGTGGCGCGAGGCCTCGCCGGGGCATTGGGTATCTTGCCATTTGGTGTAGACTAGGTATTGCCGATACTGACCGTCCCGCTTGCGGGAATGCAACCATCAAGATCGGGAACCTCGGGAGGAGGTGATGCAATCGGGATGACAAGTGGAGGAGTACCGCACTCCGATGAGCGTTTTGCTCAGCTTCTGACATCCGTTTAGGAAGGAGAAGAGAGCGCCATGAAACCAAAGACCTTGACCGCTATCTTCGGCCTGCTCATAGTCGCCAGTCTCGTGCTTGCATCGTGCGGCGGCGGGGAGCAGCCCCCGGCCACTGTTGTGGTCACGGA
>JAJRUD010000080.1 GCA_024277995.1 Chloroflexota bacterium
AACCGGCTCTCGCCTTCTACTCGACCCTTCGGACCGGAGTTATCTTCTTCACGTTTCAGTCTACGCGACCGCCAATTGACCTACAAGTGAACAGTGTCACGATGGCCGCATGACCTTCGACAAAGCGTGATCCAGTCCAAGAGGGGCTTCATGGTATGATTGCGCCAGCCCGCTGGGCAAGGAGATCGAATCGGACGAGGAGGGCCTGTGAAGAACATCGCAGTCGTCGGCGTCGGCTACGTGGGTCTGGTGACCAGCGCCGGCTTTGCCGATCTGGGCAATCGTGTGATCGCGCTGGACATCGACGAGCAACGCATCGCCTCTTTGAAGCGGGGCGTGATGCCCATCTATGAGCCCGGTCTTGAGGAATTGGTGGCGCGCAATGTAGCGGCGGCGCGTCTCAGCTTCACCACATCTTACGAAGAGGCGTTGGATGGCGTGGAGTTCGTGTTCATCGCCGTCGGCACGCCCTCCGGAGTGGATGGCGAGGCCGATCTGAAACACGTTCGAGCGGCAGCCGAGTCCATCGCGCGCGCCATGCAGGGGCCGATCATCGTGGTCAACAAATCCACGGTCCCCGTGGGCACCGGGGACTGGGTGGCTGAGATCATCTCCGCCAATCAGCGTGAGCCCATCCCGTTCTGGGTGGTCTCATGCCCCGAATTCCTGCGCGAGGGCTCGGCGATCTATGACTTCATGAACCCGGCGCGCACAGTACTCGGCTCGATGGATCGCGACGCGGCCGAGAAAGTGGCACAGCTGCACCTGCCCCTGCGGGCGCCGATCGTGATCACCGACCTGCGCACGGCGGAGATGATCAAGTACGCCTCCAACGCTTTCCTGGCTACCAAGATCTCCTTCATCAACGAAATCGCCAACATCTGTGAAGCACTGGGCGCGGACGTGAAGGAGGTGGCCACGGGGATGGGCTACGACCCGCGCATCGGCCCGGCCTTCCTGGAGGCCGGGTTGGGCTACGGAGGGTCCTGTTTCCCCAAAGACGTGAAGGCGCTGGCCTTCATGGCTGCCGAAAAAGGACGTCACCCGCAATTGCTGCGGGCCGTGATGGAGATCAACGCCGATCGGCGGCGGCAACTGGTGGAGAAAGTGCGCCAGGTGCTCGGCGGGCTCGAGGGGCGGATTGTGGGGCTCCTGGGCCTGACCTTCAAACCCAACACGGATGACATGCGTGAAGCGCCCTCCCTGGAAGTGGCCCGCAAGCTGCTGAGCGAAGGAGCGCATGTGCGGGCATACGACCCGGTGGGCATGCCGCGGGCGTCGGCCATGATGCCCGAGGTGGAAATGCGCGACGACCCTTACGCCGTGGCGGAAGGCGCCGACGCGCTGGTGGTCTGCACGGAGTGGAACGAGTTCAAGCAACTCGATCTGCCGCGCGTACGCGGCCTGATGCGTCAGGCCATTATCGTGGACGGGCGCAACCTCTATGACCCGGATGTGATGGCTAGCGCCGGGTTCCTCTACCGGGGCATGGGTCGGGGGTACGGGCCTGATGGCGAGCCGCTGGCGGAGGCGCTGCGGGAGAAGCAGGCTTGATGAAGGCCGTGAACAGCCCTGTACTTCGCACGCGGCTGCGCAACGGACTGGTCGTACGGCTGAAAGAGGTCCATACCGCGTCTCTGGTGAGCAGTTGGATCTGGTATCGCGTCGGGTCGCGCGATGAGCGCCCTGGCATCACGGGCGTATCCCATTGGGTCGAGCATATGCAGTTCAAAGGGACACCGCGGTTTCCCGCTGGCGTCCTGGATCGCGCCATTTCGCGCGACGGCGGCTTCTGGAACGCGTTCACCTGGATCGATTGGACGGCCTATTTCGAGACCATGCCCGCCGATCGGATTGGGCTGGCGCTGGAACTGGAAGCCGACCGCATGGTCAACAGCCTCTTCGACCCACCTGAAGTGGAATCCGAACGCACGGTGATCATCTCCGAGCGCCAGGGCCACGAGAACGAACCCACTTTCCTGCTGGCCGAAGAGGTGCAGGCGGCGGCCTTCCGCGTGCATTCCTATCACCACGAAGTCATCGGCGACATGGTCGATCTGCAGTCCATGAGCCGGGAAGACCTTTACGGCCACTACCGCCGTCATTACGTGCCCAGCAATGCCGTGCTGGTGTTGGTGGGCGATTTCCGCACCAGGACCATGCTGCGCCGCGTGCGCGAGACCTTTGGTGAGATCCCGCGCCAGCCGCCGCCGGAGCGGCCCTCGAGGCCCGAGCCTCCGCTGCGCGGCGAGCGGCGCGTCGAGGTCCAGGGTCCGGGAGAGACACCCTACCTGGAAGTGGCCTATCGCGCCCCGGCCGGCGACGACCCCGATTTCTTCCCCATGGCGGTGCTGGACAGTGTGCTCTCCGGGGCCTCCAGCCTCAACCTCTTCGGCGGCGGCATCTCCAACAAGACCTCCCGCCTGTATCAGGCGCTGGTGGCGCGCGGCCTGGCGGCTTCCGTGCGCGGCGACCTCTCGGCGACGCTCGACCCGTATCTCTATACTCTGTGGGTGACGGTGCGCCCCGATCGCACTCCCGAGGTGGCCCTGAAAGCCTTCGACCAGCAGATAGAACGCATGCTGGAGGCCCCGATGGACGGCGGCGAATTGGCAAAGGCCGTCAAGCAGGCGCGTGCCCTGTTCGCCTACAGCAGCGAAAGCATCACCAATCAGGCCTATTGGATCGGCTACACGGAGATGTTCGCTGATTGCGGCTGGTTCGAGAGCTATCTGGAGCGCGTGGCATCGGTGACGCCGGAGGATGTGCTGCGGGTGGCGCGCAAATACATGCTCCCTTCAAACCGCGTGGTGGGAATCTATCGTCCGGTGGAGGGAGAGGCCTATGGCTGAGAAACAGGCCACGCTGCCGAGGCTGGATCTGCGGGCGTTGCCCGGGCCGGACACCATCCGGCGGCGTGAGCTCCCCAACGGCATCGTCATCCTGGCGCGCGAGAACTTCGCCAGCCCCTCGGTGGTCATTTCCGGCTACCTCTCTGTCGGCGCGCTGGACGAGCGACCCGAACAGGCCGGGCTGGCGGACCTGACGGCCTCGGCCTTGCTGCGCGGCACGCGCGGCCGCTCTTTCCAACAGATCTTCGAGTCGCTCGAGTCCATCGGGGCCAGCCTGGGTTTCGGCAGCGGCAAGCACACCACCGGCTTCCAGGGGAAGAGCCTGGCGGAAGATCTGGGGCTGATTCTGGACCTGCTTTGTGATGCGCTGCGCATGCCCACCTTCCCAAAGCGTCAGGTGGATCGTCTGCGGGGAGAGAAGCTCACCTCGCTGGCCATCCGCGATCAGGACACGGGCGCGCGGGCGCAGCAGGTCTTCCACCAGTTGGCCTATCCCAACCATCCATACAGCGTCCCCAGCGACGGCTTCCGCGAGACGGTGGAGCCCCTGGGCCCGGCGGATCTGAAGTCCTTCCACACAGAGCACTACGGCCCACAGGGCATGGTCATCTCGGTGGTCGGCGCGGTGGAGGCCGAGGCGGCGCTGGAGGCCGTCGAATCCCGATTGGGCACCTGGCGCAACCTGCGCCAGATGCCTCAGCCGCCGTTGCCTCCGGTGAAGCCCCTGCGCGGCATCCGGCGCAAGCGGGTGGTGCTGCGCGGCAAGAGCCAGTGCGATCTGGTCCTGGGGGCGCCCGGCCCGAGCCGCTCAGACCCCGACTTCCTGGCCGCCGCCCTGGGCAACAGCGTGCTGGGACGTTTCGGTATGATGGGCCGCATCGGGGATGCGGTGCGCGAGGCTGAGGGGCTGGCGTATTATGCGTACAGCAACCTGAGCGGCGGCACCGGCCCCGGGCCATGGCAGGTGATGGCCGGCGTGAACCCGGCCAATGTGGAGCGGGCCATCGAGATCATCCGCCGCGAGATCCGACGCTTCGTGAAGCGCCCCATCACGCAGCAGGAATTGCTCGACAACCAGGCAAATTTCATCGGTCGGCTTCCGCTGCAACTGGAATCGAATGAGGGCGTGGCGGCGGCCCTGGTGTATGTGGAGCGGCACGGTCTCGGTCTGGACTACTATCGGCGTTACCCTGACCTGGTGGCGTCGCTCACGCGTGAACAGGTGCTGCAAGCGGCGCGTCGCTTCCTCCACCCAGACCGTCTGGCCATCGGCGTCGCCGGCCCTCCCAAGGATGCGAGCTGAGCGGTGATCCGAACTGGAGTGGACCTGATCGAGGTACAGCGCATCGATCGCGCCATCCTGCGCCACGGGCAGCGCTTCTTCGAGCGCTTTTTCACCCCCCAGGAGCTCATCGACGCCGGAGGCCACACGCCGGCGCTGGCGGCACGCTTCGCTGCCAAGGAGGCCGTGGCCAAGGCGTTGGGCACCGGCATCGGCGAGGTGGGCTGGAAGGAGATCGAGGTGGTGAACGGGCCGCGGCGCCGGCCCGTACTGCGCCTGCACGGCCGGGCGCGTGAGCTGGCGGATGCCTTGGGTCTCACGGCCTGGTCCTTGAGCCTGAGCCACACCCACGAGCACGCCGTGGCGGTCGCAGTGGCCATGGCTGCGGAGTCCGAGCAGGAGGAATCGTGATGGTGGAAACCCTTCGCCCAGGGCTGATCCGGGAGGATAACCTGGTGGTGACCGAAGCGCTCTCCGCCCCGCATATCGGCAGCGGGAGCCTCCAGGTCTACGCCACTCCGGCCATGATCGCCCTCGTCGAACAGACCTGTGCCGTCATGGTGCAGCCGTATTTGGATGAAGGTCAGACCACGGTGGGCATCGAAGTGCTGGCGCGCCATCGAGCCCCCACGCCGGTCGGAACCAGGGTCTACATCCGCGCCGAGCTGATCGAGGTGAAAGGCGACCAGCTTCGCTTCCGGGCCGAGTTGTGGGATGACGTCGAGCCCATCGGGGAAGCGGAACATCGGCGGGCGGTGATCGACGTGCAGCGCTTCCTGCGTCGTGTGGAGGCCAAGGTGGCACGCGTGAAGGATGCCTCGCGCCGCTAACGCCCGCTCGGATGGGACTTCGGTACTGCTGAAAACGCGGTTGACTTCTTATCCCCTTTCTTCAACAATGAAACAATGACTGTTGCTCCCTGTGCGGGCGTGATCCGCCTTCGGTGTCAGGGAGCGAGGGGGTGCCCGGAGCGGCGCTCCACGCGGTGTCTCACCGCCGCGGGGGGCGCTCAGCACGCGCGCGGCCATTGCACCCAGGGAGGAGATTACGATGAGACGACAGATTGCCTTTTTCTTTACCTTCACATTCACGCTGGCCCTCATGCTCGGGGCGTGCGAGGTTGCCCCTGGCATGGGTGGGGGAGGGCTGATTGGCGACTGGGTGTGGCAGGACGATGGGAACGGGCGCCAGGATCCGGACGAGATCGGCCTTCCCGACGTGGAGGTCCGCCTATACGCCGAGGAGGAGGGCGCCGAGCCCATCGAAGTCACGCAGACGGACGCGGACGGCTATTACGCCTTCGAGGACCTGCCGCCGGGTACCTACTGGCTGGAATTCGTGCCGCCGGACGGATGGGGCCTCGTTGAGCCAGATCGGGCGCAGGAGGACCTGGACAGCGACCCGGATCCCGCGACCCGCCTCACCGAGTCCTTCGAGCTGACCGGTGGAGAGGAGGATGCGAATTGGGACGCGGGCATGGTGAGCCGCGTCTCGCAGGCGGCGACAGCCACACCTGTCGTGGCCCCGACGAAGACGCCCATCGGGGAAGTGACCGAGACGCCCACGCCGGCGGTGTTGGTCGGCCCGCCGCACTTCGGCGACCCAGTCGGAGATGTGCTGGATTGTGCGCGCGACGAGACAGCGAGCGAACAGGACCAGGCGGCCGACATCGTGGACGTGACCCTCGACGCGCGCGAGGACGGCAGCCTGGTCGTTGAGGTCTTCCTGCTGCAGCCGCTGCAGGACCCGAGGACTGACTACAGCTTCGCGGTGGTGCTCGCCATCACCGTCGAAGGGGGCGAGACGATCACCTACACCTGGGAGTGGCATGACGCCGTCTTTTCGCCAAGACCGGCGGAGGGTCCGGAGTGGACGACCCTGGAGGGGCCGACGGGGCCCATCCCAGGCGCCCGTTTCACCGTGCCGGCTGAGGTTATCCAGGGCAGGGCGGTGAAGAAAGCTGCCGTGGAGGTCTACCACATGGCGACGCCGGATAGCCTGTGGGTTTGCGACAGATTCCAATTCAGCCCCTAGACATCCGGCAGGCCGCGAGACGCGGCTCCAGCGCACCGGGCGCAGTCGCGAAGGATCGCCCCGGGAGCAGCCTCTGAGTGAGGCCGCCCGGGGCGTTTCCATGCCCGGTGAGGGCAGGCTGGAGGGCGCGCGCCGCGGCCGGTATGGGTAGGACGAATGGCCCCTCGCCTCCCGCTCCCTGCTTCCTCTATCCGCGACCATGCGTCTCCCCCTTTTTTGACGAATCCCCGCCCGCGTGGTATACTCCCTTCGCTCTCCCGCCAGGGAATCTGCGCCCGGCGGGAGATATTCTGCCCCGTCAGGGGCCATCTCACACGCCTCTGGACCTGGTTGGGCGTGCCGGCCGGCCAGCCGGTTTCAACCGGGGAAGAAGGAGGCGGAGGGCCAACGCACAGGAGGTTTTCCCCATGGCCATCGTTTCTATGAAGACCCTGCTCGAAACGGGGGTGCATTTCGGTCACCGTACACGCAAGTGGAACCCCCGTATGAAGCCGTTCATCTTCACCGAACGCAACGGTATTCACATCATCGACCTGCAACAGACGCTGGAAGCGCTGGAAGAGGCCTATGCTCTGGTGCGCGACACCATCGCCGAAGGAGGCAGCATCCTCTTCGTCGGCACCAAGCGCCAGGCGCAGGAGACCATCATGGTGGAGGCCACGCGCTGCGGCATGCCCTACGTGAATTCGCGCTGGCTGGGGGGCACGCTGACCAATTGGCGCACCATCCGCGCCCGCATCGACGAATTGGAGCGGCTGGAACGCATGCGGGACGAGGGCGTCTTCGAGCGCCTCACCAAGAAGGAAGCGCTCATGATGGCGCGCAAGATCGATCGCCTGGAGGAGCGCCTGGGTGGCATCCGCGACATGACACGCCTGCCCAACCTGCTCTTCGTGGTCGACGTGCGGCGTGAAGAGACCGCCGTGCACGAGGCTAACCTGCTGCAGATCCCGGTCATCGCGCTGGTGGACACCAACTGCGACCCGCGCCCCGTGGACTACATCATCCCCTCCAACGACGACGCCATTCGGGCCATCAAGCTGCTGACCTCCAAGATCGCCGACGCCGTGCTCGAGGGCATGGCCTTGCGCAAGGACCTGGAGGAGGAGCAGGCTACCGGCGAGGCGGCGCGCGCTGACGAGGTGGCCCTGGCGGCCGCCGAGATGACCGACGAAGAGCTGCTGGGCGAGGCCACGTTGGCCAAGCTGCAGAGCGGGGAATACGGGGCCACTGAAGAGGCGGCTGCCGAAGCCGCCAAAGCCGCAGAAGCTACAGAGACCACAGAAGCTGCAGAAGCCGCTGAGGGTGGCGAGGCTGCGGCGCAGGCCGGGCCGGCGGGAGTTGAGGGGGCTGTCGCCGAGGTGAGCGTTGAGGAGGAACCCGCCGCCGAGGCTGCGGCAGAAGAGACCCCCGAGGGAATTGAGGCTGAGGCGGGCAGCGCGGAGGGCGCATAACCATGAGCATCACTGCCGCACAGGTCAAAGAGCTGCGCGAACTCACCGGAGCCGGTGTTCTCGATTGCCGCAAGGCGCTCGATGAGACGGGCGGCGATCTCGAGAAGGCCGCCGCGCTGCTCCACGAGCGCGGTGTGGCCAAGGCTGCCAAACGCGCCGATCGCGAAACGCGTGAGGGCGTGTTGGACCTTTACAGTCACGGCGGCGGCAGGGTGGGTGTCATGGTGGAGGTCAATTGCGAGACCGACTTCGTGGCCCGCACGGAGGAATTCCGCACCTTCGCCCATGAGGTGGCGCTGCAAATCGCTGCCAACGCCCCCCGCTGGGTCCAGGTGGAAGATGTCCCTGAAGCCATCGTGGAAGCTGAAAAGGCGCGCATACGCCAGGAAGCGCTGGCCGAGGGCAAGCCTGAGCACATTGTGGAGCGCATCGTCGAGGGGCGATTGGCCAAATTCCTCGAGGATAGCTGCCTTCTGGAGCAGTCGTACATCCGCGACGACGAGAAGACGGTAGAGCAACTGCTCAAGGAGACAATCGCCAGCGTCGGCGAGAACATCACCATCCGTCGCTTCGTGCGCTGGGAAGTAGGCGAGACCGAGGAATAGACCTGGGCCAACTTCGGTTGGCCCTCTTCTTTGTCCCAGCGCGGGTGCAGACCGAGGCCCGGGGCGATGGTTCGTGAGAAGCCCGAGGTGGAGATGAGCAAACCTGTGTATCAGCGTGTCTTGCTCAAGCTGGGCGGCGAGGCCCTGGCGGGGCCGCAGGGTTTTGGCATCGACCCCCTGCGGGCGGAGGAAGTCGCCGCCAAGGTCATCCAGGTGCGTGAGCTGGATGTGGAGGTGGCCATCGTCATCGGCGCAGGCAACCTGTGGCGTGGGCGGGAGGGAATTGCCCGGGGGATGGAGCGCGCCACCGCCGATTACATGGGTATGCTCGGCACGGTGATGAACTCCCTGGCTTTGATGGACGCCCTGGAACGGGCCGGCGTGGTCACTCGCGTCATGTCGGCCCTGGAGATGAGCGCCGTGGCCGAGCCCTACATACGGCGGCGGGCCATCCGCCATCTTGAGAAGGGGCGTGTGGTCATCATGGGCGGTGGCACAGGAAACCCGTACTTCTCCACGGACACGGCGGCTGCCTTGCGCGCCATGGAGATCGATGCCGACATCGTCATCAAGGCCACCAAGGTGGACGGCGTTTACGACAGCGACCCCCATAAGCATCCCAAGGCCAAGCGCTTCGAGAGCCTGAGCTACATTGAAGCGTTGAACCGGCGTCTGCAGGTGATGGACAGCACGGCGATCTCGCTCTGCATGGACAATGAGCTGCCGATCCTGGTGCTCAACATGTGGCAGGAGCGCAGCCTGGTGCGGGCCGTGCTTGGTGAGACCGTGGGAACCATCATCAGCAAGTGACACAACCCTTTCCAGCGGGCATCCCCCAGCGCCTTCGCAATTTCCTGATTTTGCGCTATCCTATAGGGGCCATGCAGCCCGCGACGACCATTCCTTCTTGAGGAGCATCCCCATGGTCAAAGACGCCTTGGCTGAAGCTGAGACACGCATGCAAGGTGCTGTGCGTGCCCTGGAAGAGGATCTGGCGGCCATTCGAACCGGACGCGCTTCCCCGGCCCTGGTGGAAAAGCTCCCGGTGGAGTATTACGGGACTCCCACGCCGCTCATGCAACTGGCCACCATCTCGGCGCCTGAGCCCCGACTGTTGACCATCCGGCCCTTCGACCCCAGCACTTTGAAGGCGATTGAGCGCGCCATTCAGGCTTCCGACCTGGGGTTGACGCCCAACAACGACGGCAAGCTGATCCGCCTCAACATCCCCCAACTCACCGAGGAGCGCCGCCACGAGCTGGTGCGCCTCGTGCGCGCCAGAACGGAAGAGGCGCGCGTCGCCGTGCGCAACGTTCGCCGGGACGTGCACAAGGACCTGCGCGATTTCGAGCGCGAGAAAGTGATCTCCGAAGACGAACTGCATCGCGGGGAAGACGATCTGCAGAAGCTCACCGATCGCTACATCGAGGAGATCAACAAGCTGGGTGAACGCAAGGAGGCCGAGGTCCTCGAGGGCTGAGCTCCAGACCGCCCAGATTATGGACAATTCCAGGAATTCCAAGCTGCCGGAGAAGATCCCCACGCATGTGGCCATCATCATGGATGGCAACGGGCGCTGGGCGCGTGCGCGTGGCCTGCCGCGTCACGCCGGTCATCGCGCCGGTGTGGACAACCTGCGCCGGGTGATCGAAGCCTGCACGGAGTTCGGCGTTAAATACCTGACGGTCTATGCCTTCTCGACCGAGAATTGGCGGCGGCCGCCGGCTGAGGTGCGCAGTCTGATGAACATCCTGGAGGATGTCATCGACCGCGAGCTCCAGGAGCTGCACCGCAATGGCGTGCAGTTGCGCCATTTGGGCAGGCTGGAGGGGTTGCGGCCGATGCTGCAGCGCAAGGTGCGGCACGCCATCGAGCTGACCAAGGACAACCAGCGCTTGGTGCTCAACATCGCCTGGAACTACGGCGGCCGGGATGAGATCGTGCATGCTATTCGTCGCATGCTCGAAGACGGTGTGCGACCGGAAGACGTCGACGAGAC
Source organism: Chloroflexota bacterium (assembly GCA_024277995.1). Taxonomy (GTDB): domain Bacteria; phylum Chloroflexota; class Anaerolineae; order Anaerolineales; family E44-bin32; genus JAJRUD01. Next base: position 10,227 of record JAJRUD010000080.1, read on the forward strand.
GCTGGTGTCGAGCTATCTCTATACGGCGGGTTGCCCCGATCCAGACCTGATCATCCGCACCTCGGGCGAGATGCGGGTGAGCAACTTCCTCATCTGGCAGGGGGCCTACGCCGAGTTCTACGTCACGCCCACTTATTGGCCGGACTTCGGGCGCGAGGAACTGCTGGAAGCTCTCTACGACTACGCCCGCCGCGAACGGCGCTTCGGCCGAGTCCCCGGGCCGCTGACCACAGGCTGATATGCTGCGCGAACGCGTCGCGATCTCCATCCTGCTGCTCCCGCTCGTCTTCTGGGTGGTCGCCGTGGGGGGGTGGCTCTACACGCTGGCCGTGGCGCTGGCGCTCGGGCTGGCGGCAGCGGAGTTCGCCCTCTTGTATCGCAATGCGGGGCAGCGCCCGGCGCTGCCCCTCATCGTGGGAGGCGTGCTGCTGCTCGCCCTTGCCCGCTATCTCTTCGGCTTCGACCACATGCCGGCCATATTGGCCGGTTTGTCGTTGCTAAGCATGACCTGGCACCTGGTGGATTTCGAGCGCGGCGCGCCCAGATCGGGCACCGATTTCGCCATCACCCTGGGAGGGATCTTCTACCTGGGTTGGGTGGGAGCCTATCTGGTGTCCTTGCGCACCCTGCCCGGGGGGCAATGGTGGGTGCTGCTGGCGCTGCCCAGCGTGTGGATCGCCGATTCGGCCGCCTACTTCGTGGGCCGCGCCGTTGGCCGTCACCGCCTCGCTCCTCGCCTCAGTCCGAAGAAGACCTGGGAGGGATACGCGGCAGGTGTGATGGGCGGGGCCCTGGCCGGTGCCGCCTTCGCCGCCCTATGGCGGGTGGGTGCCGGGCCGGAGGTGGGGCTCACGGTGTGGCGCGGCGTGTTGCTGGGGACGCTGGTGGCCATGCTGGCGCCTCTGGGCGACCTGGGGATCAGCATGATCAAACGCGAGCTGCAGGTGAAAGATTCGGGCCACCTGATACCCGGTCATGGGGGGGCGCTCGATCGACTCGACTCCTGGCTGTGGGCCGGCGTGCTCGGCTACTATCTGGCTGGGTATTTCGTCTCAATGCCCTGACATACGATCAAGAAAGGAAGGCTGGCAGGCATGGTGGACAAGACCCCCACGAGGAACCTGGCGCTCGATCTGGTGCGCGTCACGGAAGCAGCAGCCATGGCTGCTGGCCGCTACATGGGGCGCGGCGACAAGGAAGGCGGAGACCAGGCGGCGGTGGACGCCATGCGCCTGGTGCTGAACGCCATTGACGTCGACGGCGTGGTGGTCATCGGTGAGGGCGAGAAGGACGAGGCGCCCATGCTCTACAACGGCGAGCGGCTGGGCACGGGCAAGGGTCCGCAGGTGGACATCGCCGTGGATCCCATCGACGGCACGCGCCTGCTGGCCTTGGGCCGCGCCAACTCCATCGCCACCGTCGCGCTCGCGGAGCGCGGGACCATGTTCGATCCGGGCCCTCTGGTATACATGTACAAGATCGGCGTGGGGCCGACGGGCAAGGGGCACATCGACCTGGAAGCCCCGGTAACCGACAACCTGAAGGCCGTGGCGCGGGCCAAGGGCGTGGACGTGGACGACCTGACCATCGTCATCCTGGACCGCCCGCGTCACGAGGATCTCATCGCCGAGGTGCGCGCCGCGGGGGCCCGCATCCGACTGATCACCGACGGCGACGTGGCCGG
>JAJRUD010000081.1 GCA_024277995.1 Chloroflexota bacterium
GCCAAGGGCGTGGACGTGGACGACCTGACCATCGTCATCCTGGACCGCCCGCGTCACGAGGATCTCATCGCCGAGGTGCGCGCCGCGGGGGCCCGCATCCGACTGATCACCGACGGCGACGTGGCCGGCGCGCTGATGACGGCCTGGCCCGAATCCGGGATCGACATGCTGGTGGGCATCGGCGGCACCCCGGAAGGCGTGCTGGCCGCATGCGCCTTGAAGTGCATGGGCGGCGAGATCCAGGGCCGCCTGTACCCCAGGAACGAGGAGGAGGCGCGCGCCGCGCGCACACAGGGCTATGACCTGGCAAAGGTCCTGACCACCGACGATCTGGTGGGCGGCGAGGACGTCTTCTTCGCCGTGACGGGCATCACCGACGGTGAACTCGTCCACGGTGTGAAGTATTACGCCAACGGCGCCCGCACACACAGCATCGTGACCCGCTCGCGGACGGGAACGGTGCGCGAAATCTTCGCCAGCCATCGTTGGGATAAGCTGATGTCCTTGAGCCGGATCCAGTACGACAGCACGGCCTGATGCAGCGTTGCTGGACCTGATTCTAGGACCGAGGAAGGATGGCGCGGCGGCTCGCTAGAGCGTCGGCGCGACTGCCACCTTTACAAGGCTGTTGCGGTGCTGTGAACATCGGCTCTTGCCCTGTATGGACGGAGTCTGGCACGGGTTGCCTTGCGTCCCCATGGGCGGCATGCTATAATGGCGGCGTCTTAAGGCATCGGTTGCCCCTGCGCAACCCCCCCTTTTATCAGTCCAGAGCTGATCTTTGCCAGCACCTCGCTTGCCTCGGAGCGATTCTGCCATCGGATAATCCTGTGAAGGGTGCACCCCGCACCCCTCAACTTGCATCTTTCCACACGGAGTCTTACATATGAACATCACGGCATTGGAATCCATGACCCTCAGCGAATTGCGCAACTTGTCCAAGGAAATGGACATCCCCGGCGCCGGGCGCATGAAGAAGGAGGACCTCATCCTGCGCATCATGCAGGTCGAGGCTGAGCGCAAGGGGCTTGAGTTGCGCGGCGGCATCCTGGAGATCATGAACGAGGGCATGGGATTCCTGCGCGCCGATCACTATCTGCCGGGCCCCAACGACATCTACGTCTCTCAGTCCCAGATCAGGCGTTTCGGTCTGCGCACCGGCGATATGGTCATCGGCCAGATCCGTCCGCCGAAAGATTCGGAGAAATACTACGGCTTGCTGCGCGTCGAGTCGATCAACGGGCTGAACCCGGAAGAGGCCAAGAACCGCCCGCGCTTCGAGAGCCTGACGCCCATCTTCCCCGAGGAACGCTTCGATCTGGAAACGGACCGCCATACCATCGCCACCCGGCTGCTGAATTTGATCGCGCCCATCGGCAAGGGCCAGCGCGGCCTGATCGTCTCACCCCCTAAGGCGGGCAAGACCACCGTCTTGAAGCAGGTGGCCAACGCCATTTCCACAAATTATCCACAGGTGCACCTGATGGTGGCGCTTATCGGCGAGCGCCCCGAAGAGGTCACCGACATGGACCGCTCCGTCGATGCCGAGGTCATCTCCTCTACCTTCGATGAGCCGGTCACCTCCCACGTGCGCGCCGCCGAGATGGCGCTCGAGCGCGCCAAGCGGCTCGTGGAATTGGGAAGGGACGTGGTGATCATGCTCGACTCGATCACGCGCCTGGCGCGGGCCTACAACCTGATGGTCGCCCCCTCCGGGCGCACGCTTTCCGGCGGCCTCGATCCCGCCGCGCTCTATCCCCCCAAGCGCTTCTTCGGAGCAGCGCGCAACATCGAGGAGGGCGGATCGCTGACTATCATCGCCACCTGCCTGGTGGACACCGGCTCGCGCATGGACGACGTGGTCTACGAGGAGTTCAAGGGCACCGGCAACATGGAGCTGCATCTCTCCCGCCGCCTCCAGGAACGCCGCGTTTTCCCCGCTTTCGACATCGAGCGCTCCTCCACCCGCCGCGAGGAACTGCTGCTGGGGCCGGACATCACCCAACGCGTGTGGCTCATGCGGCGCATGTTCTCGCATATGGTCGCCCCGCCGCCCAACGGGGCGGGCATGGACCTCTCCACCGCCACCGAAGCCATCATCCAGCGCCTGGCCCGCACCGAGAACAACATGGAATTCATCGAGACACTGACTGAAGAATCCTTCTGAAGCCCACGCCCAGACCAGGCGGCATCATCGGAGCCCAACCTCCCTGCGACGTTGGGCTCCGGCGCTTAATGCTGCCGGCAGCGTGCGGTGCTGCCGAGAGGTCTCGACCCGACGACGGGCGCGGCGCTGAGCACGCAGGCCGCTGCCTTCCTCGCTCGGCGGGCAGCGGGGCATGAGCCCCGGCCGGTCCGACGTGGAGTGGACATAACCATACGTCTTGACGGACCCCATCGGTGGCTGATATGATGCCGCACGGCAAGGAGGATGTCGAATGGCCCGGGACACCAAGGAACCTGGATCCCTGGAGGCGAAAGAGGCGAGGCCGGCGCGTCGTCGTGCCGGCGTGGATTGGCGCTTGCGCGCAAAGGATCTGCCGCGCTTCGCCGGTCATGCCGCCCTCCTGGCGATCATCGTCCTGGGAGCCTGGGCGGCGCGCCTGGGCTTCGTCGCTCTGCCGCAGGATGCTGTGGGGCCGGCGGAAGGGCCAGCCGAGGCTGCAGTAGTCGAAGAGGCCCCCCAGGTCGTGTTGAGCATCGCCGATCTGCCGTCGTACCCGGTGGACGCCCCCATCGCCGCCGGCGGCATCACGCGGCGGGCCGATATGCAGACTATCATCCCTGATCGGCCGCGCGTCGAGGTCATCAAATACGTCGTGCAGGAGGGCGACACGCTCTTCGGCATCGCCGAGAAATTCGGCCTCAAGCCTTCGACCATCTTGTGGGGCAACTGGGAGACGCTGGAAGGCGACCCGCACACCTTACGCCCGGGCCAGGAACTCAACATCCTGCCGGTGGACGGCACCTATTATGAATGGCATGAGGGGGATGGCCTGAGCGGCGTGGCCAAGTTCTTCGGCGTCACCCCACAGGACATCATCGATTGGCCGGGCAACGAACTGGACCCCGACCTCGATCCGGCCGACCCCGACATCGAACCCGGTACCTGGCTGATCATCCCCGGTGGGCGACGCGAGCTGCCCACCTGGCGCTCGCCGCGCATCACGCGCAGCAACCCGGCGGCGGCCAAGATCCTGGGTCCGGGCTACTGCGGCACCATCGTCGACGGCCCCACCGGGACGAACACCTTCGTCTGGCCCACCTCTTCGCAGTGGATCTCCGGCTTCTCCTACGATCCGGAACTTCACCCGGCCATCGACATCGGCGGCGCCATGGGCAATGGCATCTTCGCCTCCGACACGGGCGTGGTGGTCTACTCCGGTTGGAACAACTGGGGCTATGGCTACGTCATCGTCATCGACCACGGCACCGGCTGGCAGACCCTGTACGCGCACCTGAGCCAGATCAACGTGGGCTGCGGCCAGGCCATCTTCCAGGGGCAGCTCATCGGCCTGATGGGGTCCAGCGGCAATTCCTCCGGCCCGCACCTGCACTTCGAGATGATGAGCGACATCTGGGGCAAGGTGAATCCGCTGAACTTCCTGCCCTAGGGCGAGAGTGGGTCGAGACAGCACACAAGCTCATGCAGAAGGGCGAGGATATGCCTCGCCCTTCTTTCTTTTTCAGCAGGCTTGATTGGCGGTGATGTGTTCTGGGTGCCTGCGGCGCATCGGCCTCCGACGGCGTGGGGGCTATGGCGCAGGGGAACGAGGTAGGACCGGTGGCGGGGGCGGCAGGTCCGGCACCTCATGTCCCGGACCGATGATCCTGGCCAGCAGCCCCCCGCTGCGCCACAGCGCGCGCATGAAGAGGTGGCTGCGGCTCAGTGGGTAGGCGACCCGGGCGCCGAACCAGCGCAGCAGCAGGTATCGACCCAGCGAGGAGGTCAAGACGCGCCGTTTGTAGTCGGCGAGGCGGAAGTCCCCCCGCCTCGTCGCCCGCTGCAGGCTCTCGGCCGCCAGTTGGCCATAGGCGAGGGCGATCGCGATGCCCTCGCCGAAAAGTGGATCCACGCCTGCTGCATCGCCGACCAGCAGCACGCGCGGGGCGGAGAGGCGGTTCCAGGGGCTGAACCAGTGAATGGGATGACCCTCGAGCGGCGTCCCCTGCTCCTCGGGGATGCCGTGTGCCGCCAGGGCCTCGCGCAGCAGCGCCGGCAGCGCGGCCATCGGCCGCCCCGGAGCCATGCGGGCGTCATATAGCCCGTGGTTCATGAAGGGGCGCCCGGCGATCTGGCTGGGGAAATCCCAATAGTAGCCCTGCAGGTGGCGGGAAACGTGGCTGAAATCGAAGCGTGCCGTGGCGGTCCGGTATTCGTGCTCAGAGCCGCTCGCTGGTGTCACCACCTCCAGCAGGCGGGCGACGCGCGGCGGGCGTTCGGGTCCGTTGAGCCAGCGGCGGACCAGGCCGCGCGAGCCGTCAGCGCCCACCACGGCGCGCGCCAGGAAGGAGCGGTCCTCGGTGTGAACGATCAGGCCTTCAGGGTGCCGCTCCAGCCTGTGCACGGGGCAGTCTTCCATCAGCGGCACGCCGCGCGCCCTGGCCTCCGCCGCCAGCCAGGCGTCGAATTCCTCGCGGCGGGTGACGGCGAAGATGGGCCGCCCCAGGACCTCCAGTGTCCGGCCGCAGTACTCCATGCGCGCCCGCTCCACCCGCACGTAGGGCACGCCCAGGCGCAGGCCCAGCTCGCGCAGTTGGGCCAGGCCGAAGCGCGTGATGCCGCCGGCGCACAGCTTGGGGCGGGGGTGAGAGGCCTTTTCGAGCACCACCATGCGCTCCGCCCAGGAAGGGTCCAGGCGCAGCAGGTGCATGGCGGTGGACAGGCCGGCCGGCCCCCCGCCGATGATGACGATATCTACGCTCTGCATGGGTTGATTGTACCCTATGCACGCGAATGGCCTTTCGCCGTGCCGCCGTCTGCAGGCGGGCCTGCGGCCGCCTGCTACCGCCGGGATCGGGCCGGCTTCGGCAGGCGATCAGGGCTCGGATCCTTCGTCGAGGGGAATGGTGCCCCCTGTGCTCAGGTCGACCTGCATGGCCTGTCCGCCGCAACCGTGGCGCATGTCGTGGCCGCGCACGATGACGGTTTCGATCCCTGCCGGTATCTCGATGGTCTCGGAGCGCGTGAAGGGCTGCGTGCCGTGCTCGTGGACCAGCACGCGGCGGCCCAGCAGGTTGCCCTGCAGGTCCTCCACCTGCCACCAGTCGGCGAAGTCCGGCGCCTCTCCGTCATCGTCGTGGATCAGGGTGACGTCGAAGCGATAGCGGCCCTCGCCCAGCGGCTCAAAGGCCACGGCCAGGACGTTGGCTTCTTGCAGGTGCAGGTTGCCCCAATTGGATGCAGGGGAAGTTTCGAGGGGAGGGGCGGGCGGCGGGGTCATGCTGCGAGTCTCCTGTGCCATGGGCGTGGTGCTTGGGGAAGGTGTGGGGGCGCTGGCCGTTTCGCGGGCCGAGGCGCCGCTGCAGGCAGCCGCCAGCAGGGAAAGGGTGAGGAGGATGGGCCATCCTTTGAGCGAGGCCATCATGAGTTCCTCCAGTGAAAGGGAAGGGCCGCCTCCAGATGGAGGCGGCCCCAGCGCCCTCGGCGTGACTCGAACACGCGACCCCTTGCTCCGCAAGCAAGTGCTCTAATCCACTGAGCTACGAGGGCCTGTCAGCAGCCGCTACGGCTGGCCACAGGCGGGGAGGGAGGGATTCGAACC
>JAJRUD010000082.1 GCA_024277995.1 Chloroflexota bacterium
GCAGCCCCGGCCGATAGCGGATGCCCATCACTTCCGCGCCCTGCGAGGACAGGCCGGCGGCTTTGAGCGCCTGGGCGACGGTGAGGTTGTTGGGCAGGAAGACCTCCTGCACGCCGCGCGGCACCACGGGGCGCGTGGCCGCGTAGCCCGCCTCGTCAACGGGAGCCTCGACGGCCGACGGCACGGCTGCCGTCGGCGCCGTCGCGGCTTCCCCGGCATCAGCTGACGGAGCAACCGCAGCCTTCCCCGCCCCGACGAAGGCGTTCAGCTCGCGCAGTTGGGCGCGGGTGATGGGCCCCCGCAGGTAGGCCATGGCCCAGCGCGTCTGGAAGACCTGCGGGGCCTTCTCGTGCACGTTGTGCAGCAGGAACACCCGTTTCCCCAGAGAGGAGATCAGGTCGTCGGCCTCGCCGCGGTCGAAACCGCCCTGGTCGGACATGGCACCCTCCAGGCCGTCCAGCAGCCGCGCCTTGTCCTGCTCCGTCTGCAGCTTGCCCACGAACCACGTGCCGGCGTTGCTCAACGCCTTGTAATCCAGGTCCACCGGGTTCTGGGTGGTGAGCAGCAGGCCGAAGCCGAAAGCGCGCGCCTGCTTCAGCAGGCGCAGCAGGGGCGCCTTGGAGGGCGGGTTGGCCGTGGGCGGCAGGTAGCCGAAGACCTCGTCGAAGTACAGCAGGGCCCGCAGCGAGGAGGATCCCGGCTGCGCCCGCACCCAGGCCTCGACGGAGGCCAGCAGCAGCGTCACGAAGAACATGCGCTCCGATTCGGAGAGGTGCGCCAGATAGAAGACGCTGTGGCGCGGCTTGCCCTGCTCCGTCCAGAGCAGCTTCTCCACGTCCAGCGGGACGCCCTCGATCCAATCCTGGAAGGAGGGCGAGGCCAGCAGATTGTTGAGCGCCATGGCCAGCTCGAAACGCTCGTCCTCGGGATAGAACTGGTCGAGTTCGAACGCGCCCAGCCGCTCGAAGGGCGGCCGCTGAACCTGACGGATGAGGCCGGTCAGGTCCAGATCCTTCCCCGCCTCCCATGCCCCCTCCAGGATGTTGGAGAGCAGGATGTGTTCGCGCGAGCGCACAGGATCCGCATCGACCCCCACCAGCCCCAGCAGCGCGGTGGCTGTGGTGGCGACCTTCTCACGCAGCAGCTCGGTGTCACCTTGCGGGATGCTGGGCGCCTGCAGCGAGGCCAGGATGCTCACCGGAATGCCCGCCGTGGAGCCGGGGGTGTAGACCGCGTATTCGACGGCCTGGGACACCTGGGCCACGCGTTCGGGGCCCTGGCCCCACTCGGCCAGCCCTTTGCGCCATAGTTCGGCCACCGCCGCGGCCGCCTCGGCCGGCTGCTGGCCTGCACGCCGCGCCTGCTCCGCCTCCACCCAGGGCTCGAAGTCCTCAGGAGCCAACCGCGGGAAGTGGAGCAGCAGGTTGGCGATGTCGCCTTTGGGGTCGATGAGCAGGGCCGGTATGCCCTGCAGCGCGGCCTCCTCCAGGATGTCGACGCACAGCCCCGTCTTTCCCGAGCCCGTCATGCCCACCACCACGCCGTGGGTGGTCAGGTCATCTGGGTCGTAAAGCACGGGGGTGTCGAGCCGCTTGCCGGTTTTGGGGTCGTAGACCCGCCCGATGTAGAACTTGCCCTTGGTCTCCACCTTGGCCCTGCCTTTCTTCGTTCCGATTTGCGACATCACCTGCGGCGCCGGGGCCTGCATGACTCCCGACCGCCAGCCCTGCCCTTCGCCGCCACTCCCACCGCAGCCGGCGCCGCGCCACTTCATATTCCCGAAGAGGCAGGTCCGCCGGCCGGGGCCCTGGTTCACCGCGAGGGGAGCGCAACCTGGGGTGACTCACCCCCCCTCAGGGCAGAGCGGCAGCGAAAAGGCGGTTGAATTCTATCAGGTACTGGCCGGCCACCTCTGCGTCGTGGATCACCAACACGTTTTCGTCGTTGCGCTCTTCGGCGCTGCGGCTGAAGTTGTAGGAGCCGGTGATCACCGTCACGCCGTCGATGATGATCACCTTGTGGTGCATGTTGCGCGGGTTGGCGTCCAGCCGCACCTCCACGCCCCCCGCAGCCAGGCGCTCCACCTCGCTCCCCAGGTTGCCCACCTGCCCGGCCTCCACGACGCCGCGCACGCGCACGCCGGCCGCAGCGCGCTCCAGCACGGCTTCCGCCAGCGCGTCGGAGGTGAAGGCATAGGCCATGAACTCGATGCGTTGGCGGGCGCCCTGGATCAGCTCGACGATGCGCGCCTGGACGCCGTCGTCGGGCGAGAAATACACCTCCAGCGGCACCCCCTCCACCGTCACCACTGGATAGGGCGTGTCGCGCAATGAGCGCCGGCCGAAGCGATCCTCCAGGAACATCTCGTCGAACTCGCGCCGGTAGTCCTCGGCCACTCGGCTGGAGCGCACGCGCAGCAGGTTGTTGTTGTTGCGGTAGACGCCGTTCAGCGTGAAGTTCATGGACCCGGTCCATACCTCCATCTCATCGATCACCACGAACTTATGGTGCATGAGCGCCTCGCCCCGGTCCCCGATCACGGGGACGCCTTCCGCCTCCAGATCGGCGATCTCGGGCTCCAGGATGTTGTCGCTTTCGGTGACCACGCGCACGGTCAGGCCGCGCCGCTGAGCGCGCAGCAGCGCGTCGCGCAGGCTCCACAGGTTGAGATGATAGGCCGCCACATCCACGCTGGCGCCCGCCCGGTCGATGGCCGCCGCCAGGGCCGCGTCCGGCCCGCCGCGCAGTCTCTCGGCCGCGGGCCCGGAGGGCTCGCTGAAGTACAGGCTGTACCAGCGCCCTGGCGCGCGCCTTTCAGGCCAGGGCGTGGCCGGCGGCTCCCGCAATTCCCCCCACTGGTAGAGGTAGAACAGGCCCGCCATGAGCAGGAGCACCGCCAGCACGCCCAGGGGTGTTCGGCCAGGAGCTCGCGGCATCATCGGGCTTTCTCCGGTGCCCGGGAACTTCGCCCCTGCCGCTCACGCTTCGAAGCGGCCGGGGTAGCCGATGACCTCGCCCTTCAATACTACCTCGCCCGTGCCTGCCTTGGTGCATCGGCAGCGCAGTCTGACCCAACCGCGGTCCTCGTCCGCCTCGACCACCTCCGCCTCGGCCGTGACCGTCTCACCGATGAACACCGGGGCCAGGAACTCGAAACTCATCTCGCTGGCCATGAAGGCCCACAGTCCCCCCAGGTGGGTGAGCAGGCTGGCGGTGAGCAATCCCGGCACGATGCGGCGTCCGAAGCGCGTGCGCCGGGCGTAGCAATCGTCCGTGTGCAGCGGATTCACGTCCCAGGTCACGCCGACGAACAGCGCCACATCCGCCTCGGTCAGGGTGCGGGAGAAGGCGGCCCGGGCGCCCACCTGCGGCGATTCAGGCACGCGCGGGGGCAGGGGTGGGGTCTCCATGATGGATGAGGCTCCTTTCGCTCCTGAAGGCTGGCCGCCGTGGGGCGAAGTCACGCCAGGCGGATTATAGCGACAGGGATTGCCGGGGACAACCTGGGACTGCGGCGGAAGGCAGAAAGGACATCCTGCAGCGGCCACACATGACGTCCTTCATAGTCCAAGGTATCCCTTTTGCGCTAGTATAAGGCATCCCTTAAACCCCGTGGAGGCTCCCGGTGAGCGAGCGCACGGCGCCCGGCGAAAGCGCGGAGATGTACCTGAAGACCATCTACGAACTGGCCGCCGCCGAGGCGCCGGTCCCCATCGCCGGCCTGGCGCAGCGCCTGGGCATCTCCCCCGTCTCCGCCACAGAGATGGTTCACCGCATGGAGGACCAGGCTCTCGTTGAGCACGAACCCTATCGCGGCGTGCACCTGACAGAAGGCGGGCGGCTGAAGGCCCTGGCCGTGCTGCGCCGCCATCGCCTGTGGGAGTGCTTCTTGCACGACAGGCTCGGCCTGCCCTGGGAGGAGGTTCACGGCCTGGCCTGCCTGCTGGAGCACGCCGTGGGCCCTCACGTCACCGAAGCCCTGGCCGTGCAGCTCGGCCAGCCAAAAACCTGCCCGCACGGCAACCCCATACCGACCACGCTCGGTGAGCTTCCCCCACAAAGAGCGACGCACCTGGACGAACTGGTTCCCGGCCAGGAAGCAGAGGTGGTCGCCATCCAGCCTGAGAGCGAACTGGTCCTGCAGCACCTGGCTGAACGCGGCATCAAACCCGGCCGGCGGCTCACCGTATTGCAGGTCGAGCCCTTCGACGATCTGCGCCGCCTGTCCGTCGACGAGCAGGAGACAGTCATCGGCGTCGAACTGGCGCGGCACATCCTGGTTCGGCCCATCCATACCCGGCGGATCCAGGACCAGGAGCGGCCATGAGCGACTCCGTGAAGAGCTTTCCCCTCAGCGACGCCCGCACCGGCCAGACGGTAGAACTGATCTCGCTGACTTTCAACGGACCGACGGCCCTGCGGCTGGCTGAATTGGGCCTGGTGCCCCATACGGAGGTTCAGGTGCTGCGCGCCAGGCCGGGTCAGCCCATGCTCCTGTCCGTGCGCGAGAGCCGCCTGGCCCTGGACCGCCGCCTGGCACGCAAGGTGCTCGTGCAGGCCGTCACCGGCCCCCTGCCTGCCGAGCCGCGCGCTGGCCGCGGCGGCTGGATGCGACGGTTGCGGCGCCGGCGCAGGCGCGGGAGAACGCGGGGATGACACTCACGGCCGCCGTCAAGACCGCCGAATACACCGTGGCCCTGGCCGGAAACCCCAACGCCGGAAAGACCTCCATTTTCAACGCCCTGACGGGCACCCACCAGCACGTCGGCAATTGGCCGGGCAAGACCGTCGAACGCAAGGAGGGCCTCTACCGCCGGGGAGAGGCCCTGGTGAAGGTCGTCGACCTGCCGGGGACCTACAGCCTGACCGCCTATTCCGAGGAGGAGCGCATCGCGCGCGATTTCCTTGTACGGGAGCGGCCGCAGGCCGTCGTGGCCGTGGTCGACGCCTGCAACCTGGAACGCAATCTCTATCTGGTGCTGCAACTGCTGGAACTGGACGCGCAGGTGGTGCTGGCACTCAACATGAGCGACCTGGCAGCGGCGCGCGGCCTGCAGATCGACACCGAGGCGCTGAGCGCCAGCCTGGGCGGCATCCCCGTCGTCGCCACCGTGGCCGCGCAGGGCGAGGGCATCGAGGCGCTGCAGGAAGCCGTCCACCGCGTGGCCACCGGGCAGGAGCGCAAGCCGGCCTTCCGCCTGAATTACAGCGCCGACCTGGAAACCGAAATCTCCCACCTGCAAACACTCATCCAGGCCGACCCGGCCCTGCGTGAGGGTTACCCTACCCGCTGGCTGGCGATGAAGCTGCTCGAGCGCGAGTTCGACCTGCACGAGCGTATAAGAGCGACTCCCGGTGGGGCAAGGCTGCTGGCCGAAGCCGAGGCGGCCCTGGAGCGCCTCACCCAGCGCCACCCGGAGGGGGTCGACCTGGCCATCGCCGAGCATCGCTACAAGTTCATCCATGAGGTGGTCGAACGGGTCGTCGATCGCAGCGAGGTGGGTCGATCGCCCTCCGACCACGTCGACGCCCTGCTCACCAACCCCTGGATCGGCATTCCGCTCTTCCTGGGTGTGATGTATCTGGTCTTCGGCCTGGTGGTCGACGTCTCGGAGCCTTTCCTGACGTGGATCGACGCCACTCTGACCGGCCCGGTGAGCGGCTGGGTCTCGGCCCTGCTGGTGGCACTGCACGCGCCGGCCTGGATCCACGAGCTGGCCAGCAAGGGCCTGATCGCCGGTGTGGGGGCCGTGTTGGCCTTCATCCCCGTCCTGGCAACGCTGTATCTGTTCATCGGCGCGCTGGAAGACAGCGGCTACATGGCGCGGGCGGCCTTCGTGATGGACCGCATGATGAGCGTGATCGGCCTGCACGGCAAGGCCTTCGTGCCCATGGTGTTGGGCTTCGGCTGCAGCGTGCCGGCCATCTACGCCACCAGGACCCTCGAGCATCCGCGCGACCGTCTGCTCACGGCGCTGCTGGTGCCCCTCATGTCCTGCTCGGCGCGGCTTCCCGTCTACGTGGTCATCACCCTGGCCTTCTTCCCCGGCCACGCCCGGGCGCTCATCTGGTCCCTGTACGCGCTGGGCATCGTGATGGCCATCTTCATGGGGCTCGTTTTCTCGCGCCTGCTCTTCAGCGGGCAGAGCCGACCGGTCTTCTTGATCGAACTGCCCCCCTATCGGCTGCCCAGCCCGCGCAACCTGTGGCTGGGGACCTGGATGCGCATCCGCGCCTTCCTGCGCCAGGCGGGGACCATGATCCTGGGGGCCTCGCTCGCCGTCTGGCTGCTCACCAGTCTGCCCTGGGGCGTGGGGCGCCTGGAGCAGAGCTATTTCGGCCGGGCGAGCGCCGCGCTGGCGCCCGTCTTCGAGCCGGCCGGTTTCGGCACCTGGGAGGCCAGCGGCGCCCTGGTGACCGGCTTCGTGGCCAAGGAGATGGTTATTTCCACCATGGCCCAGATCTACGTCGGAGAGACCCTGCACGGCCCCTCCCAGCACCCGCCGGTGAACGTGGCGCAGGACCTGCAAGAGATCGCGGTGAACCTCCTGCAGGCCTCGGCGGAGGCCGGGCGTCGGCTGCTGGAGATGCTCACGCCGGGCATCGCTCTCTTCCCGGCGCAGGCACCAGCCACGGACAGCGCGCTGTTGCGCGCCCTCCGCGAGGCCTTCACGCCCTCTGCTGCCCTGGCCTTTGTGGTCTTCGTGCTGCTTTACGTGCCGTGCGTCGCCACCCTGGCGGCCATGCGCCATGAATTCGGTACCCGCTGGGCGCTCTTCGCCGCGGTGTATCAGACCGGCCTGGCCTGGATCGTGGCCGTGGCGGTTCACCACGGAGCGAGGTTGGTGGGCCTTGGGTAAAGGGACTATGCTGCAGACCACATGGCACATTCCCGCCATGCGCTGCTCGCACTGCGAGCAGCGCGTGCGCCGCGCCCTGGAAGGCATCGCAGGCCTGGAGATCGTGAGCCTGGATGGGGCGCGCCAATCCCTGGAACTGCGCACCGCTGGCGTCGAACCGCTGGCCTACGCCCGTCACCGCCTGGCCGAGATCGGCTACCCCATGGAACGCTGCTGAGGACGCCCATGCTGCGCGAGATCCTGAAAGCCCTGGAGGGCCACCCGCAGGGTCTGTGCCTGGAAGAACTGGCCTATCGCTTTCAAGTACAACTCTCGGCACTGGAGGGGATGCTCGAGACGCTGCTGCGCATGGGCAGGCTGGTGGAGGTGACGACCGGCTCAAACCGCTGCGCCGCATGCCCGCTGGCCACGCACTGCATACCGCCGACCAGCGAGCGCCTGTTCCTGCTCACGCCTTCCCCCGGCGAGAAGCCGGCGCCACCGCCAGCCGGGGCCGCCGAAGGGCAGCGCGCCGATGGGAGCTGAGGCCGCGGGGACGAGCCGGGGTCACGTAGCTCCGCCCCGCCGGCGTAGCGGCGACGGCGCGTCACATCGGCGGGAGGCCGGGCAAGACGCAGCCCCTGGTACAATCACTCCATATCCGAAATACAACCGGAGGAGGTGCAACTATGGCTGAGACGTCAAACCCCCGAGAAGAGATGCTGAATGCCGTCAAGGAGGCCCAGGAAAAGGTCGCCTCCGCAGGCAAGACTGTGCCGGGCAAGGTGAAAGCCGAGCACACCGTGGCCAGCGGCGAGACGCTGGGCGCCATCGCGCTCAAGTACTACGGATCCGCCGCCAAAGAGAAATGGATGGCCATTTACGAGGCCAACAAAGAGGTCATCGGCGACAACCCCAACCTGATCAAGCCCGGCCAGGTACTGAAGATCCCCGAGCTCTAAACCCTGGAGAAGCAGCACAGCTCCCGGGGCCACGCAGGCTCCGGGAGCGTCTTTTTTCACCCCCCGGCACGGTTCACCCAGGGGCCACGTCATCCGCAAGCAACCCCCGCAGGACGGCCCGTACCAGCCCCGGCCCACGATAGATCAGACCCGTATACACCTGCACCAGACTGGCACCCGCCTCCAGGAAGGCGCGAGCGTCTCGCGGCCCGAAGATCCCGCCGACCGCGATCACGGGCAGTGTCCCCTGAGTGAGCTCGACGACCCGCCGCACCGATCGCAGCGCCAGCGGTCTGAGCGGCGCGCCGCTCAGACCGCCCGCCTCCCCCGCCAGCGGAGAGCGCAGGCCGGGACGGGCCACCGTGGTGTTGGTGGCGATGACGCCCTCCATGCCCGCTCCCTGGACCGCAGCCAGCGCGTCCTCCAGCTCCGCCTGCGTCAGGTCAGGCGCCAGCTTCACCAGGATGGGACGCCGCGGCGCTCCCTGCGCCATCAATTGCCCCCGGCGCCTGGCCAAAGCCCCCAGCAGACCTTCCAGGTGGGCGCGGGCCTGCAGGCGCCGCAGTCCTACCGTGTTGGGCGAAGAAACGTTCACCACCAGATAGTCGGCATGGGGATATAAGGCCTCCAGCAACGCCAGGTAGTCCTGCACGGCCGCCTCGAGAGGCGTGGCAGCGCCCTTGCCGATGTTCACACC
The DNA here is from genome assembly GCA_024277995.1 of Chloroflexota bacterium. Classification (GTDB taxonomy): domain Bacteria; phylum Chloroflexota; class Anaerolineae; order Anaerolineales; family E44-bin32; genus JAJRUD01. Next base: position 8,499 of record JAJRUD010000082.1, read on the forward strand.
CAGCACCACACCCCGCGGCCGTCCCCGCTGCAGGCGGCGCAGCAGTGCCTCCGCGCCCTGATTGGGAAAGCCCATGCGGTTGATGAGCGCCTGATCCTCAGGCAGGCGGAAGAGGCGCGGGCGCGGGTTGCCGGCCTGGGGCTCGGGCGTGACGGTTCCCACTTCGATGTGCCCGAAGCCCAGCGCTGCCAGGCCGTGGATGGCGCGGCCGTCCTTGTCGTAGCCCGCTGCCAGCCCCAGGGGGTTGGCGAAGTCCAACCCGAAAGCCCGCACGTGCAGGCGCGCATCCTCCAGGGCGAAAGCCCGCCGCAACAGCGCCCGCATTGGCGGCAGCCTGCCAGCCAGAGCCAGCAGGCGCAGCGTCAGGCCGTGGGCCCCCTCGGGGTCCAGGCGGAAGAGGAGAGGGCGGAGAGTCGTGTGCAGCTTCAAATCACCACCGGTCGTTCGTACAGTTCAGGGTAAGGACTGCCAACGGCGATGCCCGAGTGCCGCGAGAGAGGCAGAACATCGGCACAATAGGGCATGCTGTCCATGCCTTGTCACGGCAGATAGACGGCAGACCCCCTTCTCCAGCCAAGCCAGCTAGGGGCTGGAAGCTCGCTGTAGCGTACACGCCATTCACCGACATACATATAGGCTGGGTGCTTGCGATTGATCCACATGAGTACAAGCCGTTCGTCGGGACTCCAGGTGTAGCTACTGACATCTTGAGGAACGGCGAAGCTCTGCAGTTCCCGGACAGCTCCTTGCTCGTCCAGGGCCATGATGGTGCCTTCCCTAGGAGAAGCATAGCCCACGGTGTGGGCCAGGAGATAAGCTTGGCTGGGCGATGGGTTCAGTCGCAAGGCATTGACGTCCTTCGCCTGCACGTCCCATTTCCCATCTGGAAAGACCCTGATCAGGCCGGCCTCAGTCAGGGCGTAGAAGACGCCGAACCGGGGCAGAGCTACTTCATCCGTTCGGAGGATGTCGATTTGCAGAGGTGGTTGAATTGGGGCAGCCATGCCATCGCTGTCGACGATGTAGTACTCTCCATGATCAGCATAAGGAGAACCGCTGACCCGGACCAGCACCGTCACTTCGCCGGCATATTCGAGAACAGCGAAAGGTGGTCCCCATACCCCAGCGCGCCCAACAGCGCCTTGAAGGACACTGCGAGCGTCTCCATCCTGGAGATTGCCCAGTATCAGTTCGCCGCTAGCCTCATTCACGCCATGGTGCCAGTAGAGAAAGCGACTGTCGTCCAGCCAAGCAACGAAATCCAGCGTTCCCCCATTCCACGTGACGCCTTCGAAGGCCGTGAGCGCGGGTCCGTCCAGCGGAGCATACCAAAGCGCCTTCTTCAACGGTTGATAGGTCCCCCGGTAGTCCAATTCGGCATGCAAGATGCCCCGGCTGTCGGGCGACCAGACGAGTGAGGTGGCTTGATTGAGACCATCAGATAGCCGGATAAGCTCATCCGTCCGAATATCGAGAGCGTAGAGATCGGAACTCGGACCATCGATGGCCGCCGAAAACGCGAGGTACCGACCGTCGGGTGACCATACTAGCCGGGTTCCCTCAATGGTCATCACGGCCTCCTCGTCACGGGAGGGCGCCGCGCCAGGCCGAGTGATTCTCAGGTCCCCCAGCCCTGTAATAAGCGAGGCGATGTACTCAGCCTGAAGCCGGTTGGCGTCTACAATGTACAGGTCCAAAGCCTCCAGCGCGTAGGCGCCACGATCACAATAGGGAATCCCAGGGGGTAGCCCTCGAGAATGACGGCCACTCTTCCGTGCATTGCCTCGCTCAGGCGTTTCGCGCCCCCCATGACGAGAGGGACAAGTCGCTGATCCTCTCCGCGAAACGCAGCCAGCCACGATTCCTCGCGCTCATCGCAAACTACCAGGGGATCAAGAACTGCGAAAGACTTGTCTCGGCCGGTCTCCCGAAAGATCGTTACCCCCTCCGCCATTTCAAAGCTGGCAGGAGCAGGGAGCAGCGTCGGAGTCGCCTCCGGTTGGCGTTGATTCTCGATCAGCTCCTGGGACTCCTCCAACACTATTGGGGTAACGGCAACGGTTTCCGAAGCAGCTAGCGTGGCCCTGGCAGAGGGAGTGCCCACCGGGGACTCGATCTCGCCCTCACGGGATGCAGGTGTCCGCCCACAGGCGACCAATACCATCCCCACAGCAATCAGGCCGCTGGACCAATACCCCAGGTGGGCGCAGGAAGCCTCAGTCATGGTACGGGCTCCATCGGATGGTGTGACGGATGCAGGCAGCGGGTGGGCGATATGTCTGATGCACATCTGGCAATCTTGCAGGTACAGTCACCAGCCATGCATTCCTCCGTTCACCACTATCATATTCGGTCTCTGCCATAACTTGGACGAGGCAGTCGTCCGATCCACCAACCCAAATTGCAGCAGCGCTATGCGGTTACCTCGCTCTTCCCAGCATCGCCCTAACTCGGTGCGCCTGCTGCGCCCCGATCCTCCCGCTCGCCTGCCAATGATCCACCAACTGGCCCAGCGTGAATACCGCGTGCAACCTCAGGTCGCGCGCGGCGAGCGCCTGCTTCGCGCCGCTCTGGCGGTCGATGAGCACCA
>JAJRUD010000083.1 GCA_024277995.1 Chloroflexota bacterium
ATAGCACAGCGAAGTGGGTTGACCCTGATTTCCCAGCCATGGTACAATCGCCGCGCTCGCCCCCATCGTCTAGTGGACCAGGACGTGGCCCTCTCAAGGCCAAAACCGGGGTTCGAACCCCCGTGGGGGCACAGCCAATGCCCGTCCGTATTTCGGACGGGCCCTGTTTTTTTCGGGGCCTACTTCTGTAAGGTGTCTGTAGAGTCCCTCCCCCTCCAATTCGGATACATTTAGTATGGAGATCGTCCTGGACTGGGGCCCGCGCAGCAGGCGTGACGCGATTCGCCTGCATATGCAGTGTCCCAGCCAGCCTCCGGATTGAGGGATCATGACGGCTGGAATGGATGCAAAAGGCGGGCGATGGACAGGCCTGCAGCGCTGGCTGGCGGCCTTCGTCGCCGCGACCCTGCTGCTGGGGGCCGGTGCTCTTCCCGCCGAGGCGGATTCTCATGCGCAGGGTGGCGGCAGGCGCAGGGGGCGCATCGTGAGGCTCACGGCCAGCGACGCCCCTGATCCGGATACCACCATCACCGTCTCCAGCCAGGTGCAGGCGAACGTCGACATCACGCGGTCGAACCTCTTCTATATCATCATCTCGCCCAACAGACGCATCGTGGCCACGCATCGCACCAGTGTGGGGGCGCTGGCTGCCGGTGCAACCTTCTCGGATTCGTGGACCGTAAGCAACTCCTCCTTCCCCGTCGAGGGGACCTACTCGTTGTTCCTTTGCTGGAGCACAGGGGCAGCGCGCAGGTGCAACATCGCTGTGGCCAGGACCACCTTCTTCTCCGTCCCGACGCTGGGATGGACGCTGAGCCTGGTCGGAGCAGGGCTGATCGCCATGTGGATCTGGCGCCGCCGGGCAGACTTCAGGATTGAACGAGCATGAGCACCGGCGCGCTCTCCCTCGCGGTCGCGCTGTACCTGGTCGGGCTGTTGCTGCTGCGAAAGCAGCGCTACGGCCTGTTGGGATACTTGTGGGGGGCCTTCGGCTTTGCGGCTCTGCTCGTGCTCGCCGGGCTGATCGGGCAATGGAATGAGGCGCTCGGTGAGCTGCAGGCGGGCATTCTCGTCGCGCTGGGGAGCATCTTCGGACTGGGACTCGAGGTTCTGGCCAAGACGAGCATCGTCACCCCCGATCCCTCGGGATGGTCGGTGCTCAATATCGGCATTGAGTGCTCGAGCCTGATCGAGGCTTCAGTGTTCGCCGGGTTGTTGCTCTTCTATCCGCGCTTTCCGCCCGGCGAGCGGATGCTGCGGCTGATGGCCGGATTGGGCGCGACTTTCCTTCTCAATCTGGCCCGCCTTTCGATCATCGTGGGCATGGTGGCGACACTGGGCAAGCCCGCCGTCCCCTGGGCCCACACCGTCGTCGGCCGGCTGATCTTCTTCCTGGGTATCGTCGTGGTCTATTGGCGCATGATGACCATGCCCACCTTGCGCCTCGTGCGGCGGGACCTTGAGGTCTCCGGCCGGGCGGTGCGCTGAGCGGGATGCGATATGTTTAGCGATGGTTGGGTTCATTTCCTGGTCTTCTGGGGGGTATGGGTCCTGGTGCCCCTGCTGGTGGACGTCCTGCAGAGCGTGCGGGACTCCTGGCTGGTGTGGCGCAACCGGGATCTGGCGCGGCCGTACCCCCCGCTGCCGCACCGGCATCTGCCGAAGGTGTCGGTGATCATCCCGGCCTACAATGAGCAGCTCGACATCGATCGTTGCATCACCAGCCTGAAGGCGCAAACCTATCCCCACCACCTGATCGAAATCATCGTCATCGACGATGGCTCGACGGACCGGACGGGGGAAGTGGTCAACGGGCACATCAACGGCACCGCCCACTGGAACGGTCACATCCGGCTGCACAACCGGGTCATCCCGGCGCGCGAGTTCGGCGGCGTCATGACGCTGGTGCACGGCAAGCATCAGGGAAAGCCTGCTGCCGTAAACCTGGGCCTGGCCCGCTGCCGCGGCGAGCTGGTGTTCACCATCGATTCCGACGTCGTGCTCGAGCCGGAGGCCATCGAACAGGCCGTGGCTGCCTTCCGGCTGGACCCCGAGCTGGCAGCCGCCACGGCACACCTGATCATCGATCCGGCTCTGCTGGTGCAGGCCGACGACCAGGGCTACATCCGGCTCGACAACCAGGACTTGCCGCTGCCGCGCCGGCTCACCTTCAGCGAAAAATTGCTGGCCAGGAGCCAGTTCTTCGAATACCTGCAGGCCTTTCGCATCGGCCGGCACGCGGAGGCCGTGCGCGGCGAGCTCTTCACGCTCTCCGGCGCGTGCGCCATGTTCCGCCGCGAGGTGCTGCTCGAGATGCAGGGATATCGCGGCCGCACCGTCTCGGAGGACACCGACGCCACACTCACCCTCCACCGCCAGTCCACCAAAGTTGCCTACCTGCCGCAGGTGCGGATCCATCTGGCGCCCACGGTGAGCTGGCGTGCGCTCTACGCCCAACGCGTGCGCTGGCAGCGCGGCGAACTGGAAGTGCTGGCCGTCAACGCCGACCGCCTGGGGAAGGGTGAGCGATTCTGGCGGCGCAGTCTGCCCTTGCGTCTGACCAATGACCATGCTCTGGCGCTGCTGCGTCTGGTGTGGGGGTTCCTGATGCCGCTCTTCCCTCTGCTGGGCTACCCACTCAGCGTGGTTGCCAAGGCCGGAGCACTGATGTACGCTGTATACCTGATGGCCGATGGGTTGCAGATGGCCGTCGCCTGGCCCATCTGCGCACCCAGCGAGCGCAGGCTGCTGCGCAAGTCGGCGCTGGCGCTGGCCTTCCTGCCCTTGTATCGGATGGTGGTGTATTTCTTCCGACTGAGCGGCATCTTGAAGACGCTCAGCGAGAAACCTCAATGGACGACAAACGCGGATTGGTGGGACCGAATTCGGATGCCCGGGGCGCGCCGGCTCAGCGCGTGGTTGGGGTCTCTGGTGAAGGTCTGGGCCGATTGACGTCGCGAGCCATCCTGCGCGATCACTTAGGGCCGGCGCTGCTTGTGGTGCTGGCCCTTCTGGTATTGCTGCTGGCCCTTTGGCGCCAGCCCTACCCGCCAGGGCTCGATAGCTGGGGGCACCTCTTCAAGGCGGAAGCCCTGGCGCAAGCCATGCGCCAGGAAGGCCCCGGCGCATACTTCACCTCGGCCTGGCTGCCTCAGTGGTACATGGGGGATCCCTTTCGGACTTACTATCCACCGCTGACCACACTCACGCTCACACCTTTCGTGTACCTGCTCGGTAGCTCCTTCCTGGGCCTGCAGGCTTTCACCTCGCTGGTCCTGGTCACCTTCGCCTCGCTGACCTATCTTGCGGTCTCCCGGCTGTGGGGGAAATGGCCGGCCGCGTTGGCTGCAGTCATGGCGCTCTGGGCGCCTTACACGCTGCGTACGCTGTTCTTCGAGGGCAACTTGCCCAGGGTGCTCGCCCTCCTCTCGCTGCCGATGCTGGTGCTTTTCACCGAGCGCGCGCTCACCACCCGGGGGCGGCGCATGCCGGCCATCGTCGGGCTGGCCCTGAGCTGGGCCTGGGCCATCCTCTCCCACCCTCAGCAGGCGCTGCTTTTCGCCATCCTCTTCGGCGTATATCTCGTCGCGCGCCTGTTCCTGGATCCGGACGTGCCTCTGTTGCGCGCCGGATGGTGGCTGGCCGGATTGCTGGCGGGCGCTCTGCTGACCGCGCCGTGGTCCCTGCCTGCGTACGGCCACGGCGAGCTGCCGAATATCCCCTACCTGCCGGTGGAGAAGGTGTCCCTCTTTTCGATCGGGTGGCGGGCGATCCTGCCGGCCGTGGACGTGTCGCAAGGCACCATCATCGTCGGCTTCGGCGCGTTGGCTCTCGCCTTGCTGGCCGCGGCCGCACGTCCGGAACCACGCCGCACCGCGTACGCGCTGGCCGGCCTGGTGGGCATCTGGCTCTCCTTCGGGCCATCTGGCGTCGCCTTCAGCCTGCTCCCATTGCAGCAAAGCCTGCTCCCCGAACGCTTTCTGAACATCAGCGTGTTCATGCTCGCCCTGTCGGCCTCGGGGTTGCTTCCCTTCAAGCGCAGAGCGCGGCTGGCCCGGCTCTTCGTGCTGCTGGGGCTGTTGTTCATCGATTTCGTCCCCAGCCTCCCGCTTCTGACGCGAAACCCAGATCCCATGTCTCAACAGCGGCTGGCGGAGGGGCTGGCTTCGACGGTGGACTCGATTTCGCGCACAGCGCTCTTCTCTTTCCCCGAGCCGACCGCCGTGGAGGTCTATTACAGTTCCGGCGCGACGCCGATCATCAACGGCTGGGCGCTGGAGAACACCCCGCACCATCCAGCCCTGCGCCGCTACCTGGGCGCATCCCGATGGGGCCCCGAGTACCTGGAGTACCTGCTCAACCTGTGGAACGTGCGCTATGCGGTCTTGCGCGGCCTGCCCGAGCGGGTGGATGCAGCGCGCGCTGCTCTGGCCGATATGGGGTTCCGCCGGGCCGAGAGGTCGGGAGACTATGAGATCTGGGTCGACGCCAGCCCGACGGCGCCCGTGCAGCGCATCCCCTCCCAGCGGGTGTTGGTGCTGGGGGACAGGTCCTCGCCGCTGCTGCAGGCCTACCCCTTCGCCGAGGAAGCTCAGGTCGACCGGCTCTCGGACCTGCCTGCCGGCTCGCTCGCGCGCTACCCGGCCGTCGCGCTCATGCGCTTCGAGCACACCACGGCCGACCTAGCGCGGGGGGAGAGGCGGCTGCGCGACTATGTGGAAAGGGGCGGGAGGGCGATATTCGAATTGAGCGGCATGGAGGACAGCTTCGGCCAGACCGTCGACCTGCTCGGCGTGCATGTCTTGCGCCTCTCCTTCGAAGATGAACTGCGCGTGCGCTGGGCGCCTTCGCTGGCCGGGTTGCCTGACCGGCTGCCTCTTTCGGGGGTGGCGCCGGAAGGGTGGTCGGGAGCCACCTATGACGACCTGGATGAGGTCCTGGCGGAGGTGGAGTTCGGCGGTCAGTGGTATCCCATCCTGGGCTATAAATCCTTGGGGGAGGGGCAGGCGTGGTTCGTGGGGCTGAACCTGCTCTATTACGCGCAATTGACCGGAAATCAGCAACTCATCGCTGCCCTGCGCGAGCAAACCCTGGAGGGCGTGAGTGTCTCGCGGGAACTGGGGTTCACGCCCCTGCCGGTGCCGGAGTGGTACGTGGATGGCAGCCGGCTCTCCTTCGTGGTGGACGTCGGGCCCGAGCCTGCAGGGGAAGCCCTGATCTCCTACACTTACTCACCACGCTGGCGGGTGACGGTCGATGAGCAACAGGTGCCTTTTGGGTCCTATGAGCATCTGTTGAAGATCCCGCTGCCTGCCGGTGTGCACATTGTGGCCATCGAGTATCGCCCATATGGTACCTGGTGGCCTGTGGCCGGCCTCGCCGTGGGGCTGCTCGTTGCGCTCGGCCTCCTCATTACCTACTTTGTAGAAGGGCGCTCCTTCGTGCTGCTGCCCGAGTCCAAGCCAGAGGAGGTTCCGGAAAGCAGCCGTTCCTACGCGCCCTGCGCCAACTGCGGATTCAGGCTGGCGGAGGTGGGTCCGCCCACCGCTGAAACCTATCCTTTCCAGGTGGTGCGTTGCCCGATCTGCGGATTGGTCATGGATGACGAAGGTTTCCAGCCCGGCCGTTCCCTCAATCAAGAAGAGCGCCAGCGGGCGCTCGCCGATTGGCTGGCGACCCATGGCTATCAGGCTGAAGTGGTCCATGAGCGATGGGGGTTTGCCGTGGAGGATTTCTTCATAGGGGAAAGCGAGACCCGGGGTCTCCGACCGCCGACAGAGCTTGGTGAGCAGGCCGATGACGAGTAGAATCCTGGTGGCGGACGACACGCCCACTGTGCTCGGCTTTCTGGAACTGGTCTTTGAGCGACAGGGGTTCGAGGTGATCAAGGCCGGCAACGGCGAGATGGCCGTCGAACTGGCCCACTCGCAGGACCCCGACATTCTGCTGGTGGACGTGATGATGCCGGGGATGGATGGATTGGAGGTCTGCCGCCGGCTGCGTTCCAACCCGGCCACCACACACCTGCCCATCCTGCTCTACTCGGCCACGGTAGGCGAGGAGTTGCGCGGCCAGGCTCTGGCCGCCGGCGCGGACGAATTCCTCGGCAAGACCATGCACCACGCCGAACTGGTGGACCGGGTGCGGGATTGGCTGGCTTCACAATCTTCCCCCGGCGGCGTGGGCGAACCACCCTACGTGGCCGTGACGCTGGATCTGGTGGCCTTGCTTCAGGTGGAGTTGGTATGGCTGCTGCGAGGTGACGGGGCCGACCGCCTGGAGACGTTGGCGGTGGGCTGTGAGCGCGGAGAACAGGAAGCCCTGCGCTTCCTGGAGACCGTCGGCCGGCAGCCGCTTGAGGCGGAGGAGGGCTCCTTGATGGCGCAGGTCTTTGCACGTGATCGCGCCTGCATGCAGTGGGGCCTGGGTGAGCTGGCGAGATATGCGCGCGGGGAGCGGCTGGCCCAGGCCATGAGGCATTTGGGGGCGCGCTCCGTATGGCTGACGCCGCTGAGAGGTCCGGACAAGGGGCGCGGCGCGATGATCTTCCCGGGGTTCTCGACGATAGGATTGGATCGCAAGACGGCGCGTCTGGTGGCGGTGGCGGCACGCTATGCGGCGCTGGCGTTGGGCAACTTGAGCTGGCTTCCTGCGCCGCGCCCGAAATTGTCGACCTGGTCGAAGGAAAGAGGGGATGGTTCATGAAACGCATCGGTATATTGACTGGCGGGGGCGACGCCCCCGGGCTCAACGCCGTGATCCGCGCCGTGGTCAAGACGGCCTATAGCTCCCACGGCTATGAGGTGATCGGCATCCTGGACGGCTTCGATGGCTTGCTCAATCCGAACGGGATTGTCTCTCTGACGCCGGAGGAGGTGCGCGGTATCCTGCCACGCGGCGGGACCATCCTGGGCGCGGCCAATCGCGGCAATCCCTTCGCGCGCAAAGTGGTGCGCGACGGCGTGGAAGTCGTGGAGGATGTCTCCGACGAAGTTGTGGCCCGCATCCATGAACTGAAACTGGATACCCTGATCGTGGTCGGGGGGGATGGGACGCTGCGCATCACGCAAGAGCTATTCGAAAAGGGTTGTCCGGTGGTGGGGGTGCCGAAGACCATCGACAACGACATCGACGGCACCGATGTGACCTTCGGCTTCGACACCGCCGTCAGCATGGCCACCGAAGCCATCGATCGCCTGCATACAACGGCCGAGGCTCATCACCGCGTCATGGTGTTGGAACTCATGGGGCGCGATGCGGGCTTCATCACCCTGCATTCGGGCCTGGCCGGCGGCGCGGACGTGATCCTCATCCCGGAGATCCCCTTTCACTGGGATGCCATCTGCGAGAAGGTCAAGGCGCGGGCGCGCAGCGGTCGCCATTTCAGCATTATCGCCGTGGCGGAAGGGGCGCATCCGGAGGGGGGGCAGCAGATCTTCCGCCGTGCGGGGGACGAGGTCTTCGTCGCGCGCCTGGGGGGGATCGGGCAGGTGGTGGGCAAATTCGTGGGCGAGGTGTGTGGGATGGAGACGCGTGTCACGGTGTTGGGGCACCTGCAGCGCGGCGGCTCGCCGACCACCTTCGATCGCTGGCTTGCGACGCGCTTCGGCGCCGCCGCGATGCGCCTGGCGGCATCACACCGCCATGGCCGCATGGTGGCGCTCAGGGGGACGAAGATCGTGGATGTGCCGCTGGCCGAGGCGCTGGCGGTTCCCAAGCGCGTGGATGTTGAAGGCGACGCCGTCATGACGGCGCGCGATCTGGACATCTGCATGGGGGACTGAGCGGGATCGGGCACGGCACGTCATTCTCATGACCAGGGCCGGGGCGCAGTACGCTGCGCCCCGCTTCCTTTTGCCACCGCAGGCCTGCCGCGCGCCCTGAGCGGAGGGCG
>JAJRUD010000084.1 GCA_024277995.1 Chloroflexota bacterium
CAACCGCTCCGAAGCCGAACGCCGCAAGCTGGAAACCATCCTCACACAGAGCGAAAACGCCGTCATCGTGGTCGACCCCGAGAACCGTCTGCTCTTCGTGAATCGGGCGGCGCGCGAGGCCTTCGGCGTCAAGGGCGACGTCATCGGCCGCTCGGCAGTGGAGGCCTTCGACAACCCCAAGCTCCTCAGGCTCCTGCGCGCCCCGGGCGAATCGCGACGGCGCGAGGAGATCGAACTGGATGACGGGCGTGTCTTCAACGCCCAGCGCACCCCCATCGAGGGCGTAGGGCAGGCCGTGGTGATGCATGACATCACACACCTGAAGGAACTGGACCGCATCAAATCCGAATTCGTCACCACCGTCTCCCACGACCTGCGCTCGCCGCTCACCGCCATTCTGGGCTACGTAGAGCTCATCGAAAGGGCCGGCGAACTCAATGAGCAGCAGCGCGAGTTCGTCCACCGGGTGCAACTGAGCGTGGAACAGATCACCAACCTGGTGACCGACCTGCTCGACCTGGGCCGCATCGAAGCCGGGCTCGACACCACCAGGGAGAGCACCCCCATCACCGTGCTCGCCCGCTACGCGGTCGAAAGCCTGCGCGGCGCAGCGGAAACCAGCGGACTCAACATGGAGATTGACTTGCCCGATGACCTGCCCATGGTGACCGGCGACCCCATCCGCCTGCGGCAGATGATCGGCAACCTGCTCGAAAACGCCATCAAGTACACCCCATCGGGAGGCACCGTGCGCCTGGAAGCCAAATCCGAGAACGGCCAGGTCGTACTGCGCGTGGCCGACACCGGCCCGGGCATCCCCCCTGCGGAGCAACCCTACCTCTTCGACAAGTTCTTCCGCGGCAGCAACGTCTCCGACGACCACCCGGGCACCGGCCTGGGACTGGCCATCGTCAAGTCCATCGTGGACAACCACAATGGCCGCATCTGGGTCGAATCGACCATGGGCAAGGGGACGGTCTTCACGGTGGTCCTGCCCGCCACACAGAACTGACCAACGTCACACTCTCGCCTCGAATGGTCTTCTCTCAGGCTCAAGAGAACTGTTCAGCCGCAGGCCCGGCGCGCCGCGTTCGCGGCTGGCCCCCCCCAACCTTGTGTCCGCATTCGCGCAGCCGTCGCTCCGTGTTGGAATGACTCTCAGGGGGTTAAAAGGAGCCTCCGCCAGTGCGGTGAGGGGGAAGACCCGGCGGAGGCTTTCGCCAAAGGAGGAGACAGCGATGAGCGTTGGGGGGTGCCCCGTCTCTTGTCTCCACGGGTTATAATATCGCCTGGGTTACCCCCGGCCCAATGTCGAAGGTCATTGCGACCGGGTGACTTTCATCCAACACTGCGGGACATGAGGAGGACCATGGCGGACCCCGAGCCCGAAGCCCTTCGCCGCCGCTTACGTCGCCTGGGACGCAGCAGGGCGCGCACCCTCGCCAGCGTGGCCCTGGCCCACGGCGGCGAGCGTCGACCAGCGCAAGCCCTTCCCCCCGGCCAGGAGATCGATACCCCTTTCGGACGCGCCTATCGCATTGAAGTCGAATATCCGCTGGATCACGCCCACGGTCCGACGTCTCTCGCCGACCTGCTCAAACTGGAGACATCACTGACGGCCCAGGTGGCGGGGCAGCCGGAATTGGCACTCGCCCCGCCGGACCGATTGCTCTTCCTGGACACCGAAACCACCGGTCTGGCCGGCGGCGCGGGCACGCTGCTCTTCCTGGTGGGAGTGGGCGTATATCATGGCAACGCCTTCCGCCTGCGCCAGTATTTCCTGCGCGACCCATCCGAAGAGCGCGCCATGCTTCATGCCCTGCAGGAGGATATCCAGGCTACCCAGGGCTTCGTCAGTTTCAACGGCCGCACCTTCGACCTGCCCCTGCTTGAGATGCGCTACACGGTGAGCCTGCGCCGCCGCTGGCCGCTCGGCACCTGGCCGCACCTGGACCTGCTCTACCCGGCCCGGCGTCTGTGGCGCCGCGCGCTCCCCGATTGCACCCTGAGCACCCTCGAGCTGCAGGTGTTGGGTGTGCGCAGGACGGAGCAAGACGTATGCGGGGCGGAGATCCCCGGCCTCTATCTCGAATACCTGCGCACCGGAGACACCGCCGGAATGGCGCGCATCATCTACCACAACGCCGTGGACATCCTTTCCCTGGTGAGCCTGGCGACCCAGGTGCTCCTGCGGCACCGCGAAGGCGAGATGGGTCAACTGAGCGCGCCCGAGGCGCTGGGCGTGGCCCGTTGGCACCAGGCGGCCGGCCGCAACGGCCACGCCGAACAGGCCTATCGCGCCGCGCTGGTCTCCGGCCAATCCCCCAACCTGCGCCTGGAGGCCATGCGCCGCTACGCCTCCCACCTCAAACGCCAAGAGCGCCACGAGGACGCCCTGGAATGCTGGCAGGAATGGCACTCCCTGGCGCCGGAAGACCCCACGCCCTGCATCGAACTGGCGAAGTATTACGAGTGGCGAGCGCGCGACTGGGCCCAGGCGCGCCACTGGGCCCAGCAGGCGCTCACCTGTCTCAGCTATTGGCCCCCCGGTTGGCGCCGTGAACGGGCCTGGGCGGAGGTGGAACACCGCCTGGCGCGCCTGGCGCGCAAGATGGGCGGGGGCCGCTGAGACCCCTACCTCGCTCGATGCTGGTCTTGAGAATGAAGACGGTGGCGCACAGAAGCGCTAGCTGCCCCCGTTGATCTCCTGGCGCACGGCCTGATACAGCGACTCCGCCTTGAGCTGGTGGAGCGTGTAGCACGGACCCCCCAATCGCTCGGCCAGTGTCTGCGCCAGCCCCTGATCGAAAGCCGCGTGCTCCATGTTGATCACCACAGAGCGTATGCCCGCATCCTTGATCCGATCCGCCACCAGGTGCGCCTCCTGCTGCGGAGGTAGATCGCCCATGGAGACGTTGCCCGCGCCGTCGGTGAGCAGGATCATCAGCGGCAGCACGTCGGGGTGAGCCAGCTTTTCACGCTGGAAGATCTCAAAGGCCAGCCTCAGGCCGGCGGAGAGCGGCGTCTTGCCGCCCACGGGGATGTCCGCCAGCGCCTTCTGGGCCAACTCGACGGAATTGGTGGGCGGGAGCACGTTCATGGCGCGATCCTTCTGGAAGACCACCAGGCCAACGCGGTCGCGCCGCTGATAGGCGTCGGTCAGCAGGGAGAAGATGGCCCCCTTGGTGGCCGACATCCGCTCGGCGACGGCCATGGACCACGAGGCGTCCACCACGAAGAGAATCAGATTGGCGGCCTTGCGCACGCGGACCTTGCGCTGCAGATCGGAGGGTTGAATGGCGAATGCCACCTTCTGGCGTTGGTCCAGGCGGCGGATCTGGAAGGGAGCCGCAGCGCGCAGGGTAGCATCGAATGCGATGTCGCTGGTCTTGCCGCGCGCGGGACGGGCCATGATGTAGCGGCCGCGCTTGCGCTCCGTGCGCGTGCGGCTGCGCCTCCCGGCCAGCCGGCGGGTCATTCGATCCAGGTTTGTCTGCAAACGTCGTGGGGTAAAGACCTGGCCCACCTTGATCCGCTCTCCCCCTTCCCACCAGCGGGCATGCAGCGAATCGACGGTGGACTGTTCGGCCGGCTCAGCCTTGCCGCGCTCATGGCTGTCCTCAGAGGCTTCCTGCGCTACGCCTTGAGGCCGCTTTTTTTTTTCGTCTGCGCGGTGGAGCGTTCGGCAGTGCTGGACGCTTGCGCCCCTTCCCCCTCCCCAACCTGAGACTGAATCTGCTCGATGCGTTACTGCAGATCGTCCAGCGTGATTTCCACCTGCTGGAAGGGGCCGCGGCGCAGGCGATGGGGCAGCGCCAACTCAGCTGCCAGGGCGATATCGCGATCGGTGATGGATGTGCGCCCTTGATAGGCCGCGTGCGCCCGCGCCGCCTTCAGGATCACCAGGTCGGCGCGATGACCATCAACGTGCAGGGAGGAAGTGAGCGCGGCGATGGCGTACAGGTCGCGCCTGGTGTATTCCACCGAATCCACGAGCTGGCGCGCCTGCTCGATTCGGCGCGAGAGTTCATTCTCCTCATCCATCCATTGCTCGCGAAAACCTTCCGGGTCGGCCTCGAAGGCCAGGTTGCGCTCCATGATGGCCACGCGGTCGGCCGGGTCCTGCAGGCCGCGGATCTCGACCGAGAGCGCAAAGCGATCCAGCAACTGGGGGCGCAGGTCGCCTTCTTCGGGGTTCATGGTGCCCACCAGGATGAAGCGCGCCGGGTGGCTGAAGGAAATACCCTCGCGCTCGACGATGTTCATGCCCATGGCGGCCGAATCCAGCAGCAAGTCCACCACGTGATCGTCCAGCAAGTTGACTTCATCGATATACAGCAGGCCGCGATTGGCGGCGGCCAGCACGCCCGGCTCGAAGTGCCGCTCCCCTTCCTTGATGGCGCGCTCGATGTCCAGCGTGCCCACCACACGGTCCTCGGTGGCCGAGACCGGCAGATCCACAAAGGCCGTGCGGCGCATCTCCACCGATACCTTTTCGCCGCGCGCGACGCGCTCCTTGCATTCAGTACACCAGGTGGTGGGAGCGTCGGGGTCGCAACTGAAGCGGCAGTCGGCCATCACCCGCACCTCGGGCAGCAGGGCTGCCAGGGCGCGGGCGGCGGTTGACTTGGCTGTGCCGCGCTCGCCGCGAATCAATACACCCCCAATGCGCGGGTTGACAGCGTTCAGGATCAACGCCCGGCGCATCCGTTCTTGCCCAACGATCGCTGCAAAAGGGTAGACAACTGCCATATTTCGCCTCTGTTGCGGATTATACCCCATGCCCCGGCCCCTAAGTCAGAAAGGTCGCTTACCGTTGTCAAGAGATGAGTCAGCCCTTATAATGCCTCCATCTTGATAGGGAGTTTGCCGATCTAATGGAAGGAAACGAGGAGAGGGTCGGGCAAGAGCCCGCGCCCGCCGAGGAGACAGAAGTGCACCCGATGCACGCGCTTCTGGAGGGAAGCTCTGAAATGGAGCCCCCTCGCCGAGGCGAAATCCGAACGGGAACCATTGCACGTATTTCTGAAGGCGACATCCTGGTGGATATCGGCGCCAAGTCCGAAGGCGTGGTC
>JAJRUD010000085.1 GCA_024277995.1 Chloroflexota bacterium
GACCCTGTTCGGTGCCCCCGAGAGCCTCCCACAGATAGAGAAAGGGCGTGATATCGACCTGCACCCCAGGCGGGATCCGGCTGCCCAGGTACAGCAGCAGCCCGGGAGCCGACGCCGACCCCTCCCCGCGAGACCAGGGTGCAGCGGTGCTCCCTTGCCTGAGCGGGGTGGAAGTGGTCCCGGCCTCGCCTCCCCCAAGTGGCCTGGGCAAGGTCGCCGCCGGAGAAGGGGTCCAGGTGGAGGGCAGGAGGATGACGCCGCGGGTGCGAGTCGCCGCAGGTGAAGCAGTCGTCGGCTGCGCGACCGGGGCCACTGCAGAACAGGCAACCGCGAACACGAAGGGGACCAAGCTCCCCCATCGACAGGACTTGATTATATGGATGCGTACCGGCCATTCCATCGCGTGCCCCCTATCGCCAACGCCGCCGGAGCCTGCCACGGCGGATCGAATACGGCCCATAGAGTATACCCGCAGAGCTGACCGCGCCAGCCACGCCCAGGCCCTCTCTGGCGGGTCGACGCGCTTCGATCCGTGAGCAGTTCCCGGCCGGGGCGGTAGACCTTGCCCCCAACCCCTTGGTGACCCGGATCAGGTGATGGAGAGTTGGGGCCTTCCTGGCTCCTGGCTAAGGGGATCGTTCCTTACTTTCTCGCGCAGAAACACGGCTGAAACCACCGCCAAGGCGAGGTACCATCCCGTGCTTCTTGAGCGTGCACCAGGGGCGGCTGCAGGAGGCGAGCCTGGCCGGGGACAGCACCCCAGCGAGGCTCGTGGTATGGTATTGGGGATCCGCGATCCTGGAGCGCTCAGCCGTGCCATCACGCGAGGTGCTCATCGTCGGCGGCGGCGCCGTGGGCCTTTCGGCCGCCTGCTACCTGGCGCGCGCCGGGGCCAGGGTGACGCTGCTGGAGGCCGATCGGATCGGCCACGGCAGCTCCTTCGGCAACGCCGGGTTGATCGTGCCCTCCTTCTGCGAACCCATCGCCAACCCGCAGGCGCTCCGCACCGGCCTGCAATCCCTGCTGGGGCGCCCCAGCCCCTTCCGCATCCGCCCCCGCCCGGACCCCCGGTTGCTGCGCTGGCTGCTGCGCTTCATCGCCGCCTGTCGACCGGCGCGCGCAAGCCAGGGGCGGGCCCTGCTCCGCGATTTGGGCCTGGAGAGCATGCGCCTCTTCGAGGAGCTGGCCGCCGGCGAGCCGGGGCTCGGCCTCCAGCGCCGCGGCTGGCTGCACCTCTACGAAACCGAGCGCGCTCTCACGGCAGGCCTGCAGGAGGCCGCCGGCCTGCAGCAGACAGGCGTCCGCGCGCAGCCGGTCAACCCCAAGCAAGCGCGCCAGCTGCTCCCCGGCCTGCAGGGGTCCTTCGCCGGCGGGATCTTCTATCCCGAAGACGCCCACCTGGACCCCTATCGCCTGGTGCTCACGCTCTCCAGGATGGCTCAGGACGCGGGGGCGCAGGTGCTGAGCGGGGTGCGCGCCCTCCGGCTGAGAACGGAAAAGGGCAGGGTCACAGCGATCATCACGCAGGATGAGGCCTTCACCGCAGAACGCTTCGTGCTGGCGGCCGGCGCCTGGAGCGCGCAGTTGATCCCACAGCTGCCGCTGCAGCCCGCCAAGGGCTACAGCCTGACCCTCCCGCAGCCGCCCGCCCTCCCCGAGCGCCCCCTGATGTTGGGCGAAGCCCACGTGGTGATGACCCCCATGGGGGATACCCTGCGCACGACCGGCGGGCTGGAGCTGCTGGGCTTCGATCCCGCGCCGGGCCTGGAGTGGGGGCAGCGCCTGCTCGCAGCCGGCGCGCGGGCCTTCCCCGCGTTGGCCGCGGCGGAACCCGGGGAGGTCTGGTTCGGATATCGGCCGCTCACGCCGGATGGACTGCCCATCATCGGCCCCCTCTCCCGCCTGTCCAATCTGATCCTGGCCACCGGCCATGGCCAGCTGGGCATCACCCTGGCGCCCATCACGGGCATGCTGGTGGCGCAGCACATCCTCAGCGGGCAAACCTCCCTCGACCTCACGCCGCTGCTGCCGGCTCGCTTCGGGCTTTGAGCGGAGGCCGCCTGGGATATCGGGCTGTCCCCCCTGGCACGACGCGAGACAGCGGCTCCGGCCTCTGCCATCCTGAGCCTGTCGAAGGACACGCGAAGACCGCCCTTCGACTGCGGGCTGCACTGCGCTCCGCCCTCCGCTCAGGGCGATGACGGAGCGGCGCCGGTTGCTGGCCCCACCGCCCGCGGCTATAATCCGCCCCGACGCCGGAGGTGCCCATGCATCAAGACCGCATCACCCGCCTGGGGCTAGCGCTGGAGGAGCACGGCTTCGACGCCGCAGCGCTCATCCCCGGCCCCACCCTGAACTACCTGACCGGCCTGGCCTTCCACCTCATGGAGCGACCGGTCATCGGCCTCTTCGCCCCCGGCACGCCCCCCCACCTGGTGCTGCCCGAACTGGAGCGTGCCAAGGCCGAGGCCGCCCCCCTGGACCTGATTCTCCACCCCTATGGTGAAGCCGAGGCACAGCGCCTGGCGGCCCTGAGCGAGGCCGTGAGTCAGCTCGAACTGGACGGGAAACGCATCGGCGTCGAGCCGCTGCGGCTGCGCTTCTACGAGCTGCGGCTGCTGGAGGCCGCCGCGCCCGGGGCCACACTGGCCGACGGCGGCCCCGCGCTGGCGAACCTGCGCCTGCACAAGGAGGCGCAGGAAATTGAATGGATGCGCCGGGCCGCCGCCATCGCCGAAAAGGCTTTGCGCCAGACGCTGCCTCTGGTACGCCTGGGGATGTCCGAGCGCGAGCTGGCAGCCGAACTCACGCTACAATTGCTGCGCGCCGGCTCGGAGCCAGAACTTCCCTTCCCCCCCATCGTGGCCGCCGGTCCCAACAGCGCGCTGCCCCACGCAGTCCCCGGAGAACGGGCCTTGCAGGCCGGCGATCTGCTGCTGCTGGATTGGGGTGCCACCTATCACGGCTACGTCTCCGACCTGACGCGCGTCTTCTCCCTGGGCGAGCCCGACGCCGAACTGGCCAGGGTGTACCAGGTGGTGCTGGAAGCCAACCTGGCCGGGCGGGCCGCGGTGCGCCCCGGCGCGAGCTGCGGCACCGTGGACCACGCGGCGCGCGCCGTGATCGAGGCGGCCGGCTACGGGCCCCGATTCCTGCACCGCACCGGCCACGGGCTGGGCCTGGAGGCCCACGAACCTCCCTTCATCAGACAGGATAACGCGCAGCCCCTGGCCCGCGGCATGGTCTTCACCATCGAGCCGGGCGTCTACCTGGAGGGCCGCGGCGGCGTGCGCATCGAGGACGACCTGGTGGTCACCGAGAGCGGCGCCGAGACCCTCACGAGTTACCCGCGCCAACTGCAGGTGATCGCATGAGCGAGATCATGCCGGGCGGCGAGCCCTTCTTCTTCCCGGGCGGGCGCGCCGGCTGCCTGCTGGTTCACGGATTCACCGGGGCGCCGAAAGAGATGCGCTCGTTGGGAGAACATCTGGCAGGCGAAGGCTTCAGCGTGCTGGGGGTGCGCCTCTTCGGCCACGCCACACAGCCGGAGGACATGGCGCGCTCCCGCTGGCGAGATTGGGTGGCGTGCGTGGAGGACGGTTACCACCTGCTGCGCGGCGCGGCGGACCGCATCGCCGTCATGGGCCTCTCCATGGGCGGCACGCTGGCGCTGCTCTTCGCCAGCCGCCACCCGGTGGCCGGCGTGGTGGCCATGTCCACCCCCTACGCCCTGCCGCCCGACCCGCGCCTGCGCGTCCTGCGTCTGTTGAGTCTGTTCCAGCCCTACGTCGCCAAGGGGCCGCCGGATTGGCGCGATCCTGAAGCCGAGGCGACCCACATCTCCTACCCGCAGTACCCGACGCGCGCCATCGCAGAGCTGCTGGAACTGCTGGCCGCCATGCGCGCCGCTCTCCCCCAGGTGCGCGTCCCGGCGCTGCTCATCAACTCGCACGGCGATACGACCGTCTCCGAAGCCCAGGCCGAGAGCATCCTGCGCGGGCTGGGTTCACCGCAGAAGGAACAGCTATG
Source organism: Chloroflexota bacterium (assembly GCA_024277995.1). GTDB lineage: Bacteria > Chloroflexota > Anaerolineae > Anaerolineales > E44-bin32 > JAJRUD01. The sequence goes on from JAJRUD010000085.1 coordinate 4,030, forward strand.
GCTGGAGGACAGCGGTCACGTGGTGACGCGCGACGTTGAGCGCGCGAAGGTCTTCACCGCAGTCGCGACCTTCGCCCGACGCGTCCTGGAGGTGAACGCTTGACGCGCGATCTGCGCCTGGTGTCCGGCTCGCTCTTCGCCTGGGGCGTCGGGGAGGCGCTCTTTTTCTACTTCATCCCGCTCTACCTGGCCGAACTGGGCGCTGACCCGGTGCAGATCGGAGGCATCCTGGGCCTGGTGGGCGCGGTCATGCTGATCACCCACATCCCGGCCGGCGCGCTCGCCGACCGCCTGGGCAGCCGCCGCCTGATGATCGCCGGCTGGGCCACGGGCTTGGCCGCCGCCATATTGATGTTCCTGGCGCCCTCCCTGCCCTTCTTCGTGGCCGGCCTCATGCTGTACAACTTCACGGGCTTCGTGATGGCGCCGCTGAACAGCTACATCACCTCGGCCCGCGGCCGCTGGAGCGTCGCCCGCGCCCTCACCACCACCAGCGCCCTCTTCAACCTGGGGGGCGTGGTGGGAGCACCGCTGGGAGGTTTGCTGGGCGACCGTCTGGGCCTGCGCCAGGTTTACGGGATCACGGCGCTCATTTTCCTGCTCTCAACTCTGATGATCACGCGCGTGCGGCATTACGCCGGCAATGGCGTGCCGGAGCGCGGCAGTGCCCGGGCGCTGCTGCGGACGCCGCGCTTCCTGGGCTTCGTCGGCGTGATCTTCTTCACCCTGTTCGCCCTCTACGTGAACTGGCCCCTCACGCCCAATTACCTCGAACAGGTGCACGGCGTCCCTCTGGGGATGATCGGGGTCTTCGGCTCCCTCAACTCGCTGGGGATGGTGGTGCTGAACCTGACGCTCGGCAGGCTGGCGCCGCGCATCGGCTTCGTGCTGGCGCAAGTGCTGGTGGCAGGGTCGGCCCTGCTGCTCTGGCGGGGCACGGGAGCCTTATGGTTCGGGATGGGGTACTTTCTGGCCGGCGGATACCGCGCCGCGCGCAACATCGCCGTGTCCATGGTCGAAGGAATGGTGGAGCCAAACAGGTTGGGGCTGGCCTACGGCGTCCTGGAGACCGCCTCCAGCCTGGTGATGGTCCTGGCTCCGCCGGCGGCCGGCCTGCTCTTCCGCGCCGATCCGCCCCTGCCCTACCCGGTGAGTCTGGTGCTGATCGGGCTGGCTCTGCTCTTCACCCTGCGCCTGCAGCTAGGGCGCGCCGCGACGGGGCAGCGGGCCGGCACCCCCCCGCCCTCTCAACCCGATCCGGAGGTGCTCTCATGAACCCATGGCTGGCCTGGGGAACACCGTTGATCCTGTGGATGCAGCGGCTCAGCCCGGGGCTGGACGGCCCCATGAAACTGCTGAGCTTCCTGGGAACCGAGGAGTTCTACCTGCTCGTCATGCCGGCACTGCTGTGGTGCTACGACGCCGCATTGGGCCTGCGCGTGGGGTTGATCCTGCTCACCAGCAACGGGGTCAACGCCGCTCTCAAGCTGACCTTCGGCTGGCCGCGGCCCTATTGGGTGAGCGGCCAAGTCAGGCCGCTGAGCGCGGAGACCTCCTTCGGCATGCCCTCCGGCCACGCGCAGAACGCGACCGCCGTGTGGGTCGGACTGGCGGCCTGGCTGCGCCGGCGCTGGGCCTACGTCCTCTTCGGCCTGCTGGCCCTGCTCATCGGCCTGTCTCGTCCATATCTGGGCGTCCACTTCCCGACCGACGTCCTGGCCGGATGGCTGGTGGGAGGCTTGCTGCTCTGGGCGTTCTTGAGGCTGGAGGAACCCTTCCGCCGCCGGCTGGAGACCCTGCAGCCCGGCGGGCAGGTGCTGGTCGCCTTCGCAGCTTCCCTGGCCCTGCTCGCATTGAGCCTGGCCGCCTTCGCCGCCACGGCGAACCGCGCCGTCCCTCAAGAGTGGTTCGAGGCGGCGGCGGCCGCCCTGCCGCAGGCGAAGGCCATCGACCCACGCTCTCTGAAAGGGCCAATCGCCGCAGCCGGGACGCTCTTCGGACTGGGTGCCGGCGGCGTGCTGCTCTTCAACTGGGGCGGCTTCGACGCCGGAGGGCTGTGGTGGAAGCGCAGTCTGCGCTATCTCCTGGGGGTGATCGGTGTCGTAGTTCTATACTACGGCCTGAAGCTGATCTTTCCCGCAGGCGACACCCTGCTGGCCTACACCCTGCGCTATATCCGCTACGCGCTGGTGGGCTTTTGGGTTGTCTACCTCGCCCCGCGCACCTTCACCGCGCTGAGCGTCGCGTAGGGCGAACGATGCTCCCGGCGCCAGACCAAAGGATAGGAAACGGACATGCAGTCCCTCTACCGGCAAGGATCGTTCACGCTCAAACGGCAGGTCTTCGCACTCACGGGAAAGGTGCGCATCTACACGCCTGACGGCAGCCTGGCGATGTACTCCGAACAGAAGATGTTCCGCTTGCGGGAGGACATCCGCGTCTACGCCGACGAGAACAAGACACAGGAACTGCTCTGGATCCAGGCCCGCCAGGTGATCGATTTCGCCGCCGCCTATGACGTCACGGACAGTGCGACGGGGCAGAAGGTGGGCACGCTGCGCCGCAAAGGTTTCCGCTCCATGGTGCGCGACGCGTGGGAGATCCTGAGCCCCGAGGAACAGCTCCTGGCCGTGATCCGCGAGGACAGCATGGCCAAGGCCCTGCTGCGGCGCCTGCTCCTGGGGTCGCTGTTGCCCCAGAGTTACGAAATCGTGATGGGCCAGGATCAGGTCGTGGGCCGCCTCGATCAGCGCTTCAACCTTTTCCGCTACGAGATGGCGCTCGACTTCTCCACGCTCCCGGCGGCCATCGACCGGCGGCTGGCGCTGGCCGCCGCCATCCTGCTGGCGATCATCGAGGGCAAACAGCAAAGCTGAGGCAGGCGGCTTCGCGTCGTCGACGGCTTCCACTGAGACGGAAAGAGGGGCCCCGATCTCCTTTGGAGACCGGGGCCCCTTACACCTGCGCCGCTGCTGCACGCGCTCGCCCTACGCCTCGCCCAGCTCCCGCCACAGGAACCAGTGCCCTTTGCGGTCGCCGGCCGATGTCGGCGACCGGTCGTAATAGAGGTCGAAGACCCGTCTGCCTTCCGTCTGCACGCGGAAGTAAAAGCGCCCCACGCCCCAGGAGCCGCGCCGCGCGGCGTGCTCCAGGTGGGCCTGGCGCATGTTGCGCGCCATGTCCCCCCGCCGGCGGAAGTCGAACCAGCGGGAGAGCACCGCCGCCACGCGGTGGGTCTCTCCACGCCAGCGGAAGGACGAGGGGGAATCAGGCTTCTTCTCGAGTACGGGTGGTCGATCGTGGGTGACTTCGATGGGCTCACCAATAAACTGCAGCGGGACCCAATCAGCCGTCATCGGCGTCCGCTTCCAGCCAGCGACGTGATGATGGCGCCAGCAGGGCCAGCAGCGCCAGGGCGGCCAGCGCGGTCCCCGGGCCCAGGTAGAGCAGGGAGACCAGGCCGAACCACGGTGTCAGGCGGCGGGCCCAGGACTGCCGCAAGAACACGCCAGAGACCACGCCCCACCAGGCGCATCCGACGACGATCATGGGCCATGCCAGACCGGTCAGTGTCCCGGCGTCCAGGCCCAGGAACCGGGCCCACAGCCCTGCCCCGGCGCCCGAAAACAGGAAGTCGCCCCACAACCGGGCGTGCAGGCCGTCCAGCGCCAGCATGGCACCCAGGATCGCGCCGCTGAGAGCGAAGAGCCAGAGCGTTGCCGGAGGGCGCTTCACGATCGCTCCAAGTAAGAAACAGGGCCGGAGATCCCGGCCCGTGTTCTTGTGAAACCCGGACTTCAGCCCGCCTCTTCTTTGTTGAGTTCCTTCTGGCGGGCGGCGACGATCTGCTCGGCCACGTGGGGCGGTACGACCTCGTAGTGGCTTAACTCCATGGTGAAAAAGCCGCGGCCGCCCGTGAGGGAGCGCAGATCGGTGGCATAGCGCAGCATCTCCGCCAGCGGCACCTGGGCGGTGACCACACTCCGGCCGCGCTCGGTCTCCATGCCCTGCACGCGGGCCCGCCGGGTGTTCAGGTCGCCCAACACGTCGCCCATGTTGGCCTCGGGCACAATGATGCGCACGTTCATGATGGGCTCCAATAGCACGGGGCCGGCTTCCTTCACCGCCAGCTTGAAGGCCTCGCGCCCGGCGATCTCGAAAGCCACCGCCTTGGAGTCGACCGGGTGCTCCTTGCCGTCGTAGACCTCGACACGCACCTTCTCCACCGGGTAGCCGGCGATGACGCCGGCCTTCATCACACCGCGCACACCCTTTTCGATGGCGGGCATGAAACCTGAGGAGATGGCCCCGCCGAAGACCTTGTTGACGAACTCGAACTCACCTTCCTCCAGCGGCTCGACGCGCAGGTGCACCTCGGCGAACTGACCGGCGCCCCCCGTCTGCTTCTTGTGACGGTACTGCGCCGAACCGGTACGGGTGATGGTCTCGCGGTAGGGGACCCTGGGGATATCGGTGTTCAGGCCCACCTGGAATTTGGTTTCGGCCTTGCGGATGGCCACGTCGATGTGCTGGTCGCCCATACCCTCCAGGATGGTCTGGTTGGTGCTTGGCTCCTGGTGCCAGGAGAGCGTTGGGTCCTCCTCGCACAACCGGGTGAGTGTGGGGCCCATCTTGGTGGAGTCGGCCTGCGTCTTGGGAAGCACGGCTACGGAATAGAGCGCCGTCGGGTATGTAGGCATGGGGAGCTTGAGCAGATGGGATTTGTCACACAGCGTGTCGCCCGTGGCGGTCTCCGCCAGCTTGGGAACAGCGCCGATGTCACCGGCGTGGAGGTTCTTGATGGCGATCTGCTCCTTGCCGCGCATCACGTACAGCGTCCCCAATCGCTCTTCGGTCTCCTTGGTGGCGTTCCAGACGCGCGTGTCCGAGGCCAACACGCCGGAGTACACGCGCAGATAGGTCAACTTGCCGACGAAGGGGTCGGCGGTAGTTTTCCAGACGTAGGCCGCCAGGGGCCCCGAGTCCGAGGTGGGGAGCTCCTGCTCACCCGCGGGCCCCTCGGCCCTGGCCGGCGGGGCGTCGGAGGGAGACGGAAAGAGCGACAGAATGGCATCCAGCAACGGCGCCGTGCCGATGTTGGCTCCGCCTGCAGCCACGAGCACCGGGATCAACCCGCCGGATCGGATGGCAAGCTGGAGACCGCTGGCAATCTCCTCGGCGCTCAGTTCCTCGCCTTCCAGGTACTTCTCCAGCAACGCGTCATCGCCCTCGGCCGCCGCTTCCACCAGGACGACGCGCGCATCCTCAGCCGCGGCCTGGAATTCAGCGGGGATGTCCTCGCTGGCCTCGCCCTGGGCGGGGCGCGCCTTCATGCTCAACAGGTCGATGACGCCCTTGAAATCATCCTGCTCGCCCATGGGCAACTGCAGGGGCACGAAGTGGGCATCCTTCGAGAGCACCTTGATCCCCTCCAGCGCTCGCTGGAAGTTGGCGTTTTCGCGGTCCATTTTATTGATGAGCACGAAGCGCGGCAGGTCGAAGGTGTCACAATAACCCCAGACCACCTCCGTGCCCACCTCCACGCCGGAAACCGCATCGATGACCACGATGGCCCCGTCGGAGACCCGCAGTGCGGAGATGACCTCACCGACGAAGCCCGTGTATCCGGGCGTATCCAGGATGTTGATCTTGTGGTCCTTGTATTCAACCGGCAATACGCTCGTGGAGAGCGAAAGGCCGCGTCGGATCTCCTCTTCCTCGAAATCGGAAACGGTGGATCCGTCTTCCACCTTGCCCATGCGCGTGATGGCGCCGGTCATAAAGAGCAAGGCCTCACCCAGAATGGTCTTGCCACTCCCGCTGTGAGAAACCAGGGCGACGTTGCGGATGAAATCGGATGCGTATTCCTTCATTGGGCGGAGAACCCTCCATCGGGGATAAGAGCCGGGTGGA
>JAJRUD010000086.1 GCA_024277995.1 Chloroflexota bacterium
GGCCTTCCTGGACAACGTGACCACCATGCTGCTCATGACCCCCATCACGGTGCAGATCGCCCTCGGCCTGGGGATCAATCCCCTGGCGCTGCTGATCCCGGAGGTGATGGGCTCTAACGTGGCCGGCATCACCACCCTGGTCGGCACCCCCACCAACATCCTCATCGGCTCCTACAGTGACATCTCTTTCAACGACTTCCTGGTCAACCTGACGCCGGGTGTATTGCTGGCCATGGTGGGCCTGGTGATCTACAGCGAGATCATCTTCCGCCGCGAGCTGCGCGCGCACAGCCGCAGCGGCATCTCGCCACTGCTGCTGGAAAAGCTGGCCGAACGCGCGATCATCACCGAACCGGAACACCTGAAGAAGGCCGGGTGGATAGGGGCCGGCATGCTCATCCTCTTCATCTTCGGCGAGCGCCTGCACATGCTGCCGGCGGTCACAGCGCTCATGGGGGCTACGGCGCTCTTGGTCTGGATCAAACCCGACATCGAGGAGATGATCGAGGCGGTGGACTGGACCACGCTGGTGTTCTTCATCGCGCTGTTCATCACCGTCGGAGCCGTACAGGAGGTGGGGCTGATCAGCTTCATCGCCGTGGGCATCGCACGCTTGGTCGGCACCAGCCTGCCGCTGGCGATGTTGTCGGTGGTGTGGCTGAGCGCCGTGCTCTCCACGGTCATCGCCAACATCCCCTTCACGGCGTCAATGCTCCCGGTGGTGGGGTTCCTGACCAGCACAGTCCCCGGCGCGGGCAGCCAGGTGCTGTTCTACTGTCTGTCCGTCGGCTCAGCCATGGGCGGCAACGGGTCCCTGATCGGCGCCTCCGCCAACATGGTCACGGCGGGCATCTCCGAGCGGGCCGGCTACCCCATCACCTACATGTATTTCCTGAAGAAGGGATTCCCCGCCCTGGTGATCACTGTGGCCCTGGCCACGCTCTGGCTCTTCATACGCTTCACCTAGGGCAAGGATCATAAGACAGGAAGCTGCCATGAACGAGCGCCCCATCCGACACATCCTATGCGCGGTGCGCGGCGGACCCGAAAGCCGCCAGACCGTCAGCCGGGCCATTGAGCTGGCAGTGGAAGACAAGGCCCGGCTGACCTTCGTGCACGTGATGGACGCCGAGTTCCTCGGCCATGCCACCATCGGGCCGCTGAGCGTGGTATACCGTGAACTGCAGGAGATGGGCAAGTTCGCCATGTTGATACTCGCCGACCGCGCCCGGCGCCGTGGCGTCGAGCATGTGGACTACATGGTCCGCGAAGGCAACGTGCGTCGGCAACTGCGCCTGGCAGCGGTGGAGACCAAAGCGGAATTGATGGTGCTGGGGCGCCCGATCCGCAGCCCGGGCAGCAACATTTTCAAACCCCAGGAGATGGAGACTTTCGCCCGGGCGCTGGCCGAAGAAGGAGGGCTGCAGGTGCTCCTGGTGCCGGGGGATTGTGAAAGAGGATGGCGATGCTGAAGGGGATGCGCGAACCAGTGAACGGCCTGACCCACTTCGGCGCAGCGCTGGCTGCGCTGGCGGGGCTGGTCGTGCTGCTGCGGCTGTCCGGCGATGATCCGCTCAAGCAGCGCAGCCTGCTGGTCTACGGCGCCAGCCTGGTGCTCATGTTCAGCGCCAGCGCGGCCTATCACCTGATCCCGGGCCCCGCCCGGCGCCTGCAGCTCCTGCGCAAAGTGGATCACGCGGCCATCTACGTTCTGATCGCTGGCACCTACACCCCCTTGGCCGCGAACCAGTTCTCTGGCTTCTGGCGCTGGGGGTTGATGAGCGTGATCTGGGGCCTGGCCCTGCTGGGCATCCTGGCCAAGGTGTTCTGGATCAATGCGCCGCGCGGCCTCAGCGCCGGGATCTACCTGGGCATGGGCTGGTTCGCATTGCTGGCTATCGGGGAGATGCTGCGCGTCCTGCCCCTCGGCGCACTGGCCTGGCTCCTGGCCGGCGGGCTGGCCTATACACTGGGCGCCGTGGTGTATATCACCAAGCGACTGGACTTCGTTCCAGGAGCCTTCGGCTTCCACGAGGTCTGGCATCTTTTCGTCATGCTCGGCGCCCTGTGTCATTTCATCCTGATCCTGCTCTACGTGGCCCCGACCGCTTGAAGGGCCATCTTAAAAGAAAATGCCCCAGGCGGGAGTCGAACCCACAACCTAGGCTTTAGGAGAGCCTTGCTCTATCCTATTGAGCTACTGGGGCCTGTGCCCATTATACAGCAGACCTGAGCGGAAACTGAATCCCGCACGAAGATCAGGTGCAGCGGATGATATGGGCGATCACCGCCTCTTGACGCCCGGGCAGTTTTATGGGTTCCAGCCGCTCGGCCGTCACCCCACCCGCCTCCAGGTAGGTCGCCTCACTGAGCAGGACTTCGCCGCCAGCGGCCTGCTCCTGGAGGCGCTTGGCGACGTTGACGACGTCACCGACCACGGTGTAGTCCATCACGTTTTCCGAGCCGATGTTGCCCACCACGGCTTCGCCTGAGTTCAACCCGATCCCCAGCGCCAGCGCAGCCACATCCTCGCCGGCCTCCTGGCATACCTCGCGGAACACGCGCTGCATCTCGAGCGCAGTATCGACAGCCCGCTTCGCGTCATCCTCACCACCCACCGGCGCACCGTAGAAAGCCATCAGGCCGTCGCCGAGGTACTTGTCGAGGGTGCCGCGATGATTGAAGACTACCTGGCTCAGCGCTCGAAAGATCCTGTTCAAAGTCTCGACGACCTGGGGGGCGGTGTGCTGCTCGGTGAAGCGCGTGAAGCCGCGGATGTCGGCGAACAGGACCGTCACCAGTCTGGTCTCGCCCCCCAGCTTCAGGTAGCGCTCGGGGTCGGTGAGGATCACGTCGGTCACGTCCTCAGCCACGTAGCGGTCCAGTACCTGGCGCAGCAGCTGGTTGCGGGATTCGATCTCGTCGTGCAGCTTCTTGATGCGCAGCAGAGAGCGCACGCGGGTGAGCAGCACGATGGAGTTATAGGGCTTGGTGATGAAGTCGTCCGCCCCGGACTCGATGGCTTTGAGCTTCTCCTCTTCGCTGTCCAGGGCAGTGACGATGACCACGGGGATGAAGCGCGTCTCTCGCGTGGATTTCAGCGCGCGGCACAGCTCCAGGCCATCCATGCGCGGCATCTGCACGTCCACCAGCGCCAGGTCGGGCGGATAGCTGCGCGCCGAATCCAACGCCGCCTGACCATCTGAAGCCGTGACCACTTCGCAACCCGAAGTGGTCAGGTAAGCCTGCAGCAGATCCCGGTTGAGCCAATCGTCGTCCGCGATGAGAATACGCGGCGGGCGATGGAAGATGGCCGTCAGGTCCATGGCTTTTTTTGCACGCCCCTCAATCCAGGCGGCTATCGCCTGCCGGAGAGCCTCATTCCAGGCGGCCGGTGATGATGGCTTTCTTGACCTCCGCAATGGCGCGCGTCACCTGGATATCGCGTGGGCACGCCAGGGTGCAGTTGAAGGCCGTGCGGCAGCGCCAGACACCCTCTTGCTGGCTGAGGATCGCCAGCCGCTCGGCGGCGGCCTGATCGCGGCTGTCGAAGACGAAACGATGGGCCTGGACGATGGCGGCAGGGCCCAGGTACTCGCCATCGGCCCAGAAAGATGGGCAGGATGTGGTGCAGGCCGCGCACAGGATACACTTGGTGGTGTCATCGTAGCGCGCCCGCTCCTCCTGGCTCTGCAGCCGCTCGCGTTCGGGCGGTGGCTCATCGTTGACGAAATAGGGCATCACGGAGCGGTAGTGCTCGAAGAAGGGCTCCATGTCGACGATCAGATCCTTGATCACCGGCAGGCCCAGGATGGGTTCGACGGTGATCTGCGCGCCGACATCCTTCACCAGCGTCTTGCACGCCAGGCGGTTGACCCCATTGATGCGCATGGCGTCCGAGCCGCAGATGCCGTGTGCGCAGGAGCGGCGGTAGGAGAGCGTGCCGTCCTGGTACCACTTCACCCGGTTGAGCAGGTCCAGCACCTGGTCGTTGGGCTCAGCCTCCAGGGTGTAGGTTTCGAAGTGCGACTCCCCGTCCCCCTCCGGATTGTAGCGACGAATTCGCAATGTGACCTGCATGGCGCCTCTCCTCTAGTACACCCGCTCTTTGGGCTGGAATTTGGTGATGGTGACCGGCTTGTAGCGGAGCTCGACACCCTCCGGCTTGAGGTAAGCCAGCGAGTGTTTGAGCCAGTTCTTGTCGTCGCGCTTGGGATGATCGTCGCGCGAATGGGCGCCGCGGCTTTCCTTGCGTGCCAGCGCCGCCACGGCGGTCACATGTGCCACATCCAGCAGGCAGCCCAACTCCCAGGCTTCGAGCAGATCGGTGTTGAAGATGCGACCCCGGTCATCGACGCGCACGTGGTGGAAGCGTTCCCTCAGCTCGCGCACTTTGTCCACCGCCTGCTGCATGCCCTCTTCCGTGCGGAAGACGCCCACCTTGTCGAACATCACCACCTGCATCTCGCGGCGCAGGTCACTTACCCGCTCGGTGCCGTCACCGTGGCGCAGCACGTCCAGGTGCTCGCGCACCGCCGCTTCGGGCTCGGCCGGCAGGGGCGTGAAGTCCGCGCCCTGCGCGTACTCGGCGGCACGCAGGCCCGCCTCTTTGCCGAAGACGATGATGTCCAGCAGCGAATTGGTCCCCAGGCGATTGGCTCCGTGGACGGAGACGCAGGCCACCTCGCCGGCGGCGTACAGACCGGGCATCACGGTGTTCTTCTCGTCGATCACCACCTCGGTATGCACGGTGGTGGGGATGCCTCCCATGGCATAGTGGGCGGTGGGCTGCACGGGCATGGGTTCCTTCACAGGATCGATGCCGATGTAGGTGCGGCAGAAGTCGATGATGTCAGGCAGCTTGGACAGGATCTCCTCGGCGGTGACGACGTAGGGTGAGCCGTCGGGGCGCGTGCGCCCGTCGACCTTGGCGTACTTGTTTACCGTCTCAGGCCGAACGTCCAGGTAGAGGTAGCGCTGCCCGCCGATGCCGCGCCCCTCCTGCATCTCCAGATACATGGCCCGGCTGACCACATCGCGTGAGGCCAGGTCCTTGGCCGTGGGCGCGTAGCGCTCCATGAAGCGCTCCCCCTTGTCGTTGATGAGCACGCCGCCCTCGCCGCGCACACCCTCGGTGATGAGGATGCCCAGCTTGTAGATGCCCGTGGGGTGGAACTGGAAGAACTCCATGTCCTCAGCCGGCACGCCGCGCCGCATACTGATGGCCACGCCGTCTCCGGTGTATGACAGGGCGTTGGAAGTGATCTCAAATACCCTTCCCCAGCCGCCGGTTGCGATGACCACCGCCTTGGCGTGGAAGACATGCAATTCGCCTGTGGCCATCTCTGCCGCCACCACCCCTGCTGCGACACCGTTCTCGACGATCAGGTCCAGCACCTGGAACTCATCGAAGAAGGTGACCTGGTTCTTGATGCACTGTTGATAGAGCGTCTGCAGGATCATGTGGCCGGTGCGGTCCGCCGCGTAGCAGGCCCGGCGCACCGGCCTGCCAGTTTCATTGTTGGTATGGCCGCCAAAGGGCCGCTGCGCGATGCGCCCCTCGGGCGTGCGGTTGAACGGCAGGCCCATGTGCTCCAATTCGTAGACGATCGGCACCGCCTGGCTGCACATGTACTCGACAGCGTCTTGATCGCCAAGGTAATCGCTGCCCTTGACGGTGTCGAAGGTGTGCCATTCGGGGCGATCCTCTTCCTCACTGCCCAGGGCGGCGCCCACGCCCCCCTGGGCCGCTCCCGTATGCGAGCGAGTGGGATAGAGCTTGCTGAGGACCGCCGTCTTGGCCCCCATTGAGGCGTAGAGCGCGGCCATCAGGCCCGCGCCGCCGGCGCCCACAATCACCACCTCATACTGGTGGACCTGTGTCATGCTCACACTCCTGAATCGAAGTTCTGTGCGCTCGGCAACCTGCCGGTGAGCCCAAGTGCGAGGGTTGGCTTCTCACCAGTGTCGCAGAGCGGGGGAATGGTGACGCCCGCCACCGAAACCATCGCCGCGAACTAGGGGCCTGGCGTTCCCACGCCACCGATGATGGCTGCCGCGCCGATGGCGGTGATGATCAACCATACGATGAGAACCAGCCAGTCCGCTGCACGACGCGTGGAGGGCTTATGGATGTAGTCCCGCAAGACCGTGCGCAGGCCGTTCATGCCGTGGGCGAAGGCGAAAGCCAGCAGCAGGATGTCGTACACGCGCCACCCCAGGGTCGCCCAGCGCAGGGCGACATAGTCCAGATCGATGGCGTGCACGCCTACGAGTACATCCTGGATGATCACGTGGATCCAGACGAGCGGGATGAGCAGCACGCCGCTGTAGCGCATGAAGGCCCACGCGATGGTTTCGTAGTTCCTGGGAACGGAGACGCGCCGCGGTGTCTGTGTGGTGGTGGTCATGGCGTACTCCTATCCCCCAGCCAGGTTGTACTTGATCAGGCTGCGGCCCATGAGATATGCCGCCGGCAGCCACATCAGAATGGCCGCGGCCAACGTCCAGAGCACAATGCGGCGTTCGGTTTCGTGGCGCCAGAGGCGCGGGAAGAGGTCCATGAGAGCGATACGCAGGCCATTCGCGCCGTGGAAAAGCACCATCAAGACCAGGATGATTTCCCCCAGCATAAAGGGCGTGGATCGATACAAGGCGATGGCATGTTCGTAGAGGCTGGGGTAGAAGTAAACGGTCGCGGTGTCCACGATGTGAATGGCCAGGAACAGCAGGGTTCCAAGCCCGCTGAGTCGGTGCAGGACGAAACTCAGCTGGCCCTGCCTGCCACGATAGCGCAGGGCTCCCTCCAGGGTGGTCTTCATTGAAGACATGCACACCTCCTGTAAGGTGAGATCAGCCACCGCCCACGCAATAGGCATTCTAGCACAGGTGCCGTGAGGCAAAAACTGCAGAACGTCATCAAGAGGGACTTCGGAAGTCCAAAGTAGCGGGGCGATGCAAGAGAGGCCAGGTCCCTGAAGGGGCTCCGGGGCACCTGAGAACCGTCGACCGGCCTGATGAGGCCTTGCCCCATCCCGCGAGGGCAGGATTATGCCTCCACTCGATTTCCGACCACGGGCCGCCGCGACTTCCCTTCCCTGCGGACCGTATTCAATGTGAAGAGGCTGTATCCTATGCATGGCACTCCCCACGGCGCGCTGACAGCCCTGGAGGCCCCCGTGAAACGAACCTTTCTGCCTACTTTCGCCCTCGCTCTGGCCGCGCTGGCGCGCCAGAACGGCACTTCGGCGGTCCCTTCGACGGCTCCCACGCAGGCATCCCCATCCGAGCCGACGCAGTCGGTCTTCAACGCCAAAGACACAGCCTACGGCTTCTTTCCCAGCCCACCGGAAGCCACGCTGGAGAGCGTGCTGACCCTTTTCAAGTCGATGGGGCGGCATGCCGATTTCGCCCTCTACCAACCCAGCATCCCCTGGGAGGATTTCGTCGACGGCGTTGAGGGCGACGCGCAGTCGCGTGAGGACCTGCGCAACCAGGTCCTCCTGGCGCGGCAGAACGGCCTGGATCGGATCTTCGTCGTCGACCCGCTCAACGGGCTCAATCGGCGCGAGTTCATGGGGCTGCCCGTGGGTTGGGACGCCAACTTCGCCAACCCGGACGTGCGCGCCGCCTTCACCAATTTCGCGCTGTGGATCGTGCGTGAGTTCCGGCCCCGCTATCTGGGCCTGGCCTCCGAGATCAACACTTACATGGATGCCTACCCCGACGACGTCGAGAGCTACCTGAGTCTGTATCGCGAGACCTACGACCTGGTGAAGGCGGAAGCCCCGGAGACGCAGGTCTTCGTCACCTTCCAGTGGGACGACCTGAACAACATGTTCGCCCCCGCGGCCGAAGGGCGGCCGGCCGGCCAGACCAACTGGGATCAGGTGGAGGCCTTCGAGCCGCGGCTCGACCTGTGGGCCATCTCCTCCTACCCCTACTTCCTCTATCCCACCCAGCGGCGACGAGATCCCGCCCGACTACTACACCCCGCTGCTGGAGCGCACGGACAAGCCCCTCGCCGTGGCCGAGGGCGGCTGGTCCTCCCGGCCTGTGGGACAGGTGCCTGGCGATCCCGAGAGCCAAGTGGCTTACCTGCAGGCCATCCACGATCAGCTCGGCGGGCGGCTGGCCTTCTGGGTCTACCTGCTGCTGAGCGACTTCAACGCCGAGTCATACAACGAGGCGATGCGCCAGCGGGGGATGCCCGAGCGCGATATGGACACCCTGGGCCTGTTCGGGGCTGTGGGGCTCACAGAATGGGACGGCACCCCCAAGCCGGCGCTGGAGGTGTGGGACCGCTTCAGGGCCGGGGAGTAGGCCACATCTTCCAACCGTGCGGTCTTCATCGCGGTCGGACGAAGGTGTCAGCGGAGAGGTTGGTGGGAAGTCGTATCCAGGCCCTGTCATCGCGTCCCGTGCTTGACCGCCCGGGGACACGCCATGGGGGGCAGACTTCATGCGGGAGCGGGAGCTAGAGGATCTTGGAAATGAAATCGCGTGTCCTCTGGTGCGTAGGGTTCTCAAAGACCCTCTCTGGTGGTCCCTCTTCCAGAATCATGCCTTGATCCATGAAGACCACGCGGTCAGCCACCTCGCGCGCGAAGCCCATCTCATGGGTGACGACGATCATCGTCATGCCTTCCTTTGCTAGCGCCTTCATGACCGCCAGGACCTCTCCGATGGTTTCGGGGTCGAGCGCGGAGGTGACTTCATCCAGAAGTATCGCGCGTGGGGTCATGGCAAGCGCGCGAGCGATGGCAACGCGCTGTTGCTGCCCTCCGGAAAGCTGGGATGGCCAGGCATTGAGCTTGTCAGCCAGACCGACCCGCGCCAATTGCTCCTTCGCCAAGGCCACGGCCTCTTCGCGTGACATCCCCAGCACCTCCTGGAGGCCGAGCGTGATGTTGTCCAAGACATTCTTGTGTGGAAACAGGTTGTAGCTCTGGAAGACAATCCCCAGCCTGGCACGAATATGGTTGATGTCGATCCCTTTTTCAAGCAGATTCTTCCCATCGAAGATCACCTGGCCTTGTTCCGGCCGTTCCAGCAGGTTGATGCATCGCAGGAGAGTCGATTTGCCGCAACCTGAGGGCCCGATGATCGCCAGGACTTCCCCTTCCCGCACAGATAGGTCGATGCCTTTCAGGACATGCAGTTCCCCGAAAGACTTGTGTATGTTCCTGAGTTCGATGATGATCTTGTTATTCATCGGTACACATAGCGGCTGAGGCGGCTTTCCATCCGCCCCAGGATATACGCCGCTGCTCCCGTCATGATGAGATAAATGATGGCGACCAGCAACCAGATTTGAAACGCACGAAAGGTCGCCGCGATGATGATCTGTCCGTTGCGCGTCAGTTCCTCAACGCTGATGACCGCAAGAAGCGAGGTGTCTTTCAAGCTGATGATGAACTGGTTTCCGAGGGAAGGCAACGCCATGAGGAAGGCCTGAGGCCATATGACATGCCTCATGGCCTTGAACCAACTGAGACCGATTGACCTCGCGGCCTCGATCTGGCCCCTGTGAACGGACTGCACGGCACCGCGGATGATCTCCCCGAAATAGGCTCCGGAGTTTATGGCAATTGCAGCGATGCCGGCCGTGAGCGGAGGGATCGGTCGACCGACGAAGTTCGGCAATCCGAAAAAGATGAAGAAGACCTGGACCAGTAGAGGGGTGCCCCGGATGATGTCGATATATGTTCGCAGGATTCGGTCAGCAACAGGTACCCGATAGGCCCGCACGAATCCGACTGCCAAGCCAATGCCGAATCCCAGGCTGACTCCTATCGCGGTTATCTTGATAGTGCTGACAGCACCGGTCATGAGACGGGGAAGGTATTTTATGGTGATGCTGAGAAAGTCATCAAACATTTCGCGCACGCTCGCTTCGGTTGGTGGACAGTGATTGCCATCAGCCCGGGCCTTCCCTGGGTCGTCTCAGAGGCGACCAGTGACCGATGGGAAGGAAACGCAACACGCTTGCGGCAAAGGGTTTCAGTCCTTTGCCGCAAGCGCAGGAAACACCCCAGGTCTAATAATCTCCGGGCCGCAGGTCGGGCTTTACACCAAACCACTTCTCATAGATCTGATCGTATGTGCCATTCTGCGCCAACGTGAGAAGCGCATCATTGATAGCGCTGAGGACTTCAGGGTTTCCTTCCGGAACGGCGATGCCGTAATCATCCCCTGTCAGAAGCTTACCAACTACCTTCAGCTTGTCAGCACCTTCACTGGCGATGTAATAGCGGAGGGTGGAATCGTCGTTGATGGTCGCGTCCGCGTTCCCGTTGATGACAGCAAGATAGGTTTCGGTATTGCCCTCGTAGGTAGAGATGTCAATCTGGTCTGCGTACGGCAGCGCCCGGATGTAGGCTTCTCCGCTCGTGCCGATCTTGACCGCGATGCTCTTGCCGATCAGATCCTCCGGATTGACGATTTCGTTGTTGTCGGGCTTTACCGCCAGCACCAGGCCGGTTCGGAAGTAGGGGATAGAGAAATCGATCACCTCTTCCCGCTCGGGCTTGATAGTCATGGCCGCGATGGCCAGGTCAACCTGGTTGGCCTGAAGGGCAGGGATGATCCCATTGAAGTCCATCGGCCGAGCATCGATCTTGAAGTTGGCGACCTGGGCCACTTTCTCGAGCAGGTCCAGGTCAAAGCCGGCGTACTTATCATCCTGCAGGAATTCGAAAGGAGGGAAATTCACATCGTGGGCTACAACGAGAGTCTTGCCCTCCAACCCCCCTGCTGCAGGCTCAGCCTCTTCGGTTGGAGCAGCTCCGCCGCATGCGCCCAGCAACAGGGCTGCAATTATCACCAGCGGAACAAGTATGACGAGGCTTTTCTTCATCTCTCGGTCCTCCATTCTTTTGGACCCCTCATGGACAAAACCCATGGGATTCTCTTGTGATCGGGGTACCCTCTACCGATCAAACGGGGGGATTACTGGGTATTGATGGACGAAATGAAAAAGGGGCATAGGCCCCCAAGCACTCTGGTATCCTAGCACCTCCTTCCGCGAGGTGATTTACAGGCGCACGTATTGCGCAGATTATACTCTCCCTGGCAATTTATCCAAACGAAAGATATTCGTTCATCCAGCCCTTTACATTCTCTCCTGCCTCAAGCTACACTTCTTGAAGGATTCTCGTCAAGGTGATCTCCATGTCTCTGCTCTCCAACTGGAAAGAAGTGCTCGACACCGCCAACCTGTCGCCCGACAGGGAGATGGACCCCGTCAGCCGCTGGCTGATCATCACCCGCGCGGCGGTCTTCTCCATGACCTTCACCTCGGGCCTGATCGGCGGGCTGCTGGCCGCGGCCACGGCTCAGCGGCCCAACTGGCTTCACTTCGCGCTGGCGCTGGTGGGCCTGGTGCTGGCCCACGCCGCCAACAACATGATCAATGACTACTTCGACCTGGAGGAGGGCGTGGACACGGACGACTACGCTCGCGCCCTCTACGCGCCCCACCCGGTGCTGGGCGGGCTGATCTCCGAGCGCGGCCTGCGCAAGGCCATCCTGGTGGTGAACGCGGTCGACGCAGCGATCCTGATCTACTTCCTCTTCACCGTTGGATGGCCGACGCTGGCCTTCGCCCTGGCTGGTCTCTTCATCAGCGTCTTCTACGTGGCCCCGCCCATCCGCCTGAAGCACATCGGCCTGGGCGAGCCAGGGGTGTTCCTGGTCTGGGGGCCGCTGATGATCGGCGGCACCTACTACGTCACCGCCGGGGAGCTGCCCACGCCAGGCGTGTGGCTGGCGACGATCCCCTACGCCCTGGCCGTGGCCAGCGTGCTGATGGGCAAGCACATCGACAAGCGGCAGGTGGACCAGTCCAAAGGGATCCGCACCATCCCCGTGCTGCTGGGCGACCGCAGGGCGCGCTGGCTGAACATCGCGCTCATGGCGTCCTTCTACCTGGTGGTGGCGATGCTGGTCTGGAGCCGCACCCTGGGGCCCTGGGTGCTGGTGGGCTTCCTGGCGCTGCCGCGGCTGGTGCGGGCGGCGAAGATCCACCTGGAGCCGCGCCCCAGCGAACCGCCGCCCGATTACCCCGTCTGGCCGCTTTGGTATGTCTCGGCGGCCTTCTACCACAACAAGCTGGCCGGCGGGCTCTTCGTGTTGGGGTTGATCCTGAACCTCATCTTCTAGACGGCGGCGGTTGAGGGCTCGCACAAGACAGGGGCCGACACGCAGGTCGGCCCCTGTAACCAATATCGCACTGAGGAATCATTATCGGTCTCAAGGGATCGACGGGGGGAGGGGGTCTCCGACCGCGTTGATGCGCTGACAGGCCCGGGCGAGGGGCAGGAGCTCCTGTCGCTCATCTCTGCTCGTTGTGAAACCGATGCTTGCGGTCTACTAACCCGGTCGGGATAGCGTCAGGCGCACCAGCACGCGGTCGCCCGCGGCGCGTGCCACTTCCGCTTCCAGCGGCACGCCGGTCTCGTCAAGCCCCACGCCGAAGTAGCGCGCCAGAGAGGGCGCCCGCTGCAGGTAGCCCGCAAGGCCGGCAGCCACCGCCTCCGGCTCCTCGATGACCTCGCCGCGGGCCTGGTACCTGCAGCCCCGCCACAGCAGCTCGACCGGCCCGCCGCGGCGCAGATTGCGCCACCAGGTGCGCCCTCGGCTGCTGACGATCCAGAGCCTCTCCCCCTCAGGCTGGACGTTCACCGGCGTCGTATAGCGACGCCCGCTCCTGCGCCCGGTGACGGTAACCAGGGCCAAGTGCGCCCCCAAGACCCGGTGGAAGGGTGAATGCAGCAGGGCGCCAACGAAGAGGTTCCCCAGGCGAACGAAGGTACTCATGGGCGTGGCCCTCCCCAAACATAAGGACCGACCCGGTCGAGGCGCGGGTCGGTCCGCCGTTCTCCTCGCGTCCGCCGCGGCTACTGATCGGAGCTCAGGATCAACCTCACGTACTGCGCCCGCTCGAAGGTGGCAGGGTCCGCCACCTCCTTCTGGCTCAATTTGCCGCGGAAGTCCTCCAGGCGCGCATAGCCATGCTCATCCATCCAGCCCTCCAGCTCGCGCAGCATGGTGG
The DNA here is from genome assembly GCA_024277995.1 of Chloroflexota bacterium. Lineage (GTDB taxonomy): Bacteria > Chloroflexota > Anaerolineae > Anaerolineales > E44-bin32 > JAJRUD01. Next base: position 13,055 of record JAJRUD010000086.1, read on the forward strand.
ACAGGTAGGGGATGCCGTGCCGAAGCAGGGCGGAGGCGGTCTGCACCACCGTGGCGCCGGCCAGCAGCGCCTTGGCGGCGTCCAGACCGGAGTGCACTCCGGTGTTGAGCGCCAGGTCAGCCTGGATCCGGCCGTGGAGCAGGGCCACCCAGCGCAGCGGCAGACGCAATTCATCGGGCGAACTGAAGGACATCTCGCTGATGGGCGCCTCGGCCTGGGGGTCGATGTCCGGCTGCAGGAAGCGGTTGAAGAGCACCAGAGCGTCCGCGCCGCGCCGGTCCAGTTCGGCCGCCACGTTGGCCATGGAGGTATAAAAGGGGCTCAGCTTGACGGCCACCGGTATGGTGACCTCGGCCTTGACGGCCTCGACGATCTCGTACAGAGTCCGCTCGATCTCACTGCCCGGCGTCTTGGGGTCGGCCGGCACGGTGTAGACATTGAGTTCCAGGCCGTCCACGCCGGTCTCCTGCAGCTGCTTGGCATATTTGATCCACGCGCCCAGGCCGACCGCGTTCAGGCTGGCGATGAGCGGCATCTGCACCGCGGCGCGGGTTTTCTCCACCCACATCAGGTGTTCCTGCGCGTCGCCGTGCTGCAGATCTGGGAAGTAGGAGAGCGCTTCGGCGAAGGAATCGCCGCCCACCGAGAGCGATTCCTCCATCTGCATGGCGTCGAAGAGGATCTGTTCCTCGAAGAGCGAGCGGATCACCAGCGCGCCGGCGCCGGCGCGCTCGGCCATCTGCACCCGGTCCACCATGCTGGATATAGAACTGGCCGCCACCAGCAGGGGGCCCTTGAGAGGAATGCCCATATAGGTCGTGTTCAGGTCAGCCATCATGCCTCCTCACCGGCTTGCGATCGCACCCTATAGGGTCGCCGAAAAGCATACACTGGAATAGTGACAAGTGTCCTCCACATTAGGATGCCCTTTTGCACTATTGCCTCGCGACAAGCGTGTCTATCCTTGATTGGATAAGTACAGACAATAGCCGGAGGGTGCACGGAGCCCTCGCGGGTTGGTGAAAGGAGACCGTTATGTCAGCCACCGGGTCCAGGCGCAGGCTGGTTTCGATTGACGGCAACACCGCCGCCGCGCACGTGGCATACGCGACCAACGAGGTGATCGCCATCTACCCCATCACCCCCTCCTCCCCCATGGGGGAGATCGCCGACGAGAAGGCGGCGCGCGGCGAACCCAACATCTGGGGGACCGTGCCGGTGGTGGTGGAGATGCAGGCCGAGGGAGGCGCCGCCGGTGCAGTGCACGGCGCGCTGACCACCGGCGCCCTGACCACCACATTCACCGCCTCCCAGGGCCTGATGCTCATGATCCCCAATATGTACAAGATCGCCGGTGAGCTCACGCCGGCGGTCTTTCACATCGCGGCCCGCTCCGTGGCCGCTCAGGCCCTCTCCATCTTCGGCGACCACACCGACGTGATGGCGACGCGTGCCACCGGCTGGGCCATGCTGGCCTCCAACAGCGTGCAGGAGGTGATGGACTTCGCTCTCATCGCCCAGGCTGCCACCCTGGAAGCGCGCATCCCCTTCCTGCACTTCTTCGACGGCTTCCGCACCTCGCACGAGATCCAGAAAGTGGAGGAGCTCAGCTACGACGACATGCGCGCCATGATCGAAGACGAATGGGTCATCGCCCACCGCATGCGCGGCCTATCGCCCGACCGGCCCGCCATCCGCGGCACGGCCCAGAACCCGGATGTCTTCTTCCAGGCGCGCGAGACCGTCAACGCCTATTACCTGAAGACGCCCGCCATCGTGCAGGGGGCCATGGACCGCTTCGCCGGTCTCACCGGCCGCCAGTACCACCTTTTCGACTACGTGGGCGCGCCCGACGCCGAGCGTGTGGTGGTCATGATGGGCTCCGGCGCCGAGACCATGCACGAGGTGGTGGAATACCTGACAGCGCGCGGCGAGAAGGTGGGCCTGGTGAAGGTGCGCCTCTATCGCCCCTTCGACGGACAGGCCTTCCTGGCCGCCTTGCCGGAAAGCGTGCAGGCCATCGCTGTGCTCGATCGCACCAAAGAGCCCGGCGCCTCCGGCGAGCCGCTCTACCTGGACGTGCAGAGCGCCCTGCGCGAGGCTGTCGCCGCGGGCAGGCTGGCTCCGGAGGCGCTGCCGAAGATCTTCGGCGGGCGCTACGGCCTGGGCTCCAAGGAATTCAACCCCGGGATGGCCAAGTCCGTGCTGGACAATCTGGCGGCCGAGGCCCCTAAGAACCACTTCACTGTGGGCATCTTCGACGACGTCACGCACACCAGCCTGGAGTGGGATCCGCACTTCAACACCGAGGGCGAAGGTGTGCATCGCGCCATGTTCTACGGCCTGGGCGCCGACGGCACTGTGGGGGCCAACAAGAACTCGATCAAGATCATCGGCAAGTCCACCGACTATTACGCACAGGGCTATTTCGTCTACGACTCCAAGAAGTCGGGCTCCATGACCATCTCCCATCTGCGCTTCAGCCCCGAGCCCATCCACAGCACCTACCTGATCGACCAGGCCGAGTTCCTGGCCTGCCACTTCTTCCCCTTCCTGGAGCGCATCGACATCATGAAGCACCTCAAGTCGGGAGGGGTGTTCCTGCTCAACAGCCCCTTCCCGCCGGATGAGGTCTGGGACCATCTGCCCTACGAGGTGCAGCAGGCGCTCATCGAGAAGCAGGCCCAGTTCTACGTCATCGACGCCTATTCGCTGGCCAAGTCGCTGGGGCTGGGCGGACGCATCAACATCATCATGCAGACGGCCTTCTTCGCCATCTCCGGCGTGCTGCCCGAGGGAGAGGCGCTGAAGATGATTGAGCTGGCCGTGGAGGACACCTACGGGCGCAAGGGCAAGTCCGTGGTGGACATGAACGTGCGCGCCGCGCGCCTGGCCGAGGAGCGCCTGCACAAGGTGGAGCTGCCCGAGAAGGCGACCAGCACCATCCAAATGCGCCCGCCGGTGCCGGAGGACGCCCCCGAGTTCGTCAGGAAGGTGACCGCCGAGATGATCGCCGGCCGCGGCGACCTGCTGCCCGTCTCCGCATTGCCCGCCGACGGCACCTACCCCGTCGGCACCACGCGCTATGAGAAGCGCAACATCGCCCTGGAGATCCCCGTCTGGGATCCCGAGGCCTGCATCCAGTGCAACCAGTGCGTCTTCGTCTGTCCGCATGCCACCATCCGCGCCAAGCTCTACGAAGCCTCCTACGCCGACGGCGACGCCCCCGAGGGCTGGCAGGCCGTCCCGGCCAAGGGACGCGGCATGGAGGGCATCATGTACACGCTGCAGGTGGCGCCCGAGGACTGCACCGGCTGCGGAGCCTGCGTGCACGTCTGCCCGGCCTTCGCCAAGGACGAAGAGGGCAAGAAGACCGAGCGCAAGGCCATCTACATGCAGCCCCAGCCACCGCTGCGCGAGCGGGAGGCCGCCAAGTGGGAGTACTTCCTCTCGCTGCCCGAGCCCGACCCCAAGTTCTTCAACCGCTTCACCACCAAGGGGTCGCAATTCCTGGAGCCGCTCTTCGAGTTCTCCGGCGCCTGCGCCGGCTGCGGCGAGACCCCTTACATCAAGCTGCTCACGCAGCTCTTCGGCGACCGGCTGATCATCGCCAACGCCACCGGCTGCTCCTCCATCTACGGCGGCAACCTGCCCACCACACCTTACTCGGCGCGCGCCGACGGACGCGGTCCGGCCTGGACCAACTCACTCTTCGAAGACAACGCCGAGTTCGGCATGGGCATGCAGCTCACCGTTGAGCGCATGTCCAAATACGCGCGCGAACTACTGGATCGGGTGAGCTTCAGCCAGGAGCAGGCGGAGCTGGTACAGGCCATCAAGGGCGCCGACTTGAGCACCCAGGAGGGCATCGACGAACAACGCGAGCGGGTGGCGGCGCTCAAGTCCTATCTCGAGAAGCTGGATGATCCGGAGGCCCAACGCTTGCTCAGCGTGGCCGACTTCCTGGTTCCCAAGTCGGTGTGGATCGTCGGCGGCGACGGTTGGGCCTACGACATCGGTTACGGCGGCCTGGACCACGTGCTGGCCTCCGGGCGCAACGTGAACGTGCTGGTGCTGGACACAGGCGTCTACTCCAACACCGGCGGCCAAGCCTCCAAGGCCACGCCGCGCGGCGCGGTGGCCAAGTTTGCCGCCTCGGGCAAGGGAATGCCCAAGAAGGACCTGGGCGCCATCGCCATGACCTACGGCAACATCTACGTGGCCCAGGTGGCCTACGGCGCCAACATGACCCAGTTGGTGAAGGCCTTCCAGGAGGCCGAGGCCTATCCCGGCCCCTCCCTGATCATCGCCTACAGCCACTGCATCGCCCACGGCATCGACATGGGCAAGGGAACCGACGTGCAGAAGGACGCCGTGGAGACCGGCTTCTGGCCGCTCTTCCGCTTCAACCCCACCCTGGCCGAGCAGGGCAAGAACCCGCTGCACCTGGATTCGCGGGCGCCCAGCAAGCCCATCGAGGACTTCGCCTACGAACAGAACCGCTTCCGCGCCCTGCGCGCCTCCGACCCTGAGCGCGCCGAGATGCTCATCGAAGCGCTGCGCAAGGACGTGGCCGCACGCTGGAAATACTTCGAGCAGATGGCCAACCTGGACCTGTAACCCGCTCCCTGCCTTACGAAGCCCACACACATCGAGAGGCGACCCGCTGGGTCGCCTCTTTCGTTGCCTCTCGACATGCCACCCCGCCGCAGAGACGCAGCGTGCTACGTCTCTACGATGTCAATAGGACGCGGCGCCTCCCCGGCTCCGGAGCCCGCGTCAGGCGGGAGATCATAGGTAGCCGTGCGCCCGGTACCAGTCGTAGGCCTCCCGCGCCGCCTGGCGGAAGGGCCGCGGCGCAGGCAGGCCCAGCTCGCGGCGGGCCTTGCTCGTGTCGCAGTACATGAGGCGGCGGCTCAGGCGCAACTGGTTGCCGTCCAGCGGCAGGCGCAGGGCCGGCCCCAGCAGGTCGATCAGCCACGCCAGCGGCTCCACCAGCGCGCCCGGCAGGCGCAGGCGCGGCGGAGGCCGGCCCACGATCTCGGCCAGGGCGGTGAAGAGCTCGCGATAGCTCACGTTCTCCCCGCCCAGGATGTAGCGTTCGCCGGGCCGCCCGCGTCGGGCTGCCGCCAGATGCCCGGCCGCCACGTCCTCCACGTGCACCACGTTGACACCCCCTTCGGTCCAGAAGAACCCCCTGCCGCGCGCCGCCTCCAGAACCATGGAGCTGCTGACCAGGTTACGATCGCCGGGGCCCAAAACCACCGAGGGGTTGACGATCACCACCTCCAGTGCCTCACCCGCCACCTGGAGCGCCTCCAACTCCGCCTGCCGCTTGGCGTAGCCGTAGGGGAAGCGCCGCGGCGGCAGGTTGAAGGTGTGCCTTTCGGTAAGCAGCTCGCCCGCGAGCGGCACCCCCATAGCGGCCAGGGAACTGGTGAGCACCAGGCGCCTCACGCCGGCCTGGCGCGCCGCCTGCACCACGTTGCGCGTCCCCTCCACCGCGACCTGCACCACTTCCTGCGCGGGTCGCCGCCAGTAGTCGGCCCGCGCCGCGGCATGGAACACCCAGTCCACCTCTCGCATCGCCTCGGCCAGGGTTTCCGGCATCAGGATGTCCCCCTCGACCCGCTGGACGGGCAGCCCCTGCAGCACTTCCAGTGAGGAGGTAGGCCGGTGCAGAGCCCGCACCCTGCAGCCCGCCGCACAGAGCGCGCGACACACCGCCGAGCCGATGAACCCCGTGGCGCCTGTGACCAGTGCCCGGTCCAAGAACGTTCCCTCCCCGGATCGGCCCTGATTGTGCCACGGGTCGCAAAGGGGCAAAAGGGCGTTCCCGGCGAAGGTAAGCTACCTTCCCACCATCGCGGGCCAGAGGGAGTAAGGTCATGGACGAGGGCGGCACTCACGCCCTGAAGTATCCGTGCAAGGCTGGGGATGGAGGTAGGCTCGTGCGCGACAAGCTAGCTTGGTTTACGGCCGCATCGCTCGCGGCGCTGGCGCTGGTAGCCCTGGGACCGCTGAGTTCCATCAGCGCAGGCGCCGACGAAGGGGGCGTGAAATACGAGATCAAGGCCAAGGGCGCGATTCTGAACCGCGAGGTGACAGGACCCGTCGTCGATTACGTCCAGGGGGTGCCGGCACAGCCGGTCGACTCCTTCAAC
>JAJRUD010000087.1 GCA_024277995.1 Chloroflexota bacterium
CCTGCCGCGACGGTGAGCAGGCGTCGAACCCTCCCGCGAAGGTCATTAGCGTTCACGTGGGACTGCCCTCACGAGCCCTCATGGGCGGCACGCTCCTCGATCGATGGCCCGGGCGAGCGATATGCGCAGCGAGCGGTGCAGCTCACCTGCGCCGCCCCGCGGCGAGATCAACATACAGCGTGTAGTAGGCCTGCACGGATTTCACAAGGCTGTAGTTCTCTTCCACCCGCGCCCGCGCCGCCGCGCCCAGTTGGCGGCGCGCCTCCGGACTGAGCGCCAGGAGCGCACGAATGGCCTCGGCCAGGGCACGCGCATCCCCCGGCGGCACCACGCGCCCCGTCTCGCCCACCAGGCGCGCCGAGTCCCCCACCTCCGTCACGACGCAGGGCACGCCGCTGGCCATGGCCTCGGCCACGGCGTTGGGGAAGCCCTCGCTCAGGGAAGGCGAGACGAAGAGGTCGAAGGCCGGCAGCCAGCGCGCCACGTCCTCCTGGGGGCCCAAGAGGTGAACGCGGCCCGCCAGCCCTTCCGCCTCGATCTTCGCCGCAAGGCGCGGGTTGCCGGGGTCCAGTCCGCGCCCCAGGAGCGCCAGCGCGATCTCCTGGTATTCCCCCGCCAGCCGGCCGAAGGCCGAGATCAGATGCTCGTAGCCCTTGATCGGATGATCGCGCCCCACGGAGCCGATGAGCACGGTCTCCTGGGACACGCCCAGTGCCCGGCGCGCCTGCGCGCGGCGCGCGGCGTCCGGACGGAAGCGCTGCAGGTCCACACCGTTGGGGATCACCAGCCAGCGGCGCGGGCGGTAGCCCATGCGCGCGTGGCCCTCCCTGCCGGCCCAGGAATTCGCCACGGCGACGTCAGCGCGCGGTGAGAGCCGGGCGCAGGTCCGCGCCACGAGATAGGTGCGCCAGCCGAGCTCGCGCGCCCCGCGTCGGCTGCCGCGCAGGTTCCAGGCCAGCGCCGCACCGGGCGCCCGGCCGCGCAGCAGCGCGCCGAGCAGATCGGCGTGGTACATCCAGGTCTGGAACACGTGGGGTTCGAAGGAAGCCAGGATGCGGCCGAGCCGGCCGAGGCCCTGCAGCAGCGATGCCGGTCCCCCGATGCCCAGCGTCGCCACCGGATAGCCCGCCTGCTTCAACTGCTCCCCGATCACGCCCAGGCCGGCGAGCGACACGATCTGCTGGGCCACGCCGCGCGCCGCGAGGCCCACCACCAGGCGCTGCAGGGTCCGCTCGGCTCCCCCCACCCCCAGGCCGCTGATCAGGTGCAGCACGCGCAGGCCGTCCTCGGCCTGCATGGCCGTGGAATGTCCTTCAGGCTGTCCCCCGGACCCCGAGGTCATGCCATGCCCAGGCGCTATCGACTTTGCCTGGCGCTTCCCAGACCCAGAAGGAGAAATCATCACGGCACCTGAAAGTACGCTGGATCGCCGAAGAGCACGATGCCCTGGAAGTCGCCCACGCGCGGCAGGCCCTTCCAGGACTCCCGCCCGCCGGCCACGGTGGAAACCACGGCGCAGGGCTTGAAGGCGGGATCGGCGTAGCGCGCCAGATAGGGCGCCTCCACCCCCACCGCCTCAATGCGAACGCCGCTTTGCGGCGCGTCCAGCAGCCACCAGAAGGGATACTCCAGGTCGTGCGAGTCGATCCACAGCCCCACCCGCCGACAGCCCGACTCGCGCAGCTCATCAGTCGCCCCCCAAAACGCGGCGCGGCGGTCGGTCCAGTTGGCGAGCAGCACCGACCGGGGGGGCTCGCGGAAGACGCTGTCCACGCTGGTGCGCGGTCGCCAATCGATCATCGGGCGTGTGCGATTCAGCAGCACCCACGGCAGCGAGGCGAGCAGCAGCCCATAGGCCAGCCCCCAGGCAAGCCTGCGGGGCAGCCAGCGGCCGAGGGCAAAGCCGACGCCGGGAGCCAGGAGCAGGAAGAAGGGGAGCTGCAGGCGCAGGTTGAAGGGCTGCCAGATCAGAAGGAACGTGTAGCTGACGAAGGCCGCTGAGGCCAACAAGAAGTAACGGCCGACCCTCGCGATGGATTCGCCGCGCCGCCAGAGCACGCTGAGCGCGATCAGGCTCCCCAGCGCCAGGGCCAGATGAAGGGGATAGCCGGCGAAATCCTCATGGTTCCACAGCCAGGTGAGCTGAAAACCCGCCTCGCCCCCGAGAGAGGCAGCGGTCCGCGAGACCAGGGCTTCGAGGCCGCGGTTCACGGATTCGGAGGGCGTGGCCAGGTTCAGGCCCAGCTCACGGATCACATTGGCGGCGAAGGCGCCCGGTCCCGCCGGCAGGCGCGCGAAGGTTCCCACGGCCGGGCCCAGCGGGTGGCCGTAGGTTTGCAGATTGCGCATCCAGAATCCGGCGTTGATCGCCAGGACCGCCAGCACGATGAGGGCCGCCTGCAGCCAGGCCTCGCCGCGGCGCGCACGGCGCAGCAGGCCGAAGGCCATTACCAGCACGAAGGGCAGGGCATAGGCGTAGAAGGTGCCTTTGGTGAGCATCCCCAGGCCCAGCCCCAGGCCAAAACCCAGTGCATAAGTGGCAGAAGGGCTGGCGAACCAACGCAAAGTGAAATAGGCCAGCGCCAGCAACCAGAACCCGGTGACGTAATCGTTCTGAGTGCTCGTCGCCTGCAGCAGCCCCATGGGGAGGCTCAAGGCGAAGGCCGCTGCAAGCGCCGCGGCGACCTTCGACCCCCGCAGCAGCCGCGTCAGCCCATAGACCGCGACCAGGGAGCCTACGAGCGCAAACCACTGCGGCAGCGCGGCCAGTCTGTCATCGCCCACCAGCAGGCGCAGGTGCAGAATCAGGATTTCGGCCAGCGGGGGAAAGAAGAGCTGTGGCTCGAACTGGGTCGGGTAATGGCGCAGGCTGCGGTTCTGCGCCCAATGCACCACCCGGCTCATGTGGTAGAGCAGGGAATCGTTGTTGTTGGGAGGCGACGCCAGGGCCACCGCCAGCAGCGAAACGGCGATGGCCGCCGCGCCCAGCAGGAAGAGGGCCTCCGCAGGGCCCAACCTGGGAGGTGATGCCCGCAGGCGCTGCCGGACATGCGTCAGGACTCTTCGCCGCCACAGCAGCAGCCCCACCCCGGCCAGGGCGACTCCCCAGAAGGCCGCCGCAGGTCCCGGGGCGAGGGCCTGGAATGCGCCCAGGGCCTCCGCGCTCAGGGCGGCCAGGGCTCCGCTGACGACGGCGGCCAACAGGGCCGCTTCGGGCCATGGCCGGCGGGCGTCCCGCGCCGGTGCCCAGACCAGCGCCGCCGCGCCGAGCAGGAAGAGCAATGGCAGGAGGGCTAGCATGCGTCTATTCTCATGGAAGCGGGGCTGA
>JAJRUD010000088.1 GCA_024277995.1 Chloroflexota bacterium
CATGTACTCCATCATGGAGAACCCCATGACGGCCTGCGGCTGCTTCGAGTGCATCGCCATGGTGATCCCCGAGGCCAACGGCATCATGATCGTCAGCCGCGAGGACACCAGCATGACCCCCGCCGGCATGACCTTCTCCACCCTGGCGGGCATGGCCGGCGGGGGGCTGCAGACTCCGGGCATCATGGGCCACGGCAAGTTCTACATCCTGAGCCCCAAGTTCATCTCCGCCGACGGCGGCTTCAAGCGCGTGGTGTGGATGTCCTCGGTGCTCAAGAAGCAGATGAACGAACAACTGCAGGCCGTGGTTCAGCGCGAAGGCGACCCCGACCTGCTGGACAAGATCGCCGACGAGACCATCTGCACCGACGTGGAAGGGCTGGTGGCCTATATCACGGAAAAGAACCACCCGGCGCTATCCATGCCGCCGATGTTATAGCGACAGGGAGACCGGGGATTGGGGATTGGCGAACAGGGCTTAGGCGATCATCATCTCGTGCCTCTGCCTCGAAACCCACCGATCCCCGCTCCCTGCTCCCTGATCCCCGTCCGGAGGACGACTTATGACCATCGACATCCCCAAAGAGACCTACAGCGGCCGGGTGATAGAGATCACCCTGGGCGCCACGGCGGAGGAGGGCGGCACACGCTCGCGCAGCATCACCGTAGGCGGCGAGACCGCACTCCCATACCTGCACTTCGAAGGCGAGATCCCCCATCCGCCCGCGCTGGGCCTGGAGATCCGCGATCGCAAACCCGACGATTGGTCGCCGCTGCTCTACCAGGCCTGGGGTGAGGCCATGCAGGACCCGGCCGATTGGGCGCGCGCCGCCGAGGCGGCCGGCGCCGACTTCATCTACCTGGTGCTCAGCCTGACCGACGAGGAAGGCCAGACCACCACCCCCGAGAGGGCTGTGGCCGTGGTGAAGAAAGTGCTCGAGGCCACCGGCCTGCCCCTGGCCGTCATCGGCCCCGGTCAGGCCGACCTGGACAACGAACTGCTGGTCCCCGTCGCCGAGGCCACCAAGGGTGAGCGCCTGCTGCTCGGCATCTGCGAAGACAAGAACTACCGCACCATCGTCGCCACCGCCATGGCCAACGGCCACCTGGTGGAGTCGCGCACGCCGATGGATGTCAACCTGGCCAAGCAATTGGTCATCCTGATCCACGACATGGGCATGCCCATGGACCGCATCCTGATGGACCCCACCACCGGCGCGCTGGGCTACGGCATCGAGTACGGCTACTCGGTGATGGAACGGCTGCGCCTGGCCGCGCTGCAGGGCGACGCCATGACCCAATTGCCCATGATCGTCACGCCGGGCGAGGAGGCCTGGAAGGTGAAAGAGGCCAAGGTGGGCGAGGGCGTGCCCGAAACCTGGGGCGACTGGGAACGCCGCGCCCTGACCTGGGAGGCGCTCACCGCCTCTACCCTGGTCCACTCCGGCGCGGACGTGTTGGTGCTGCGCCATCCAGAAACCCTGAAACGCGTGCGGGCCATGGTGGACAACCTGATGCAGCCCGTCGAGACCCTCTAACTGGCGGAGGCAAGACATGCCCCTTTCCGGCTTGCAAATCTACAAACTGCTGCCGCAGACCAACTGCAAGGAGTGCGGCTTCCCCACCTGCCTGGCCTTCGCCATGAAATTGGCCGCCAAGCAGGCCGACCTGAAAGATTGCCCGTACGTCAGCGACGAAGCCAAGGCCAAACTGGAGGCCGCCTCGGCGCCGCCCATCCGCCTGGTGGAGATCCACGGCGGCGACGGACGCCTGGCGGTGGGCAACGAGACCGTGCTCTTCCGCCATGAGAAGACCTTCTACCATCCGCCCGGCCTCTTCCTGCACCTGCAGGACAGCGAAGACCTGCAGGCACTGGGGGCCAAGGTGGCTGAGGCCGACGCCTACGAAGCGGACTATGTGGGCATCCCCCTGCGGCTGGACGGCTTCGCCGTGGAAGCCGCCTCGGGCGACGCCGGGGCCTTCGCCGCGGCCGTCTCGGCGGTGCGCGAACGCAGTCAGAAGCCGCTCATCCTGCTCGCGCCGCAGGCAGCGCTGGCCCGGGCCGGTCTGGAGGCCGCCCAGGGGACACGCCCGCTGCTCTACGCCGCCGACGGCGAGAACTGGGAGGCCATGGCCGAGGTGGCCAAGAGCGCCGACGTACCGCTTGCCGTGCGCGCCGACTCGCTCGAAGCCCTGGCCGATCTCACCCAGAAACTGGCCCAGACCGGCGTGGAGGACCTGGTGCTCGACCCGCAGGTCTCCGGCTACCTGGACTCGCTGCACCGGCTGACGGCCATCCGGCGGCTGGCCCTGAAGAAGAACTTCCGCCCGCTGGGCTATCCGATGATCACCTTCCCCGGCCAGGCCCAGGGGGCAGATGAGCTGCTACTGGCTGCCGAGCACATCGCCAAGTACGCCGGATTCATCGTGCTCGACCACTTCGACCAGGCCGAGCTCTACGCCCTGCTGGTGCTGCGCCAGAACATCTACACCGACCCGCAGAAACCCATCCAGGTGCAGCCTGGCCTGTACGAGATCAACAACCCCGACAAGGACGCGCCGCTGATGGTCACCACCAACTTCTCCATCACCTACTTCTCGGTGGCCAATGAAGTGGAGGGTTCCGGCTGGCCCGCCTGGCTGATGGTGGCCGATGCCGAAGGCATGAGCGTGCTCACCGCCTGGGCCGCGGGCAAGTTCGACGCCGAACGGATCGCCAAGGGCGTCAAGGCCTTCAACGTCGACGACAAGGTCAAGCACCATAAGTTGATCATCCCCGGTCACGTGGCCGTGCTCTCCGGTGAACTGGAGGAGGAGCTGCCCGGCTGGGAGATCATGGTCGGCCCGCGCGAGGCCGTCGACATCGGCTCCTACCTGAAGGCCATGTGGTCCGCCTCATAGAGAGAGCTTGAGGCAATGTGCTGCGGCCGACCCTGGGCATCGAGCGGGGTCGGGCCGGGCACATCACAAAACCTGTCGCTCGATCCACCTGGAGAGACGTTGTTCTCGACGTCTCTCCAGGGAACCCGCGGTGCCTCCGATTGCGAAAGTCCGGGGGCCCACCATCGAAGGTAGCACCCTTGGCCACGCATCGCGTCATCATCCATCCTGCCGAGAAGGCTGTCGAGGTCCCCACCGGGACCCTCGTCTCCGAGGCCATCCGCCAGGCGGAGCTGGAGATCGCCCAGCCCTGCGGCGGCCAGGGGCGCTGCGGCCGCTGCGCGGTGATCATCGAGGGCGAGGGCGCCCGCCGGCGCTCTGCCATCCGCCTCTCCGGCGACGACCTGGCCGCTGGCTACGCCCTGGCCTGTCAGACCGTGATCGAGGGTCCCATCACCATCACCATCCCCGAGCAGGAACGCATCCAGCGGCGCCTGGTTACCGACCTCACGGCGCGCAAGGTCTCCCTGCCCTTCTCTTACGACCCGCAGAGCGTGCAGCCCTTGCAGGCCCTGCAGATCTCCATGCCGCCGCCCACGCTGGACGACAACCTGGACGACCTGGCACGCCTGCAGCGCGCCCTGGCGGCGGTGGGCTTCGAGCAGGTCGATGTGCCGCTGCCCCTGCTGCGCCGTCTGTCCGGGGCCCTGCGCGCCGCGGATTGGCAACCCTGGTTGCTGCTGGAACGCGATACCTGGGCGCGCCCCGCCGGGCCGGCGCGGCTGCTGGATCTCAGTCCGGAGCCCATCCAGCCCATGGGCCTGGCGCTGGACATCGGCACCACAACCGTCACCGCCTTCCTGGTGGACCTGACCAGCGGCGAGGTGCGCACCTCGGCCGCCGAATACAACGGCCAGATCGCCCGCGGCGAGGACGTGATCTCACGCATCGTTTACGCGAGCAAAGGCGAGGGGCTGCAGGACCTGGCCGAGCGCGTGCGGGAAACCGTCCACACGCTCCTCGAGCGCATACGGCGCCGCACGGGGGTCGCCCCGCAACAGATCCACAAGGTCACGGTGGCCGGCAACACGACCATGATCCACCTCTTCCTGGGCCTGCCCCCGGCCACCATCCGCCTGACCCCCTACATCCCCGCCGTCAACCACCCTCCGCCTTTCTCGGCCGGTGAAGTCGGCCTCGGCGTACACCCCCTGGCGACGGTCGACTGCCTCCCCGGGGTGGCCTCGTACGTCGGGGCCGACATCACCGCCGGCGTCCTGGCCTGCGGTCTGGCCGAGGCGGAAGCCCTCACCCTGTTCATCGACATCGGCACCAACGGCGAGATGGTGCTGGGCACTCGCGATTGGATGGTGACCTGCGCCTGTTCCGCCGGGCCCGCCTTCGAGGGAGCCGGTGTGGTGGACGGCATGCGCGCCACCACCGGGGCCATCGAGGAGGTCTGGGTCCACTCCGAGACCTTCGAGCCCACCATCCGCGTCATCGGCGAGGCCAAGCCCAAGGGCATCTGCGGCTCAGGGCTGATCTCGCTGCTGGCCGAGCTCTTCGTCACCGGCGTGGTGGACCGGGCCGGCAATTTCAAACTCGACCTGGGCACGCGCCGCGTGCGCCGCGGCGAACACGGCCCGGAATACGTGGTGGCCTGGGCCGAGGAGACCGAACACGGCCGGGACATCACCCTCACCAAAGTGGACGTGGACAACCTGATGCGCGCCAAGGCCGCCATCTTCGCCGGCTTCAGCGTGCTGGCCACCAGCGTGGGCGTGGACCTGGCCGAGGTGGAACAGGTGCTGGTGGGCGGGGCCTTCGGCAAGTACATCAACGTCGAGAAGGCCATCCAGATCGGCCTGCTGCCCGACCTGCCCTGGGACCGCTTCCACTTCCTGGGCAACACAGCCGTGCAGGGTGTCTACCGCGCGCTGCTCTCGCGGCAGGAGCGGGAACGCGTGCGGCAGATCGCCGAGGCCATGACCTATGTCGAACTCTCCGCCGACAACACCTTCTTCGAGGCCTTCACCGCCGCCCTCTTTCTGCCGCACACCGAGATCAAACGCTTCCCCAGCGTGGCCGAGATCTGGGAGCGGCAGAATGGGGTGAAGCAGAAGGCGCCCTGAGTGACAGGCCCCGATCC